>JAIORB010000066.1 GCA_021108325.1 Bacteroidales bacterium | reverse complement strand
GAAGTAAGTAAATAATTTTCGTCGGAACCTATAACTGATATATTGGGATTTGTTTTTTCAGATTTGTACTTTACTGTAGCTATTTGTGATGCAAAAGTTGATATGGAAACTAACGCAGGAAATTTAAATTCTTTCTTAAAATTCATAGCATCCCGGTATTCAATACTTTTATATCTTTCTACCCGTCCTCCAACACGAACATGGCTGTCTCTATTTACTATTGAAAAGGTATTAGCACCCATATTCCTAAACTGATTACTTATCGAGCCCTTTATAGAATCAATTGCAGTTAATATACCTACAAGTGCCATTATTCCAAAAGCAATAATAAATACGGTAAGAATCGTTCGTAGTAAATTTGAGCGAATCGAACTGAATGCAATTCTTAGACTTTCCCTTAACAAGTTTTTCGAAAACATATTTTTACTTCTTACTTCAAAAATAATATAAAACACAACATTTGATTCATATAATACCTTAAATCCGCAAGTAAATAATATAAAAAATATGGAACCGCAATGAACGCTAAGAAATCGCAAAGGTCTCAAAGAAAAAACTTCACTTTAAATTCTTTGCGAACTTTGTGTAAATCATTGTGAACTTTGCGGTTAAAAAATATCTGCGAATTTAAGGTAATATCATTTTTTTAAATACGATAAAGATTGAAGTTAATAAATGAAATTTGTAATTTTACTTCTATTCTGTAATGTGATGTAATGCAAATTACTTACTGATGATTGTGAAGACTTCCCATATTATATTTAAAAACCCATTTATTCAAATTAATAATTATGTTTAATCCCAAAACAAGTTATGCGAAGATTGCATACGATACTATTTTATTTTTTGTATCTACCGGGCAAATAAGAAAAACAAGTGAAGATAAAATATCTACGGATCTTAAATTAAATCGGGCTTGTATTGTTTCAATATTTGATTTAAATGATAATTTGTTGAGAAGTTACGGAGATATAAATCCAAAAAATAATTTTTTGTACGATGAAATTATTGAAAATGCTATAGGCGCTGCATCAAAATATGAAAATTTAGAACCGATTATAAGTAGTCAGCTTAATCAAATAAAGGTTTGTGTAGATGTATTATCAGTACCTCATGTAGCAGATAACCTTAAAGAACTTAACCCTCAGAAACACGGATTGTTTATTAGAGACAGATCAGGAAAATCAGGTTTTATAATGCCAAATATTAAAGGTGTAAATACGGTTGAAGAGCAAATAGAAAAACTTAAAAATAATACAGGAATCTCTGAAAAAGATAATTCAAAACTTGATATTCTATTTTTTAAATTAACTCGCTACGATTAAAGCCATGATTAAAAGCGTTAAAATAAATATTTACGGTAAAGTACAGGGAGTTGGCTTTCGGTATAGTGCACTGCAAAAGGCCAACGAATTAGGAATAACAGGTTTTGTAAAAAACCGAAACGATGGAAGTGTTTATATTGAGGCCGATGGCGAACCTGAAATTATCGAGGAATTTGTGTTGTGGTGTAGAAATGGGCCTGCATGGTCGAGAGTTAATGATATCAAAGTTATGGATATACCATTCAATGATTATAAATGTTTTGGGGTAAAGTGACCTATGGAAGCTCTGTTTTATCATAAAATTGATGATGAGAAAGTTAAGTGCGTGTTATGTCCTCATAACTGCATTATAAATAATGGAAAATCGGGAATTTGTAAGGTTCGGGTGAATACTAAGGGTATTCTTATTTCTAAAAATTATGGTATCGTTTCATCAATTGGTTTTGATCCAATTGAGAAAAAACCATTATATCATTTTTACCCGGGTACAGAAATATTATCGGTAGGTAGTTTAGGATGTAATTTGCAATGTGCATTTTGTCAAAACTGGCAAATATCACAAACATCTGTTAGCGAATTTGGGAGAGAAAACAGCTTTTATAAACCAGATAAAATTATAGACTTAGCTTTATCAAGAAAGAATAATACAGGAATAGCATATACTTACAATGAACCAATAGTATTTTTCGAGTTTATGATAGATGTTGCTAAAAAGGCAAAGGAACATAATTTGAAAAATGTAATGGTTACCAATGGTTTTATTAACAAGGAACCATTAAATGAATTAAACAAGTATATTGATGCTTATAGTGTAGACCTGAAAGCTTTCAATGACGATTTTTTTACTGAATATACAAAATCAAAACTTGAACCGGTTAAAGAATCTCTTTTGAATATTGCCAAAGCAGGGAAACATCTTGAAATTACTACTCTTGTTATTCCCGGGTTAAATGATAATCCTGAAGAGTTTGAACAGATGATTAAATGGATTAAGGAGAATTTAGGCAAGGATGTTGTTTTACATATTTCAAAGTATTACCCAACTTATAAGCTAAATATTGAGCCAACATCTATTGAAAAAATGCTTGAGTTAAATAAAATTGCCTCTGAATATTTAAATCATGTTTTTTTGGGTAATGTAGTTTTGGCTGAAGGCAACAATACTCATTGTCCTAATTGTAATGAAATATTAATTAACAGAAGTGGATATTTTACAAAATTGGAATCTGTAAATAAAAATGGAGATTGCACAAATTGTGGAACACATGTATTAAATCACATTAATTAACAAAAATGAGAATAAGAAAATCTGCTGTTGCCGGGAGGTTTTATCCGGCTGATAAGGAATCGTTGGTTGAGCAAATAGAATCCATAAGAGAAAAGGAATTACCATGTATTAATCTTGATTTGAAAAATAATCAAATAATAGGAGGTGTTGTTCCGCATGCCGGTTATATGTTTTCCGCTTACCAGGCAGTTCATTTTTTCGAGATAATTAAACAGACAGGCCGGAAATTCGATACTGTTGTTATTGTAAATCCAAACCATACTGGATTGGGGCACGAAATATCATTTGACTCAAATGATATTTGGGAAACACCACTGGGACAGGTTGATATTGATGTTGAGTTTGGACAAAGCCTTGGTATTGATATTTCTGATGTTGAACAAAAACATGAGCACTCAGGAGAGGTAATGCTTCCTTTCTTGCAATATTTTTTAGATTACTATTATAAAATAGCTCCAATTACTTTATCTAATCAGACTTATAAAAATGCTAAATTTTTGGCAGAAAGATTATTTGAAAGTTCAAGATTGTTAAACAGAAAAATATTGATAATAGCTTCATCAGATTTCTCTCATTTTTTATCACCCGAACAAGGAAAAGAGAAAGATGCTTTTGTACTTGAAAATATAATAACACTTGATTCACCGGCAATTGAAAAAGTAATTCATAAGAAGAATATTTCTGTATGCGGTTATGGTCCTATTATGACCTTAATTGAATATGCAAAATTAGTATCTTCAAATCCTAAAGTAGATGTCTTGAAAATAGGACATTCCGGCGAAATTATTCCATCAAACGAAGTAGTTGATTATATATCCATTCTTTTTTCAGATTTTAAATAATTGTAGCTTATTAGTGTATAAATTCTTATTGAAATATAATGGTTCTAATCTTATTTTTTTCTTTGTGATACTCAGTGCTTCTTAGTGAAACTTTGTGTAATAGTTATACCACAAAGCTACGCAAAGTCCCGAAAGCTTTAGGGAACACAAAGTTACTCAAAGACAAAACAAATAGACTCATTTTAAAATTTGTTTGCAGCCTTGTATTGCGGTAAGAATAATTCAGGCTATATTTGAACTTTCATTATAAAATCGATGTTTAAAATAATAATTAACTGGCTGGAATCACATCAGCAAGCTTGCTTTTATAAAAAGTATTTTGGTATTGAATGCCCCGGTTGTGGGATGCAAAGAGCCTTTATCGAATTACTAAAAGGTGATTTTGTCGAAAGCTTTATTTTATTCCCGGCACTTATTCCAACCATTTTTTTAATACTTTATTTAATCGCACATCTCATTTTTAAATTCAGGAACGGAGCAAATATTTTAAAAATAATTTTTATAATTAACACTAGTATGGTAGTTTTAAGCTATATTTATAAGTTATTAACTTAAAAATCAGAATCAAATGGAAAATACAACAACTCCTCAACCTCAGAATGTGAATCCTCCAGTTCAGCAGCCTCTGCCAAATGCAACAGCAGTATTAGTTTTAGGAATTTTATCGATAGCAGTTTGCTGGTGTTATGGATTGTTTGGTATAACTATGGGGATTATTGCTTTGGTTCTTTCGGGTAAAGCAAAAGCACTTTACAATGAAAATCCTGAACAATATTCGCAGGCCTCTTTTAAAAATATGAATGCAGGAAGAATATGCGCGCTTATTGGCACTATTTTATCTTCAGTTTATATAGCATTTATTATTATATATTTTATAATTGTAGGTGCTGCAATAGGGACAATTTTCACTCAACTTCCTTGGGAATCATTCTAATAAAATAATTGTATAATACCTGATGGATGATTGTAAAAAACGGTCATCCATTTTTTATTTTATTTTTAAAATACTTAATTTTCCAACATGGAAATTATTCAAATAATTAAATCATTTATACAACTAGGTGAATTTTTAAGAGAATATTCTGATGGTAAAACAGAATCTGATCAAAGCAATCAACTAAATGAGATTGTATTAAAGGATCATATTCAAAATCCGTGGTTTACTGAGCAAAATATCCGTGAATCAATAAATGCTATTGGGGAATCACTCTTTGGATAAATAAATACCCTAATATAAAAAATCAAAGAAACACGAAAAAAATTGGAGTTATTACCGCTGGGAATATCCCTTTGGTGGGTTTTCATGATTTTATTACAGTATTAATTTCAGGCAATATTTTTTACGGTAAGTTATCATCGAAAGATAACAGATTGTTAAAATTTATTTCAGAATACCTGATTAATCTTAATAGTGATTTTAAAAAACTGATTAATTTCACTGAAGATAAACTGGAAAATTTCGATGCAATTATTGCTACCGGTAGTGATAATACATCGCGGTATTTTGAATATTATTTTGGTAAATATCCACATATCATTAGAAAAAACAGAAATTCTGTAGCTGTACTTGATGGAAATGAAACAAAAGAAGAAATTGAGGCTTTAGCTAACGACATATTTAGCTATTTTGGATTAGGTTGTAGGAATGTTTCTAAGCTGTTTATTCCCAAAAATTATTGTTTTGATTTGTTTTTTGAAAATATTGTTCACTTTAAGTCTGTTTATCACCACAATAAGTATGCTAATAATTATGATTACAATAAATCTGTTTATTTGATGAATCAGATTCAGCATTTCGATAATGGTTTTGTAATTTTAAAAGAAGATCAAGGTTTGTCATCGCCAATTGGAGTTTTGTTTTTTGAGTATTATGATGATATTAAAAAAGTAAAAGAATTTTTGGATTTAAACCCGCCTGCCGGACGGGCAGGTAAAGATCAAATTCAGTGTATAGTTTCTAAGTCTAAATTTATTAAAGATGCAATTCCTTTTGGGAAATCACAACAGCCTGAATTATGGGATTACGCAGATAATGTCGATACGATGCAATTTCTTCTGAATTTATAAATTTATAAAATGAAAAGTCTTATTGTTATTTTAGGCCCTACAGGTATTGGAAAAACAGACTTGAGTATCGATATAGCTAAAGAATTTGAGACAGAAATAATATCATCAGACTCACGGCAAATTTATAAAGAATTGAAAATCGGAACTGCCGTTCCAACCGATGAGCAATTAAAAAAAGTCAAACATCATTTTATTGGGAATAAATCAATTTATGATTATTATAACGCCAGTATGTTTGAGCAAGAAGTACTTGAAGTACTTAATGAATTATTTTCGAATCTGGATTATGTAGTGATGACAGGCGGATCGGGAATGTATATTAACGCTGTGTGTGATGGAATTGACGATTTGCCAACAATAGATCAGGAATTAAGAAAAAATTTGATTAATCAGCATAAAGAAGAAGGAATCGAAAGTTTGCGTTTACAATTAAAAATGCTTGATCCGGAATCTTATTCTAAAGTTGACCTTAAAAACCCGAAACGAATATTAAAAGCTCTGGAAGTTTCAATTCAAACAGGAAAACCGTATTCATCCTTTTTATCTGAATCAAAAAAGAAACGTAATTTTAATATAATTAAAATTGGCTTACAAAGAGATAGAAATGAACTATACGAAAGGATTAATTTAAGAGTGGATCAGATGATTGAGGATGGCTTAATGGACGAAGCAAAAAGATATTATAAAGATCGCCATTTAAATTCACTGAATACAGTAGGTTATAAAGAGTTATTCGAGTTTTTCGATAAAAAAATAACTCAGGAAAAAGCAATTGAACTGATTAAAAGAAATTCGAGACACTATGCTAAAAGACAAATTTCATGGTTTTCTCGTGACAAAGAAATTGTTTGGTTTAACCCTGATAAAAAAGAAAGAATTATAGAATTTATTAAATCGAGAACTTAAATGACATCAAAGATTAAAAGGTACATCGTAAGAGTTTATGCATTGATTATTAACTCAAACAACGAAATTTTAATAAGTGATGAGTTTCAATTAAATATGCGTATGACCAAATTTCCGGGTGGAGGGATGCAATTTGGTGAAGGCACCATAGATTGTTTAAAACGAGAAGCCATTGAAGAATTCGGACAAGAAATAGGGGTGCTGGAACATTTTTACACAACAGATTATTTCCAACCAACACAATTTTACAATGATGCGCAATTGTTAAGTATTTATTACTTTGCAAAATTTATTGATCCGATAAAGTTTAAAATATCAAATAAGTCGTTTAATTTTGAACAGGATAAAAATGGAGCTCAATCGTTTCGATGGGTTAAGTTAGATGATATTGATATAAACGAAATAACATTTCCTGTTGATAAAAAAGTTGCTAAGCTCCTGAAAGAAAAATTTATTATTTAAAATGATAAAATTTAGTGTAATAATACCTGTTTATAACAGGCCTGATGAATTAAAAGAACTGTTAGAAAGTTTGAAACATCAGATTTCTAAAAATTTTGAAGTTATTGTTGTTGAGGATGGTTCGACTTTAAAAAGTGATAAAATAGTTGAGGATTATCAGGGAGATTTGGATATAAAATACTTTTTTAAATCAAATTCCGGGCCCGGACAATCGCGAAATTATGGATCTGAACGAGCAGAAGGCGATTACCATATATTTTTTGATAGCGATTGTATTATTCCTGAAAAATATTTTGAAATCGTAAATAAGCGTTTGTCTGAAGAACCTGTTGATGCTTATGGAGGCCCTGATATGGCACATCCAGATTTTTCTTCAATTCAAAAAGCGATTAACTATTCAATGACTTCCTTTTTTACTACAGGAGGAATCCGGGGAGGGATGAAAGATGAGAGAAAATTTCATCCTCGAAGTTTTAATATGGGATTTTCGAAATCAGTATATGAAAAAACAAAGGGGTTCTCAAAAATGCGTTTTGGCGAAGATGTAGATATGAGTTTGCGAATTATTGAAAATGGTTTTTCTACGACTTTGATTAAAGAAGCAGCTGTTTATCATAAGAGGAGAGTGGATTTTAGGAAATTTTTCAAGCAGGTTTTTAATTCAGGAATTGCCCGGATTAATTTGTATAAACGACATCCACATTCACTAAAAGTTGTTCATTTTTTACCAGCTTCATTTTTTTCGGGAACAATATTGTTTATACTTTTAAGTTCTTTGAGTATTTATTTTTTAGTCCCTTTAGGTCTTTTCGCTGTTCTTATATTTTTTGATTCTCTCAGGTTAAATAAAAATTTAGAAGTAGCATTATTGTCAATTATTTCAAGCTTTATTCAATTAACAGCTTATGGATTAGGTTTTATAAAATCGTTTATAAAAAGAGTAATTCTGAGACAGGATGAATTCCATGCTTACAAGAAAAATTTTTACAAGTAGTTTTTTAAAGAAAAAACTGAAAATTAAATTTGGAATGTCATTCCTGCGTTCTGAATCCCAATATTTATCGTGACGGAAGCAGGAATCTAGTATATTGAAAAGTAAAAGATTCCGCGACTAGTGCGGAATGACACTTAATAGTCATAGTTACTTTTTTGTTGGACAATAATGCCTGAATAATTATTAAATATCTAAACTCTATCTTCTATTTCGTAGTTATTCCTGTCACTTGAGCTTCTTGAAACAAGTTCACCAAGAAATCCTGCTACAAATAATTGAGTTCCAATAATCATTGATGTAAGTGCAATATAAAAGTATGGACTTGAAGTTACGAGTGGAGCTCTTATTTCTTTCCACATAGAAATTAATTTTTCAGCACCAAGCCATCCGGCAGCAATAAGACCGGCAAAAAACATTAACGCACCCATAGTGCCAAAAAACTGCATAGGTTTTTTCCCAAAGCGGGAAATAAAAGATATAGTTAATAAATCAAACATTCCGCGAGCACGTCCAAAACCAAATTTCGAAACTCCAAATTTCCGTGACTGATGCTGAACAATTTTTTCTCCAATATTTTTAAATCCTGCTGCTTTAGCTAATACTGGCATGTAACGATGCATATCGCCATAAACTTCAATACTTTTTACAAGTTCGCGGCTATATGCTTTTAAGCCACAATTAAAATCGTGTAGTTTAATGCCAGTGACCATCCGAACCAATCTGTTATATATTTTGCTTGGAAAACGTTTTGAAAACGGATCATGACGTTTCTTTTTCCAGCCAGAAACTAAATCAAAACCTTCTTCTTTTACCATTCGGTAAAGCTCAGGAATTTCTTCAGGGCTATCCTGTAAATCAGCATCCATTGTAATTACAATATTTCCCTGAGTTTCCTGAAAACCTGTATGTAAAGCAGCAGATTTCCCATAATTTCGTTGAAATTTAAGCCCTTTTATTGCAGAATACTTTTTCTTTAGATCATTAACCGTTTGCCACGACTTATCTTTACTACCATCATCAATCATAACAACTTCATATGTTAAGTTGTTTTGTTCCATTACCCGGTTTATCCAGTCAAGTAGTTCTGGCAATGATTCTTCTTCGTTGAATAAAGGTACTACAATTGAAACGTCCATCTTTTTATTATTAAAAGCTTGTCAAAAATAGTATATTTATTTTCAACAAGCTTAATGTTTGTAACTAATCAGTACTAAAAATAATATTAATTGTGTAGCAATGATATTATGATAGAAAATTACCGTAAATAATTTTAAAGCAACATGGTTGCGATAGTTTTCTATCGTCCATACAGGACTCATTATTTGTCGATAATTATAATTTCCACCATACTATAAGTCCTTGCAGGACAAATCATAATTATATTATTCTTCTATATCTTGCATTGCCTCTTGATAGGGATCTCCTTCTTTTTTAAGAAAAGCAGAAGTAATTAATATTATAATAAATCCAAATATTGATTTTCCAGCAAAATCGCTTAAACTTGCAATTAATGGGGTTAGCATTTTTCTTTGCATCGAAAGGACCATTTCAATTTGATCATCAGACATTCCCTTTTCTAACAATTTTTCTTCTATCATGACAAGCATTTTACTTAAATAGTCGGGGTCAATAACAGTCATGAAAATATAATTGTAGATGTTGCTTATTAATACTCCAAATACAAGGATCAGAGTACCTAATCCAAGAGCCTGTCCATAAGTCATGTAGCCATTTAGGTTGTTGTCTCTGTATGTTTTTGTTGCATAAACAACTATACCAACTATAATAAGATAATTGAACCAATTCATATAACTTTTTAGGTTCAAATCAAAAATATATAGTAATACAGAAAATACTATAAGAGCTAAACCCAGGATTATTCCATTTACAAGGCTTACTTTAAATTTTAATGTAGATTTTTCTTCCATGATAATTAGAGTTTAATTGTTTTTTGAAAACAAATATATTAGTTTTTGCAGAAATATATATCCATTTATTTGAAAAGATTTAAGAAATTACTACTTTTGTGCCCCCGGGCAAGTCTTATACGACCAGCTCCTATTGAATTCCCCCAGGACCGGAAGGTAGCAAGGGTAGATGGTTGTAGCGGTGCGATGTAAGTAGCTTGCCCGCTTTTTATTTAAAAACTCTTCTTATTTTCTTCTTATAATAAATTAATTTCATCCTTAAGTTTTTAACTACAAATCCAAGATGTTTTAAATTTGAGATTTAACATCTGATTATCAGATATTTTTGCATTAAAACTTGCTATTTAAATACCGTTTTTTTAAATTGCTATAAAATTTTGTTAAATTATGAGTTATAGAGTTAGGCTTACAAAAGAAGAAGAAGCTGAATTAAGAAAGCTTATTAAGGAAAATCAGAATAGAAAAAATATATTAAAAAGAGCTTACTGTATTTTATTAAAAAACGAAGGTCAAAAAAATATTAATATAACTCAATTGTTGGGTATTCATGAGGATACAGTTGCCGATTGGACAAAGATATATTTGAGAAAAGGGATTGAAGGCCTGTTACGATTTAAATATTCTGAACGCAGAAGATCTAAATTACACCCTCATCGGAGCAAAATAAGGCGTATGGCCACAGCTAAAAATATAAGAACAGTTGAACAGTTGCAGCAAAAGGTAAAAACAAACCTGGGGTTTGATATTGAATATAGCTGGTTTTACAGGTATTGTAGAAAATACGGAATTTATAAGGTTTTAAAAGAAAAATAATGCTTGCTAATCAGGTTATATAAATAACCGGCAATTCGGTTAAACGAAATAATTGAATGGTTTTGCCACAGATTAACTTCATTGAAGGCTAAAGCCGTTCACAGATTTTATTAATTTCTTAAATCCGTAACAAGCTACCTAGTAAACTGATAGTCACGGGGTGACTTGACAAGAAAAGATGTGTATAACAGTTTTTATATCATTTAGTCACCCTGTGACTTACGGATTTGACAGTATTTAAATTGTTTTTTGAAAATCTGGGAATCTGTGGCATTTAAATAAAATTTTAGAGATCAGTAGATAAATGCATATATTTGTATCCAATAAAAACAAGGATAT
>JAIORB010000145.1 GCA_021108325.1 Bacteroidales bacterium | reverse complement strand
AAGAAACAACAGCTTAAAAAAGTTAAGAAAGAATCCGGTAAAGCCAGCGAGAAAGTAAAAAGAGAGAAGCAGAAAAAGCAACAAAAGATTAAATTGCTGGAGAAAAGGGAAAGAGATCAGAAGAAACAACATAATAAGAAAGCAAAGGAAGAATCCAGTAAAGCCAGCGAGAAAGTAAAAAGAGAGAAGCAGAAAAAGCAACAAAAGATTAAATTGCTGGAGAAAAGGGAAAGAGATCAGAAGAAACAACATAATAAGAAAGCAAAGGAAGAATCCAGTAAAGCCAGCGAGAAAGTAAAAAGAGAAAAGCAGAAAAAGAGAAAAAAGGATAAATTGCAGAAGAAAAAAGAAAGAGCTAAGAAAAAGTAGATTAATAAAACAATATTAAAATTAATAATTATGGATGATATTTTTGATAGTTTAATATACATAATTGTAGCTATTGTAGCTTTTGCAATTTCTATACTTGGGAAGAAGAAAAAGAAAGATGTTCGCACGGTTTCGCCTGTGGACAATGAAAATTCTGGTGAGAGAGAGGAAAGACCATTGTTATCAAATATTGCACAATTGTTAAATGAAGAATTAGGAATACAAAATCAGAATTTTGATAAGTATGAATATGAAACAGAAGCTGAATCAGAAGAAAAACCTGATGTATATGAAAAGGAGGAAATATTAGATTCGGTTCCGCCTGAAATGCTAGATAATAAAGAAGACGCTCCTTACAGTATTGAATATGAGGATACGAGTGAGGTGTTTTCAGATTCAATTAAAGATACTGATATTTCAGAAGAAGATAAAACCCCAATAATTGAAGATTTTAATCTGCGTGATGCAGTAATTTATTCTGAAATTATTAATAGAAAAGAATTTTAACACTTATTTCTTAATAAACAGCGAGTTAAAAAAATATCGAACAATAAATATTGTGTGTTTATAAATTTTTTTATTTAAATTTGCAAACACAAGAAGAGTTCCGAACAAGTTTGGAATTCTTCTTTATTTATTGATAGATGCTTAAAGCATAAAATTTAAAAAGTTAATACAATGGCAAAAGTTTCTTACGTTACAGAAGAAGGGTTAGAAAAGCTAAAGAAGGAATTAGAACAATTAGAGACTGTTGAAAGACCAAGTATCTCCCAGCAAATTGCAGAGGCACGAGATAAGGGTGATTTATCTGAAAATGCTGAATACGATGCTGCAAAAGAAGCACAGGGAATGTTGGAGATGAAGATTAGTAAATTAAAAGACGCAATAGCAAATTTAAGAATTTTAGATCAATCTAAATTAGATACATCAACGGTTCAGATTTTAAATAAGGTTAAAATCAAAAATAAAAAGAATGGTGCTATAATGGAGTATACCATTGTTTCAGATAGTGAGGCAAATTTGAAAGAAGGAAAAATGTCGATAAACACTCCTATTGCGAAAGGATTGTTAGGCAAGAAAGTTGGCGATGTAGCCGAAGTGGATGTGCCTTCAGGAAAGATGGAGTTCGAGATTATTGAGATTTCATTATAAATTACATTAATCATGGCTTCAATATTTACAAAAATTGTTAATGGAGAAATTCCTTCGTATAAAATTGCTGAGGATGAAGACTATTACGCTTTTTTAGATATTTTCCCTTTAGCAAAAGGACATACGCTGGTTATTCCGAAAAAAGAAGTCGATTATTTGTTCGATTTAGATGATGAAACATTAGAAGGTTTAACAGTTTTTTCTAAGCGAGTGGCAAAAGCTATTGATAAATCAATTGAATGTAAACGTGTAGGTGTTGTTGTTTTGGGACTGGAAGTGCCACATGCTCACATTCATTTAATTCCATTAAATAGCGAAGCTGATGCTTGTTTTTCTAACCCAAAATTAAAATTAACTCAGGAGGAATTTGAGGCAATTGCTGAAAAAATAAAATCGGCATTTAAATAATAATAAAGTTATACGATAAAATATAAAACATCCGAAGTTTTCAAAACTTCGGATGTTTTTGTTTATGACTAAAGTTAAAATTTGTTAAATAAATCACTCTAAAAGATTATTAATACAATATACTCGTTAGTAATTTGTAAAGAGAAAAGAATTTTCGTTAAAAAAAGTTAATCCCGATACTATAGGGAAACTACTCAATCTTGATTTCGTATACTATATTAAAAGCCGGCCTTTTAGCGAGAATTTGTGGGGAGAAAATGTTAAACCCTAACTGTGCATTAGAATAGTACTAAAGGTCTTAATGAAAGCTAACAACATCTTTGGGGAGTCTAAATGTACCTTTCGGGTTCAACGAGTTTTAAATGTAGAATTGAGCAACAATGATTATTATCAGTTGAAGAAAGAAGGTAATAAAATATCAGTTGCATCACGAGTTAAACCTTAAAACCCCAATGCCATGAAAACAAAAAAATCGAAAAAAGCAAATTTGGAGAATTTTAGAACTATATTCTTTCAAATTGGACTGATCCTTGCCCTCTTAGCAATTCTGGTAGCATTCGAATGGAAATCAGAAGTTGAGTTGAAACGAATTGTGTTAACAACTCCAGGTGTTGAAACCATTGAACTTGATATGCCTATAACTAAACCAGAAGCTGAAATTGAAAAGGTAGAGCCTCCATCATTTGAACTAAAAATTGTAGATGATTTTAACGAGGATGTTATTGATGATCTTTCTCATTTAATTTCAGAAATTGATGAATTTGAGGAAATCAAAATAATAGAATTTAAGAAAGACGACGAAGTAGTAGTAGAGGATTTTATTAAAATAGAGATTAAACCTACTTTTAAAGGCAAAGACGCTAAATATTTTAGAAATTATATTGCAAGTAATCTTAAATTCCCAATTTCGGCCATTGAAAGTGGTGTTACAGGGAAGGTAAAAGCTTCTTTTATAATTGATACAGATGGATCTGTATCTGATATAGTTATTACAAGGGGAGTTCATCCGGTAATTGACAAAGCTGTAATTGAAGCAATAAAGAGTTCTCCAAAGTGGGAACCTGGAATACAAGAAGGAAGATATGTTAAAGTAAGATTTAGTATTGCAATTGCTTTTGATCTTATTTAATATGATAAAAGATTTAAGTTTGTAAGGCAGGTATCCTTATCCCGATAGTTATCGGTACGGGATGCTTGCTTTTTTGTTTTTATAAAATCCATTACTAGCTAAGTACAAATTTATTACCTTTGCATCCACAATTTAAATCATCAATTGAAAATAAAAAGGATGCCCAAACATATTGATACAGCTCCAAAACCTGAGAATGCGGTGTTGGTTGGAGTAATAAATCAAGAACAAGATTCAAAACAAGTACAAGAATATCTCGAGGAATTGGCTTTTCTTACTGAAACAGCCGGAGCTATTCCTGTAAAACAATTTACTCAGAAGGTAAATATTCCAAATACACGAACATTTATAGGGGAAGGGAAACTAGCTGAAATAGAGTATTACGTTAAGGATAACGATATTGATTTGGTTATTTTCGATGATGATCTTTCACCAACTCAGCTTCGAAATATTGAGAAGGTTCTTCAATGTAAACTGTTAGATCGTACAAATTTAATACTGGATATATTTGCAAAAAGAGCACAAACAGCACATGCAAAAACACAAGTTGAACTTGCACAATATGAATACCTTTTACCACGATTAGCCGGAATGTGGACTCACCTTGAACGTCAACGTGGAGGTATTGGTTTACGCGGGCCGGGTGAAACGGAAATTGAAACCGACCGTCGTATTGTTCGTGATAAGATAGCCCGGTTAAAAGAGCAGCTTAAAAAAATTGATAAGCAAAAAGCAACTCAGCGTAAAAACAGGGGTAAAATGATTCGGGTTGCATTGGTTGGATATACCAATGTTGGTAAATCGACCATAATGAACATGTTGAGTAAATCAGATATTTTTGCCGAAAATAAGCTTTTTGCTACCCTGGACACAACAGTAAGAAAAGTGGTAATTGGCAATTTACCTTTTTTGCTATCCGATACTGTTGGGTTTATTCGAAAACTTCCGCATAGTATAGTCGAATCTTTTAAATCTACCCTGGATGAAGTTCGAGAATCGGATATCTTATTGCATGTAGTTGATATTTCACATCCTAATTTCGAAGAACAAATTCATGTTGTACAAGAAACCTTAAAAGAGATAGGTGCGGTTGATACAGAATCATACATTATTTTTAACAAAATCGATGCATATACTTATGATAAAAAGGATGAAGATGATTTAACACCTAAGACTAAGGCCAATTATTCTCTCGAAGAACTGAAAAAAACATGGATGGCAAAAAATAATGAACATTGCATATTTATTTCAGCAAAGAAAAAAGAAAACGCCGATATTTTTAAGCAAATGTTATACGATAAAGTAAAAGAAATTCATGCAATCCGGTATCCTTATAATGATTTTCTTTATTAGATATTAGTATCAAGATTTTTTAATCCGTTTTTACCTAAGTTATATTATTGGTCTTGATACTTGATACTAAATACTCTATACTAATTTATTCTTTACCAAATACTCAGCAATCTGAATAGCATTTGTTGCAGCTCCTTTTCGTAAGTTATCGGAAACTACCCAAAAGTTCAGGCTTTTTGCTTGTGACAAATCTCTACGAATTCTACCCACGAAAACATCATCTTTGCCTTCTGCATTTTTGGGCATTGGGTAAATATTATTTTCAGGATCATCCTGAACAGTAATACCTGCCGTATCAGAAAGTATTTTTTTAACTTCTTCTAAATCAAAATCATTCTCAAATTCAACATTAACTGCTTCGGAATGTCCTCCATAAACAGGAACACGAACAACAGTTGCAGTAATATTTATATTTTGGTCGTCTAAAATTTTTCTTGTTTCGTTAACCAGTTTTGTCTCTTCTGTTGTATATCCATTATCTTCGAATGTCCCTCCATGAGGGATACAATTCAAGTCAATAGGATGAGGATAAGCCATTTCTCCTTTAATTCCGTTTCTTTCGTTTTTTAATTGTTCCACCGCTTTTATTCCAGATCCTGTAACCGATTGGTAGGTAGAAACAACAAGTCTTTTGATTTTATATTTTTTATGCAAAGGAGCCAGGGCTACAACCATTTGAATAGTTGAGCAATTTGGGTTAGCAATAATTTTATCTTCCTTTGTAAGTACTGATGCATTAACTTCAGGAACTACCAGCTTAATATCTTCGTGCATTCTCCAAGCCGATGAATTATCAATAACTGTTGTTCCAACATTGGCAAATTCAGTAGCCCATTTTAGTGATGTGGAACTTCCGGCAGAAAAAATAGCAATATCAGGCTTTAGCGAAATAGCTTGTTTTATCCCAATAACTTCAAGAGTAGAATTGTTAAAATCAATTTTATTACCAATGGATTTTTCGGATGCCACAGCATAAACTTTAGTGAAAGGAAAATTTCGCTCTAGTAACAAATTCAGCATTACATTTCCAACTAATCCGGTTGCACCAACAACTGCAATTTTCATTTCCTTAACTTTAAGATTTCTTTACTGATTAAACAAAAATACTCAGAATCATTTTTTGTATCTTTCAAAATTAAATATTTAATCGACATAATTATGCTGAAAAGATTAATAATTCTGTTTTTGCTTTTTCCTTCGTTCACATTTGCGCAGTTTACCGATGATTTTGAAGATGGTACAATTACTGACTGGACAGAAAGCACGGCAGGCCGTTGGGCGGCTTCGGATATTTCTCCTCTGAATGGATTGTATTCATTACATCATATTTTTGATAATCCAGATGCTGATCACGATCAAATTTCCATTGCTTTACCTACCATAGATTTAAATGCTGATACTACAATATGGAGATTTAAAATTCAATACGATTACAATCCATCTGATGGTAATAATTGGAGTGTTTTTATTGTAAGTGATGTTGAGGCAGATCAAATGATTCCAGGTGGAAGTATAAATGGTTACGCTCTTGGAGTTAATTATACCGGTTTGGATGATATATTAAAACTTCTTAAAATTACATCGGGCAGTGCAACAACAGTTATTACAACTACCTTAAATTGGGATTCTGACACAGATCCTTCTGATACAATAGCGATAAAAGTTATAAAATCAAAAACAGGAGGTTGGGAAGTATATTATAATTCTGATGGAGACTTTGATAATTTGACAAGTATTGGAACAGGTATAGATAATACTTATTTAACGGCAGATTATTTTGGAGTTTATTATGATTATACTTCTAGTGCCGACAGAAAATTATGGATTGATGATATTGAAATAATTGGAGAAATTTATACGGACACAATTCGTCCGGTTATTGATTCTTTGAACGTTGTTGCTTCTGATAAAATATTTATTCAGTTTAGTGAAACCGTAGATTCTACAATTGCGGTTAATCCTCTAAATTATACTATTGATAAAAGTATTGGCAATCCTGATTCAGTAAAAATTAGCGATACCAAAAATTCAGCGGAATTATTCCTTCCATCTGATTTAACGAATAAAGAATATTACAATATAACTATCCAGAATATAGAAGATGTTGAGGGTAATATATTAAATGATACTTCGATTAACTTTTTGTATTTTATTCCAGGGGTGTACGATGTTATAATAAACGAAATTATGGCCGATCCAAACCCTGAAGTAAACCTGCCAAATTATGAATATATCGAAATTAAAAACACAACTGAATTTGAAATCGATGTGTCAGGATGGAAATTAAAAGTGAGTAGCACGATAAAAGACTTTCCTGACTTTATATTAGATTCAGCTAAATATCTTACTTTATGTTCAACAACGGCTGGTGAATATTTGGAAGTCTATGGAGATATTCTTGAGATCCCATCTTTCCCATTAATTACTAATGGAGGTACCTCAATTGTAATTTTTGATGAAAACAATGTGGTAATTGATTCAATAAATTTCACAGTTGAGTGGTACAACGATACCGATAAAGATGAAGGAGGTTGGTCCATTGAAAGAATAGACCCATTAAATACCTGCTCTGAAATTACAAACTGGAAAGCTTCGGAAAGTTCAGATGGAGGAACTCCGGGAACAGAAAACTCGGTTTTTGCTTCAAATATCGATACAGAAGCTCCAGCTGTTGAGAAAATCGAAATAGTTTCTAATAATCAATTAAAATTGATATACAACGAGCCTTTAAAACAATTGAGTGCTGAAAACAATTTAAGTTATTTGATAAATGGAGGTATTGGAAACCCGACAACAGCCATATTAAATGCAAACTTAATAGAAGTTGATTTGACATTTTCAAGTTCTTTTAATACTGGAGCGAGTTATATTTTAACAGTGGAAAATATTGAAGATTTCTGTGGCAATGCAATGGCTACAACAAATATTGATTTTATATATTATGAGGTAAAACTATATGATGTTGTAATAAATGAAATATTTGCAGACCCTGATCCTGTTGTTGGATTACCCGAATATGAATATATTGAGATTTATAATACTTCAGATTTTGATATTGATTTATCGGGTTGGAAGTTAAAAGCAGGAAGCTATGAACGAGATTTTCCCGATTTTACTCTGGATTCTGCATCTTACTTGACATTGTGTTCTTCTACAGCAGGTGAATTTTTAAGCACTTACGGTAATGTTCTGGAATTTGCATCTTTCCCTTCCATTACAAATTCGGGTGCTGCAATTAGGATTTATAACGAAAATAATGTTTTAATTGATTCTGTTAATTTTAATGATGATTGGTATAATGATTCAGAGAAAGAAGATGGAGGATGGTCCTTAGAAAGGATTGATCCGCTGAATATTTGCTCAACAGTTACCAACTGGACAGCATCAATTGATGCAAACGGAGGTACGCCCGGAACAGAAAATTCTGTTTATGCTTCGAATATTGATACGGAAGCTCCAGAAATAGAAAAAGTTGAAATTGTATCGAACAATCAACTAAAGATTATTTTCAATGAGCCAGTAACAGAACAAACTATTCTTGAAAAAACAAATTATTCAGTAAACAATAGCATTGGAAATCCTTTTTCAGTGTTTGCAAGTACGGATCTTAGTGAAGTTAACCTGCTTTTTTTAAATACTTTCCCTGAAAAAATCAATTTAACTCTCACTATTGAAAATTTATCTGACGAATGTGGAAATATAATCTCACTAACAGAATTTAATTTCGTTTATTATGTTGTTCTTCCCAACGATGTTATTATCAATGAGATTATGGCCGATCCAGAACCATCAATGGCTTTGCCTGAATTTGAATATATTGAAATTTATAATGCTTCTGATTATGATATTATTCTGGCAGATTGGACTTTAACTGTTGGCTCAACAATAAGATCATTATCATCAGAAACAATTGACTCAGGTGAGTATCTGACACTTTGCAGCAATGATGCTGCATCAGAACTTCAAAGTTTTGGAAATGTTCTTGTTGTTTCCGGATTTCCATCTTTGGCAAATACTGCACAAACCATAATACTTAGAAATGCTGAAAGCGAGATCATATCAACTGTTTTTTATACTAATAATTGGTATCAGGATGATTACAAAGCAGAAGGAGGTTGGTCCTTAGAACAAATTGATCCTTTGAATCCTTGTGGAGGAGAGAACAATTGGATTGTATCGGAAAACGAGACTGGAGGAACTCCGGGACAGGTAAATTCGGTTAATGCAAGTAATCCTGATATTGATGCTCCTGAGTTACTTAGAATAGCTGTTGTTGATGATGAGAATATTCAGATGTTTTTTAGTGAAACAATTGACAGTTTATCAGCTATGCAAACAAGTATTTATTCTGTTGATAATGGTGTTGGCAATCCAATTTTGGTTGATTTAATAGGATATGATTATAAATCATTAATACTTGGATTTGATGATTCATTTGAAGAAAATATCATTTACGTTTTGGAAATCTCAGGAGAGATTTTTGATTGTGCAGGGAATGAAATTTACGATAAAAACACAGCTCAATTTTCAATTCCTGATTCAGCACAAGAAAATGATCTGGTTATTAATGAAGTTCTTTTTAATCCGCTTGTTGATGGATATGATTTTGTGGAAATTTATAACCGCTCTGATAAAACCATCGATTTAAAAAAAATACTTATTGCTGCTTATGATGATGAAAAATTGGATTATTCGTCAATTAAAATAATAACAAATGAAGGATATTTAATCTTCCCGGGTGACTATATTGTTTTAACCGAAAACCCTGTAGTTGTTCAGGAACATTATATTACCACAAATCCTGATGGTTTTATTAAGGTCGAAGATTTGCCTGGTTTTAACGATGATAAGGGACGAGTGATGCTAATAGACAAATGGCAAAATGTTATTGATAATTTTGGATATGACGATGATATGCAATTTGCATTATTGGCTACAAACGAAGGGGTATCTTTAGAACGAATAAATTTTGACAGAGTTACAGATGATAAAACAAACTGGCATTCGGCATCGGAGTTAGCAGGTTTTGCAACACCTGCTTACGAGAATTCACAATTTATGGAATTAGAGGATATTAAAGATGAAGTGAATATTGAGCCGGAAGTTTTTTCTCCTGACAATGACGGTTTTGATGATGTTGCTAATATCAGTTTTACATTTGATGAGCCCGGGTATATCGCTAACATTAAAATATTTGATTCAAAAGGCAGATTAATTAGATATTTGGCCAATAATCAATTATTAGGAATTGATGGAGTAATTACCTGGGACGGCTTAGATGATAGAAACCAAAAAGCATCGGTTGGTATCTATGTTGTATTTATAGAAATTTTTAATCTGGAAGGTAATGTAAAACAGTTTAAAAAATCTGTGGTTGTTGCTGCAATGTGGTAAGTATAATGAAAAAAATTAAAATAAGAAGGGCAAATATAACAGATGTCTTAAATCTATCGGTTCTTAAAAAGCAGGTATTTATTAGTACTTATGCCATTAATGGAATCAGAAAAGATTTTTCGGAATATATAAATACCGAATTTACTGTTAACAATATTGAGAATGCTATAAATGATAAGAATAATATAATCCTAATTGCTGAAAGTAATAGATTTTTGGTTGGTTGTGCTGAAATGTGCTTACTAAGTAATTGTCCGGAAACAAAAGATAACAGCCCTGAACTTGCTATTTTGTATGTGTTTGAGTATTTTAAAGGGAAAGGAGTAGGATATTCTCTAATATCTGAAGTAGAAAATTTGGTTAAAGAAAAAGGTTTTTCAGGATTATGGCTGACAGTTTATTATTTAAATGAAAATGCTATATCTTTTTATAAAAGACAGAACTATAAAATTATTGGAAGTACCTTTTTCGAAATGGGTGGAAACAAGTATGAAAATAAAATTATGTATAAAAGGATAAAGTAATACCAATTCTTCTTCAAAGTGTCGTCCCGTTTAAATCGGGATGGTGCTTTAAAGTTTAGAATGGTTAATGCCGTTATATATTCAATCCATATTTGTTTTTCACAAATATGGTATTTTGAATAATAAACGGTATAAAACACACAATCTTGCATGTTTGATTTACCACATAACCACTTATTATTTAATTTTATATTAATCCTTATTCCGTAGGTGAAGCAATTATACCAATAACCCATGACATCCCTGCATAATACTCAAAGCCTACCACCTCCGTAGGTTGAAACGAGATGAAAACACAGCAAAAAGCTAAATCAGAGTAGCAATATTAAAGTAAATTCCAGTAAAAGCTGTATTAGTTTATAAAATTATCGAAAAGAGATAAATATTTATTGAAATTCGATATTTTATTTGATTTAATTTTTTATATTGCACGTAAAATATCAACTTTCTAACTAAAGAATAAAAAGATTCATTTTAAAATAAGAAGAAAAACAAATGATTAAAAACGATTTAACGCAAAAATTTGGCAGAGGAATAATTTGGGTACACTGGCTTACTGTATTATTAATACTTATAATAGTTCTTTCAAGTCTGAAGATCGGCGGATTTGAATTTGTCGAAAAGTCAACAATGACTAAAATACATATATTATTTGGCAGTCTTGTATTTATTTTTACTATTACC
>JAIORB010000132.1 GCA_021108325.1 Bacteroidales bacterium | reverse complement strand
ACTTGTCTGAGCAGATGTATTACTTGCCTGTGTATATGCACCACTTGTCTGGGCAGATTCTGTATAAACACCTTCTTCAAATACAACAGACTCATCAGCTGTTGGGGTATAATAACCATTGGCTTCTATATCTACTAAATTTAGAGAGGATGAAGTGTAGTGTAAATATTCAGTTATCGAATATCCATTCACATGCATATACCACCAACCTTTTTGGCTCATCCATTGAATCTTGTCATATATAAGCGGATTGGTAAAAGTATTATGCCATGTTGAGGTTCTTCGGAAATCACCATTTGTTTTAACAAGAGGCCCAAAAGTATGTGTTGCCCCTGAGCTAGTCCAGCTTACCGGATTAAGATCGAAATAACCAAAAGACTCATCTCCCTCGTATGCCGCCTTATGTACTTCAAGTATATTGTCATAAAAATCCGATTCTGTTGATATATAATTGAAAGTACTTAGCTTGGCTTGCAAGGTATTAAACTTACTGGTTTTAAAACTCATTGCATATAATATTTTTTCGTCTGATCTTGCACGTTTGCCCGAAAGTTTACGCCGGGTGATATACATACTGCTCGACTCAGACTTAGACATCAACTTTTCTTGTGTTTTAGTGGATTGCACATCATCATCTGACTCATTTTTGCCTTTTCTTGGGGAATCACCGGATTCTTTTGGGGTATCCTTTCTAACAATTTGTATATGATAAGACTCCTCGTTTAACAAATTGGGGATATCAAAAAATATCGATTTTGATGCCGAATTATAAGTAAATGGCACCTCTATAGCTTGAATATTATCATCGGATGGAATAAATCGTGCTATTAATTCTTTATCGTAACCCAAGCGGTTAGTAAAAAGAGCTTGTCCTTGTTTCAGCTGAATACGTCCTGCACGGCATTCATCCTGTAAAAAGTATTTCTGCGTATTTACCGGATAAGTGTAAGCTATATTCTGTTGCAGAATTTTATCAGGGGCTTTTCCTGTTGTAAACGATGTACTTTCAGTTTGTACAATTAAAGAACCATCGTTTTTAACTGCGGGTTGCCATGCTCCATTAATATACTCTTCGCCATAAGCTGAAACATTAAGTTTATAATTAGTATTTCCCGATAACATATTATGGATTGAATAATAAGCCGAAAATTCATCAGGAGCTATATTTATTCTCCCTGAAAGAGAATCATTATTGGATGATTTCCTGAGATTAAAATCTTTTAACTTTATCCTGAATGTTCTCAATGTTGGAGCCCCGCTACCCGTTGGCATCTCTTGTAATGTGAATGATTTATTGAGTTTGAAATTCATAGCTACCTGAGGCTCTGTCATAACATCAACACCTGTTATGCCGCTTACGGGATTAATATCAGAAATCAGGTCAATTCTGGACATTGGATTCTCCACAACAATCTCACATTGATCCCCATGGCTAAATTCAAAGTTACAATACCCTTTTACCGCACCACTTAAAATCCTGTAATTACCTCCAACTGTTCCTTTTACCCAGGTTGGATTAGGCCCGGCACCCTGAAGTATTGCTCCTGCCTGCATATTCAATATTTCATAATTACCTGAAGTAAAGTATAAATCAACATAAAGCCCAATAGATGCAGCTACCGATGCATAAATTTGTCCTGATGCATACCAGCCATTCAGGCCAATAGGTCCGGACATATCTGCACAATGCGTTCCGACACCATAGTCAAGCAATGCCATATCAAAACCAACTAATGCAGAAATCTCCCCGTAAAAAATTGAACAGGTCTGACGTCCGGTTTCAAATCCGGCACTTGCACCAAAAGCAAATCCATTTCCCATTTCAATAGCCGAGTTTCGAGTTACACTATATCCCGGAAATTGGGTTTGAATTTCAGAAGGCACTTGCGGACTAGGTAAATTCTGGCCCATCATAAAATAGCCTTCGACACCCGCAAAACTTGCCAGACTTATGTTCATACGGTTGGCTGGTTCTCCCATTTTTATATACCATTCATTGAGGTCATAATGCATTACCATACGTCCATTACCTTCTAATGGAGATGCGTTTTGTATTCTAACATCAAATATTCCGTGAAAAGTCTTTGAAGATAGAATATATTCCAAGTTTAAATCCGCTATTATTTTAGCTTTTGACCGATTTGTAATATCACACATAAAGTATCCTTCTCCAAGCAGGCTAATGGTTCCTATTCCTCCACCCTGAATAAACTCTACTGCCATTCCCACATCGCCATTAAAAGCCTTGGGTGATGATAAAGTTCCTAACACCATTGAAGCTTCAAGCCCCAAATTAACATTCTGATCAGGTACATATTTATAACCTGAATTGGTTTTTCCTGCAGTATTCGATGCATCGGGTTCTGATGCCGATTCTGAAAGATCTGCACTTCCACTTCTACTCATGTGATACCAGGCACCACCACCAAAACCATATAATCCAACACCGCTAAAAACAGGTACTGCCTCATTATATATTGCTTTAGCATCGACATACCAATACCTATAATTATTTACTGAACCAAACTGGGCAGTAGCCATAACAGATACCTGATTGACAAAGTTTGCGTTTACCACTCCTCTAAAACCATCGCCAAATGTAGAATGTGAATCATACAACTCGAGCCCACCTTTAATTACAACAGAACCTAAGTCGGCATTGACTCCTACAGAATCGAGTTCTACACCATCAAAGACAAAATGTTGTGCACCAGAACCTGTAGCAAGTTTACCCCAAACACTTAGTTTTGTCGTACCGCTAATGGCATCAGAACCGGACTGTAAAGCAATATTAAGATCAAATTGTAAACCAGCACCAAACCCTCCGCTTCGACTGCCGGTAACAATATCAAAATTATTGATAGATACAGGGAAGCCTGCCATACTATGCTGCGGACTGGCAAAACTCCAATTACCTTTATCAAAATATGGACTTATAGACATAACCTTGAATTGTTCAAAAGTTATTCCTTTAAAACCTACCTTAGATAGACCTCCCACATCATTCTCTAATTTAAGACTTCCACTTAATACAGCTTGAGCCCTAAATTTACCAAGAGTGTCGCCAATTTCTATTCTTGATGTGGAGCTTAATTGAAGTTTGGATTTCCAAATATCAGTACTTACGCTATCTTTAGGAACAATCAAAAACTGATAATGTAGCTTACTTCCGGTAGCAGCTTTAGCAATAAGTCCTGTATATACAAGAGAAGTATCAAAAATTGAAACCTTAATTCGCCCTTTCATGGATCCTGATTGTAAGGAGCTACTTACAAAATCGATTTTTATGGTGTCGATACTACCACCCCATCCACCGAAGTTGCCTTTTGGATACTGAAAAACATTTTCGCCCCAAATACTGGCAGTAAAACCGGTTTTGTCAATAATAACATGATTAACCGAAAGAATAGGACTTGCATCTTCAAAAGTTTTTATTTTATCGGGAAATGCAATCGTTGCCCTTTTAATATAAAAGCCTGTCCATTTAACGGTTTTATCTTTGGTGTATTTTTTGGGGAATATTATTCCCTCAGGATTACGATCTATTGAAAAATCAAATACCATTTCCTGAACCTGCATTTTATAGCCTTCAGCACCACTCAATTCGCATTCATCCAGGTTGGCACTTGCCATCCATTGCCATCCGTTACCACTTTTATCGGCACGAGTTTTAAAATGAGCTTTCACCATTTTTGTAGGATCAGGATCGGGCGTAGGTTTCATCCACGAGCGTGGAAACTCGACATCGGCAGCAATAACCAATTGATTAAAACCTTTACAATCCCAAATGGCATAGGTTCCTGAATCGGCAGGAGTTGGTGCTTTAAATAAGAAGCTCCATGACTCATCACTATCATAACCAAAATCCTGAGCCAGATAAAGGATTCCTTTCCCTTTTCCATCTAATCCATCTTTGTGAAAACAAACATTTTTAGCACCAAACCCCAAGCCCACTTCAGGACCAAGTGATGGTAACTCAACATACATGGCAGCATTCAGAGTTCCCTTAACAGGAGTAAACTTCATACCGATAATTCCAACAACAACCTTATAACCATCCCAGTCATGATCAAATCCTATTGGCAAAGACACAGGTGTAGTACCAACCAGAGCACTAACTAACTTCCCTGAACTACTTGAATATTCATGTATTTCCTTAAACTTAGCTACACCTTCAACAAAATTTAAAGCTTTCCCCTCATAATCATTTCCCTCGGATTTAGAATAAGGAGCATTTTCGTCAATTTTTCCAAATGCCTCACCTTCATACACCTCATTATCGCTATTTACTTTTAAGCCGTTAAATTCTACAAGGATATTTCCCCGTAGGTAAGGAACATCGATCGACCCATCACCGGAAAGATAATCCAGTGGACCGGATACAGTATTTAGTTTCAGTTTAAAATGACCAATGGTAATAGTACTGTCTTTCTTCAATGTTTGTGTTCCGCGCGTTGTGTTTGTTGGTACCGTGGCATAACAATCACCAGGACAAGAGCCTGAATCGACCAACTCACCTGTAGGCGAAACCTTAAAAATACCATCGTTAGAAGTAACAGCATTGCTATCACATAATTCATTATCCGATCTAACAGAGTCTTTTTTATAGCTCAGTTTAAAGTTCCATAAATAAGTAGATGTAGTATCTGCCGTAAAGCTCTTCGATGTGGAATCTCCGTTAATAAAATTCAGGTCGTATCTTGTAAAACCATCCATACCAGCAGAATAGGCAAATATTTTTTTATCGTTGTTACCGGTAAATGTAGTGTCGAGTACAGCTTTTGCTTTTTTTGCATCTACATTGCTTTGCGTTGCTGATGTCTTTTTCCAAACTTTAATATGTCCACCTGTTATTGCAGACTTGTTAATTTTTGGTTTGACAGAAACAGAAAAACGTGGTTTTTTATTAGTAGTCCACTTACCATTATTCGGTGGAACTTCCACGAGCATTTCGAAACATGAAATTAAAGAATCAGGAACAATTTTTATTGATTTTGCAGGACTGATATAATATTTCTGATCTGCATTATTCAAATAATTAACCCTATAGTAATACTTTCCGGTATCTTGCATTCCATCAATCTTCTTGCTTATCTTATTATAAAGCTCATTGCAATCATCACCTGTTTTTATTGCTCCATCATCCGGCAAAATAAAGTTTTGTGTCTGTACAATAGTATCAAAGGATGATTTCTTTGCTATTTCGATAGAAAACTTACCTGAAGCCGTGGAATATGAATTATATCCATGAAAAGATTCGTTATTTAATACCGCATTGTTCGCAAAATTTAAATTCTCTGGCCGTGGTATTTGGAAAGAGCAATCAAATTTATTTTTCACAACAATTAAACTATCATTTGACGGGTATGTTGTTTTCTTCAATTTTTTAAACCCAATTACAAATGATGTTTCAGGTGATATAACTGTTTCTTTTGAACCATCTGTTTTAGTAAATTCAGCTTCTACTGTCCAATTATATTTAACACCCTTCTCCAGGAATGGCATCCATATTGGAAAAGCTTGGTTATTATCCAAATTACTAATTATTAAACTTGCTTCATCATCAGTACTTAACTGCTGACTAGCTTTTGCCCCACCTGCAAAAGTTAGGGTACGAGTATTGGTATATTCTTTATTTTCGCCATCCTTTTTAAGCGTTAAAATAAACTCTACAGAACTTACATCATCTGAATATGGAGTAAACTTACTAACCAGATGTGGCATATCCCAAGGTATGGTATCCTTATTATCAGGATAAATATTAGATAAAGTTATTGTAGGCACAGTTTCCTTTTCGATTCTGAAAGTTGCCAACTCACTTCTTCCCTGATTCTTGGTTGCCGGTTTCCCGTCCACATCAAAAGCCTGCACCATCCATACATATCTTTCTATGTCTTTAAAATAATCAAAAGGCATATTTGATGGCAGGTATATATACGATGAAGTTAGTATATCGGTTTTTTCCAGCAATACCGGATTTCTATCAATTGCTGTTCTAGGTGATTGACCTTCATAAACAGGGCATATTTTCAATTTATATTTTATCTGGTTTCCACTGGTAGAATAATTAGTAACCGGAGTCCAAATAAAATTTGGAAAGGGATTGCTTAATATATAATCATCAGTAGGCGAGATTATTATTGGAGGTTCGGGAATTAAAACAGTAAAGTTCGTACAATATTCTTCGCCGGAAGTTATGTTTTTACCATATTGATCATATACGCTTATGCATATCTCATAAAATCCTTCAGGAATAGTATTAGGCATTATAAGAGCAGACATAACATTACTGCTATACGATGTTGACATAACATCCTTGTTATACGATATTGAATTAATATCAATAATTTGTGAACCGTTTAAAATTATTATCTGTGGCATAGGATGTATATTAAACCGTGGAGCAGACCTACTGTTATATTTACTTTCGGCAATAATAATACCTTCCTCATTGCTTATTCTAAATCCAAAAGTAGCATTTGGATATTCAGTCGTTGTTTGATTATTAACAATAAGCTGAATTATAGTAGGATCTTTCTGCCATTCATAAATTTCAGAAGGCGTTGGAGTACGTATAATCAACTTTAAATCAATTTGCGAAAAAACAGGAGTTACTATAAGTATATTAATAATAAGCGCTAGAACCAGTGATAATTTTTTCATGAGACTTGTAGATTATGATTTACTTAATAAGCAAATTTTTAAATGAACAGAACTTTAATATGTCAAATATTAATAATTTATATCATATGTTGTTTTAATTTTTCACTAACATCCTCATACCAATTCTCACTCAATTCCCAATTCTTTGAGTTTCTTTTCAGCCTTTTCTGTTATCTCATCAAAACGTTTTTGATATTTTTCTTTTGATGCGCAGTAGTATAGCTTACTGTTCCATTGAGTCATCCAGCTCGAACCTTCCTGAGCTAATTTCATATATTCACTCAAAAGTGTAGCGTCTGTTGGATTTTTCATGTATTTATCAATCATTTTTATGTAATCATTCATCCACTTTTCATACTGATCGATAAACTCATCGCAATCTTTTGCTTCTCCAATTTCATTCGAATCCATTAACTCCTCTGATGATTCTGTAAGCTCATTAGCAGAACCATCTTTTGACTGATTATTTCCGCAAGACATAAATAAAAAACTTGCAAAAAATATTATTGATATAAAAGTTTTCATAATAGTTTAATTTTAGCACTTCGACAGGCTCAATGTGACTCCATTTAATTCTGAAGTAAGTCATATTGAGCTTGTCGAAATATGATTATTTTTTTCAACGATATCTATCTTAAAAATCATTCTTAGAAAATAGAATATTGCTCCATGTATAAAAATAGTCTGTAGGCATGTTATTGTAAATACCCGACCATTCGGTTGATGATGGACTTGTTGCATTAGCATCACCATTTGTATCGCCTTTATGATTATCGTCTTTGAAAGATGTAAAAAATACACCTGCGCCATTGTAATTAACTAATTCTGCTCCTACTTGAATATCCAGCATAGCATCGGGTATAAATTTCAATACCACATTATCGCCAAGTGTTAGCGAATAGGTGTCCCAAATTTCAAAACTGCTGTATTGAATTACATATGCTACTTCTGTTTCTTCCCAAGTGGGACTATGTAAGATAATATCTTGCCCGTGAACAAAAATGCCATTGTAAGTATTTGTTTGACTGGCATCATCAGGATTACTGAAAATATTAGAATCATCAATACTTAAATGGCCATTTATACTTAATGGAACTGTGTTGTTATAAAAGGTATTGTACTTAATAATTGTTGTTGGGTCTGCATCCTGAGCAGCTAAAGCACCATAATAAACACCGCCATGTGCACTTGTGTTATTATTTGCAAAAATGCAATACTCAACTTTTGAATAATTCTCGCCTAATTCTAAAACACCCGAATAATTATCAT
Organism: Bacteroidales bacterium; assembly: GCA_021108325.1. Classification (GTDB taxonomy): domain Bacteria; phylum Bacteroidota; class Bacteroidia; order Bacteroidales; family UBA12077; genus UBA12077. The sequence continues at coordinate 3,178 of JAIORB010000132.1, read as the reverse complement.
AACCACCATACGTAAATACACAATACTTAAATTGCGAACCGTTCTGATTGCCTAAATCAACATAGTCCCAATCTCCTGAATTTGGTGTAGTAGCAGTTAAATCGCCGTTTGTGTCACCACCAATATCATCTTTAATTGATGTAAATACTATAACTGCATTTTGTAATCCTATGGCATTAACAGTACCATCACTCCATACTTCCAATCCTGCATCCGGATGAAACTTTATAATTGTTCCAGCTTGTATAGTTAATGCAGCATCAATTTTTACAGAGTTAGGAATTACATAAATAGAATCTGAATACCAGATAGTTGGTTCGGAAATATTGTAATCAACAATTACAATATTAGATTTTAGTTCAGGTTTCGGATCATCTTCTGAGCATGATGTAAACCCGATAACTAAAATAAGACACAGATAAAGGAAATAATTCGTTTTCATAATAATTAAGATTTAGTTTAAATGGTTTATTCTGTACACAAAACTTTTAATATAACTTAAGACGAACAGGAGATGTTAATTCAGATTCGGATCTCCTAGAAAATTTTGTTATTGTAAATATATGGGTTAGAGTCTAATTTGAAGAAAGAACAGCCGGACAATAACCGGACAGCTTAAGCATAAAACCCGGACAGAATAATGCAGATGACCAGTGTAACTATGGCTAGATTACCTGAAGTATTTAGAGGTGTAAGGATTAACCCGAAAAATTCATAATTTTTCTGACGATCAAGTAATACCAATAAATTTGAGATTTATAACAACCCCAAATTTTGGTATTACTAAATCGGGGTTTCCCGTATTGCCAACCCACATTCCATCACACATTCATACAATTCACTTCGTTTTTGTATGAATAATACGGGTTAAATGGATAGTAAATAATCAAACAATTTATCATCAGTTGATAAAGAAAATTTCTTTTTCAATCTATATTTTGCTTTTTGAACAGCATCACTGGATATAAATAGAAGTAAAGCAATCTCTTTATTACTCAAATTCATTAGCAAGTATGCACACAATCGTAATTCATTGGTAGTAATGTTCTGATGTTTTGTTTTTAGATTTTTAAAAAATTTGGGGTGAACAGTTTCGAAATGTAAACTAAAGTTTTCCCAATCAGACTCAGGATTCATTTGATACTCAATATCCTTTTGTAATTTATTCAGGGCAGCTTTTGTATCGCTTTTCTGCAGTTTAAGTTCTTCAATACTATCGAGAAACTTTCGCATGCTTTCTCCCTTCTTAATAGCAAAAGCTGCAGCTGTTGCTAATTCCCGGTTTTTATGATCAATCTCGTTTTGCATTGCCATTTTCTCGTTCTGCCTGGCAAATTCATTTGTAGCTAATTTATCTTTAAGTAGCTCTTTCTCAGATTCTTTTTGTTTGTTTTCAGCTAACAATCGTTCATTTTGCAGAACCTTCAGTTCAAGCTGCATACCAAACATATTTTCCTTCTGATTGTGAATTACTCTATTTTTTTTCATTGCCTGCAATTTCTGAAATATCAAAATGAAAAGCACAAAAGCCACTATGCCAAGCAAAATAATCACAATATTTTTACTGTTTTGAATTCTCTTATTCAATTTGGCATTGTACTGTAGTTTTTCAATGGTACTCTTATTTTTTTCAATATCGTAAAGTATGGTAAGATCGACAAGATACTGTTGGTTCTTTTCATTCACAATACTATCGTTATATATATTTGCTTTCTTAAAATATTGTAATGCTTCCGGATAATTGCCTTTATGTTGCTCCAACTCTGATAAGAGTTCATATCCTTGCATAAGAGCCGCTTTGTTACCAATTCTTTTCGATATGGCCATTGCTTTTCTGATATAGGAATTTGCGCTATCAATGGCATGGCTTACAAGATGATACCACCCTAAATTAATATTTGAATTTACGATATACGTACTATCTCCGGATTTTTCAGCCATTTTCAGGGCTGGAATGAATAACTTATAAGCATCTTCAGGTTTATTTTGAAACATTGATATTTTCCCTAAACTATTATAACAAATAGCTTTTCCAAAAATGGAATTCATTTGTTGGTTATATTTCAACGATTTTTTGTGGTAAAATATAGCTGAATCATACTGTCCCAAATATCCAAAAGATTTCCCTATATTATGGTTATTAATTGCCATCCCCAGTAAACTTTCAAGCTTTTCTTCGTATTCCAGCGATTGCTTGTAGTATGTTATAGCTAATTCATACTGCCCTAATAAACGGTAAAGTCCACCTATTCCCTCGTTTGAGATAGCAATATTTTTAAGCATATAGTCTGCATTATCATGACTCTTTTCTGCGGTTTTAAGCGCTCGCGTGTAATATTCCAGCGCAGTTTTAACAGCCGATTTGCGACGGTATACAACTCCCATCATATTCAATGATAAAGCCTCCAGGTACTCATCATTTACAATTAAAGCTGCTTCGTAGGCCTGTTTGTGATATTGTATAGCCATGAAGTAATCGCTGCAATTAAGTTTATTTTTTCCAAGCATATTAAACGCATATGCCAAGGCTTCAAAATTATTATTACGTTCGCTAAGTTCTTTAAACTTCCCTAAGCAATTAGTATCGCGTATAATTTCTTTTATAAAATTATCTGGATCATATATGTTAAGTGCTTTATCTGCCACCCTGGCATTTAAAGTATCTATCCATACTGAGTTATTTAAGTCAAAAGATTCTTCGAGTAATTCATGTGCCTTTTCCTGATTCAGTAAATCTTCAGAATAGTTCTTTCCTAAAGCATAAAGAGAATCAACTAAATTATCTATACTGTCAGCTTTGGAAGTATTTTGTAAATTGTTTTTACTGTTATTATCTATGTTACAACAAGAAAGGAACAATAATGTGATGAGAAGAGAATTTCTTAGCATTAGAGAATTTTAAAGATTTTTAAAACTCTAATATAATAAATCTATTTAAACTTTTCTAAAAATTCTGCTTTACGGTTAACCGAGACATCAACTACAGAGCCATTGAACATTTCTACCATGCCACCTTTGCCTTTTAGATATTTTGTAACATATTGGAAGTTTGTAAGGTGGAATTTATTAACTCAAATAAAGTCGTAATGTATCGGATACAATCAATATGGTTTATTTCGTTCACAATTAGATTGTATAATGTTTACCCGCCATACAACTTTTTGTAAAGTTTGCCAAC
>JAIORB010000043.1 GCA_021108325.1 Bacteroidales bacterium | reverse complement strand
GCCGGATTAGGAATTTATGATACTATGCAATACATAAGTCCTGATATTGCAACCATTTGTACGGGTATGGCTGCATCAATGGGTGCTGTTTTACTTGCTGCAGGAACGCCGGGCAAACGATCAGCTCTTACTCATTCAAGAGTTATGATTCATCAACCAATGGGTGGAGCACAAGGTCAGGCTACTGATATTGAGATTACTGCACGTGAAATTCTTAAACTAAAGAAAGAACTTTACGAAATATTAGCAAAACACACTAGTAATACTTTTAAGAAAATTGAAAAAGATTCTGATCGTGATTACTGGATGACTGCTGAAGAAGCTAAAAAATATGGTATGATTGATGAAGTGCTAGTAAGAAACGGAAATAAAAAATAAAAACTTATTTTACCTAATATTGAACCGCATTAATCAAAATGCGGTTTTTTTATTCTAATTAATGCCGTAAATTTGTCTGATGAATTAATATACAAGTAAGAGATGGATAAGTGTTCGTTTTGTGGGAGAGAGAAAAAAGATACAAATCTTTTAATTGCAGGATTATCAGGACATATCTGTGATCGTTGTATTGAACAAGCACACGATATTGTTCTGGAGGAGCTTCAGAAAAAAGGCGATTTTGATGTAAATCAAATAGAATTACTTAAACCTATTGAAATAAAAAAATTCCTTGATCAGTATGTCATTGGTCAGGAAGAAGCTAAGAAATACCTTTCTGTAGCTGTATACAACCATTACAAAAGACTTCAACAAACCAACAATAAAGACGAAGAAGAAATTGAAATTGAAAAATCAAATATTATTCTTGTTGGCGAAACAGGAACCGGAAAAACACTTCTGGCCCGAACCATTGCTAAAATGCTTCATGTTCCGTTTACAATAGTCGATGCAACGGTTCTTACAGAAGCCGGTTATGTTGGTGAAGATATTGAAAGTATTTTGACCCGTTTGTTACAAGTTGCTGATTATAATGTTGAAGCTGCAGAAAAAGGCATTGTTTTTATTGACGAAATTGATAAAATTGCACGTAAAGGAGATAATCCATCAATTACCCGTGATGTTTCAGGCGAAGGTGTTCAACAAGGATTATTAAAATTATTGGAAGGATCAATTATCAATGTTCCTCCGCAGGGAGGTCGTAAACATCCCGACCAAAAAATGATTCCTGTAAATACCAAAAATATACTATTTATATGCGGTGGTGCATTTGATGGAATTGAACGAAAAATTGGTCAAAGGTTAAACACTCAGGTTGTTGGGTATTCTGCCAGCAGAGAAAAAGATCAGATCGATAGAAATAATTTATTACAATACATTGCACCTCAGGATTTAAAATCATTTGGCTTAATTCCTGAAATTATTGGACGATTACCAGTTTTAACTTATTTAGACCCTCTTGAAAAAGAAGCTTTACGAAGAATTCTTACAGAACCTAAGAATGCTATTATTAAACAATACGAAAAGCTTTTTAAAATGGACGGAGTAAAATTAAGTTTTGAAAAAGAAGTGTTTGATTACATTGTTGATAAAGCTATCGAATTTAAATTGGGAGCACGGGGTTTACGTTCAATATGCGAAGCCATTATGATAGATGTTATGTTTGATATACCATCGAAAGAGGAAACTGAAGCAAATATTACCCTTGAGTACGCAAAAGAAAAAATGGGTAAAATAAATATCCAAAGATTAAAAGCTGCTTAATTTTTAATTTAACATAAATCCGAATCTCGGTTTACAATTTAAACATCCGAAGTTTTGAAAACTTCGGATGTTTTCTTTTGTCTATAACTTTTATTTCTTCCTGTCTAAAGTTAATATTGTAAACGAATACTTATTTTTTTCATCGGGTTCAAAATCTCTTCGATCAATCTCTATCCACTCTTCCATATTTATTTCAGGGAAAAATGTGTCGCCTTCGAATGCATGATGAACTCTTGTTAAATATATTCTGTCAACCAATGACATGGCCTGTTCATAAATCTTCCCCCCTCCAATTATAAATGCTTCCGAATCATCTTTAGCTTCTTTTATAGCATCTTCCAAAGAGTGAACAACAATACAGCCTTCAGCGCTATAATTCTTATCTCTTGTAATTATTACATTTGTTCTGTTTGGTAATGGCTTACCACAGGACTCAAAAGTTTTTCTGCCTTGAATAACATAATGCCCTGTTGTTGTTTCCTTAAAATGTTTTAAATCACGAGGTAAATGCCATATCAGGTCATTATCTTTTCCTATTACATTATTTTCGGCAACCGCAACTATTATTGAAATCATAGATTTGTTTATTAGTAAAATGGTTTACTCGTTTATTAGTTAACTTGTTTACCCGTTGGTTTGTTATTTCTTAGAAACTTAATATAGCCATTTAACTTTTTCTGAAGTGAATATACTTTATCCTTTAACTCAGAATATTTTTCATCTGAGATTAAACCTCTGTTAAATGATTTTACAATTTGTTTTCCAATAGTATCCCTGCCTTGCCGGCAGGCAGGCTTTTGAAAATAATCCCATATTAAAACAATGTTCCAAATTTCATCAGCAATTATATTTGCTTCCTGATAAACTTCCAAATCTTCTAATTCCATTGCCATATTTTTTACAATTTAACAAATAAACCAGTAAACCTTTAAACAGATATTTTCCCCTTAATATGAGGATGCGGATCATATTTCTCGAGTTCAAAATCATCAAATTCAAAAGAAAAAATATCTTTTTTATCAGGATTCATTTTCAAATTTGGTAAAGATTTAGGCTCACGAGATAATTGAAGTTTAACCTGGTTAATATGATTTGAATAAATATGTGCATCACCTAATGTATGAACAAACTCGAAAGGCTCCAGACCTGTTGCCTGCGCTACCATTTTTAATAATATAGCATACGATGCTATATTGAATGGTACTCCCAAAAATATATCAGCACTTCGTTGATACAACTGACAAGAAAGCTTTCCATTTGCAACATAAAATTGGACTAATATATGACAAGGTGGTAAAGCCATATTTTTTAAATCACCTACATTCCATGCACTAACAATATGTCGTCGCGAATCAGGATTATTTTTTATTGAATCAATAATCTGAGAAATCTGGTCAACTGATTCTCCGTTCGGAGCGGGCCATGATCGCCACTGATATCCGTAAATATTTCCCAAATCACCGTTTTCGTCTGCCCACTCATTCCAAATATTTACTTTATGATCATTCAAATACTTTATATTGGTATCACCATTTAAAAACCAAAGTAATTCATAGATTATGGATTTTATATGAAGCTTTTTAGTCGTAAGTAAAGGAAAACCATCCTGCAAATTAAACCTCATTTGATAACCAAAAGTGCTGATTGTACCAGTACCTGTACGATCCTCTTTTTTTACTCCGTTTTTTAAAACATGGTCAAGTAAGTTGAGATATTGTTTCATTTCAATTATTTTTTCAGAATAAGTTATAGACTTGTAAAATTAAAAAAACAATAAGCAGAATTGTTCATTTCATAAGATTTCTATTCAACAATTTATAAGCAATTCACAAAGCAAAATTGCATAAAGACCTGTTACATCAACATATTATACTGTTTTAACTGTTAATAAAAAATAATTTAGTACATTTGAGCATTTAATTACCAGAATTACCTAAACAGCTTTATATGTCAAAAGTATTTTCACTCTCAGAAGCAGCTTCCATTGCTTTACACGGAATTATCCTTATTGCACGTGAAAAAGAAGGATTAAATGTAATAAAGATCGCCGAACGTACCAGTACATCAAAACATCATGTTGCCAAAGTAATGCAACGACTGGTAAAAGCCGGATATTTGACTTCGCAACGAGGCCCGAGTGGTGGTTTTTCTTTAAAAAAGAAAGCCGAAGATATTAGTTTTCTGGAACTTTATGAAGTAATAGAAGGAGCCATTGAAATTAGCACCTGCCCAATGGATAAACCTATATGCCCGTTTGATAAATGTATTTTTAAGAATGTAACAAGCAAACTGACGCTTGAATTTAAAAATTATTTACAGGAACAAACTGTTGATCTGTATCTGTAAATAGATAGATAGTATCAAGTAATGAGTATTGAGACATGAAACTTCTCCTGATCTATCGTAAAGTTTAATGTCGTACTTTTCAAACCTCTTTGTGAATTTTTGTGTCTTAGAGCCTTTGTGGCAATAAGAATTACGTCACTACGAATTCACAAACACACTTTCTAACACTCATTTAACCTATAGCCAAAATCTAAAAAAATACTCAGTTATTATATTCGCAATCTGAATATTACATAACAAAACCCTTTATACATACCAAATAACATGATATAAATCATTGTAAAAAATTTGGTCAGGTGTAAAACTTATTGTTATTTTGGTATTTATTTACTTAATTACCTTTTAAGATAAAATATGAAAAGAGAAATAATAGAAATAGATGAAGAAAAATGTAACGGATGTGGTGAATGTATACCAAACTGTCACGAAGGTGCATTACAAATGATTGATGGAAAGGCCAGATTAATCAGTGATTTAATGTGTGATGGGTTAGGTGCTTGCATTGGCCATTGTCCTGAAGGAGCAATTGAAATTATTGAACGTGAAGCCCAACCCTACGATGAAATTATAGTGATCAAAGAAATGGTAACTAAAGGTAAAAACACCGTTATAGCGCATCTAACACACTTAAAAGACCATAAAGAATTTGGGTTTTATAAACAAGGAATAAAATATCTGCAGGAACATAAAGATAAAATTGATTTCGATATTGATGAAGTAATAAATACAGTAAGTAAAAACGAAATGGATAAAAAAGAACCCGTTCAAATAAAAACAGAACCAATTCATCACCATCATCACGAACATGGTGGAGGATGCCCCGGATCATTATCACAATCATTTAATCAACCTGAAACTACTACGGCACAACATGCCGGAGAAGTTCAGTCACAATTAACTCACTGGCCTGTGCAAATGCATCTTATAAATCCGGCTGCATCTCATTTCCACAATTCGGATTTAGTTTTAGCTGCTGATTGTGTTGCATTTTCTATGGGCGATTTTCATAATAAACATTTAAAAGGAAAAACGCTGGCAATAGCCTGTCCTAAATTAGATTCAAATACTGATGTTTATATTCAGAAATTAATTTCGCTTATTGATGATGCAAAAGTAAACACCATTACAATAATGAAAATGACAGTACCTTGTTGTGGTGGTATTTTACAAATGGCTCAAATTGCTTCTCAACAAGCATCACGAAAAGTTCCGATTAAATCGATAACAGTTGATATTAACGGTAAAATTCAACACGAAGATTGGGTGTAAATCAAATTACAGTTAATAAATAATAATTAAAATAAACAAAATTGGTTCTGGCAGGTTTTATATTAACTTGTCAGGATTTCTAACACACGAACTATGAAAACAAAGAAATACACAGAAGCAGAAGCGCGTCCTAACCCACATGGAGTAGATGCCCGAAATATATATGATGGCGATCATGCTATTGTAACACACATTTTATTGCAACCAGGCGAACAACTTAAAAAACACATTACTCCTGTCGATGCTATTTTTTATGTTTTAGAAGGAACAGGAATAGTTGAAGTTGGTGATGAACAGTTAGAAGTTACAAAAGACACATTAATTGACAGCCCTGCTAAAATTCCACACTGCTGGTATAATAAAAGTAACGAAATTCTTAGAATACTTGTTACAAAAGTTCCAAGACCGGACGGGCCAACAAAACTTTTATAATTTTTATATTTTTACTTTTTTTGCTAAGTATGTCTAACAGGATAAAAAGAGAAAAACGGATTGTTGAGTTGATGATTGCGCTATATTGTCAGGATAATCACCAAGATTCCGGTCTTTGCGAAAGCTGTTCAGACCTGAGGGATTATGCTTTTAAACGACTATTAAGCTGTCCGTTTGATGAAGAAAAACCCGTATGCTCTAAATGTAAATTACATTGTTATAATACAAATCAAAAAAATAAAATAAAAGAAGTAATGAGATATTCAGGTCCTAAAATGCTGATGAAGTATCCAAAAGATACTATTCTTTATTACTATGATAAATTAAAATATAAGAATCACAAGATTGAAATAAACGGCTAGTCATAATTTAAGTTACACATTATAAATATGTTAAGTTGTAAAATTGTAAATTATATTATGGCGGTATTAGTGGGATTTGGTGCTTTTGTGTTTTTGTGGCATTTTTTTATTAGCCACTAAATCACGAACTTAAATCTCTAATAATAAGCAACTAATTATTTAAAACAATAAACTAAACCACATCAATAAAATCGCTGATAACTATCGGGATTAGTCTGTTAGGTCTATCAGTTAAATAAAAAACAATATCATGAAAATTCAAAATCTGACAAATTCACCCAAAGTACCATTTGATTTAGATGGATATATACTACATTCAGAAAAACAAATCGAACTTGTTCATCTTTTATTAAACCCAGGTGAAAATCTTGCAGAACATAAAAATCCATTTGATGTGTTATTCTTTGTAATTGAAGGGAATGGTATTTTATCAATTGAAGGTGAGGAATTTGAATTAACAGCTACAGATGTGACAAAAGTAATATCTGAGAAAAATCGTGGATGGCAAAATAATTCAAATCAAGATTTAAGACTTTTAGTTATTAAACTCCTTTAAATGAATATCCGTTATTACAACCATAACAAATAATTATCCCCTGTCATTCCGGGCTTGACCCGGAATCTAAGATAAAATTACTAGATTCCTGCATTACTCGCTCCGCTCATGAGAAAAGTTCGCAGGAACGTTTATCTTCATGACTGAAAGGAGTAATGACAAGTATTTAATTAGAGATTGGTTAAAATTACGGATAATCATACTACTTTAATTTGATTTTGTTAAAAGAGAACATTCTGTTATCTTACGCAAAATTTTAAATTCAATTACATGTATAAGTTTAATTTTCGAATCTTTCTCCTATTAATATTTTTAGGTTTATTTTCCTGCCAATCAAACACTGAAAAATTTAATGAAAAAGACTACATAAAATCAGTTCAGGAATGGCAACAACAAAGACTTGAAAATTTAAAATCTGAAACCGGCTGGTTAAATCTTGTTGGATTATATTGGTTAAAAAAAGGACAAAATCCTTTTGGAAGTAACGAAGCTAATAATATTATTTTCCCTGAAAAAGCACCCGATTTTATAGGAACAATTATTCTTTACAAAGGGAATCTCAGTATTTCGGTTAATGAGGATGTTTCTGTTTATGTTAATGATTCTTTGACAATAGAACATAATATTAATACAGATATGGAAGATAATACTACCATATTTAAAATGGGATCCTTCAGTTGGCATATTATAAAACGTGATGATAGATATGGAATAAGATTACGAGATTTGGAAAGTCTATTAATCGAGCAATTTACAGAAATACCTTATTTCACAGTTGATCCAAACTGGAGAATAGAAACAAAATTCGAACGTTTTGATTCTCCTAAAGAAATTGCAGTGCCAAATGTTCTAGGTGATGTGGAATTTGAAAAATGTTATGGTTTATTAAAGTTTCAAATCGAAGAAAAAGAATATTCGTTGATGCCATTAGGTGATGGAGTAAATAGTGGATTATTCCTGATTTTTGCTGATGAAACAAGCGCTGAAGAAACCTATGGTGCTGGAAGATTTTTATCAGTTGAAAAACCAGATAAAAATGGAAAAACTTACATTGACTTTAATAAAGCTACAAATCCACCATGTGCTTTCACTGATTTTGCAACTTGTCCATTGCCTCCAAGAGAAAATATTTTACCTGTTAAAATATTAGCAGGAGAAAAAATAAACGAACATTTTGGACATCACTAAAAAATTCTAAATACAAGCTAAAAAGCAGTACCTTTGCTGCACTCTTTTTAAAAAAGAGTTAATTTGCATATTTCTACTCGTTAATAAAATTCTCCATAAAGATGAAAAGATTTTTAACTTTTGGCGTTTTGACTAGCATCTTGCTATTTAATCAATTAGTCCACTCTCAAATTAATTCAAAAACAACAACACACATTATTCTCGATGAAGAATATAGTGATTGGGATACATATTCCAATATCGGGGAAAGCAATGTCTTAAAAGCAGCTAATGATAATGATTTTTTATTCATCTATTTTGAATTAGACAACCCAATTTCTATTCAAAACAGTAATTCTTTAACTTTATATATTGATGCTGATAATAATCCCGCAACGGGAATATCAGTAAATGGTATTGGTGCCGAAATTGAATTTACTTTTGGAACCAAAAGCGGGACAGCTTATTTAGGAGGTAATAGTTATTCTATCGGTGCATCTGATTTGTTTTTGGTTACGTCACCAACAGTTTGGTCAGACATATTTGAACTTTCAATTGATAGAAATGCCATAATAAGCAGTAACACGGTATTTACAAGCAATACTATCAAAATTTTATTAAAAGATTTGGATTCCGGTGATTTAAATCCTGCTACTTCTGGAGGAGCAGAATATATTTTTGTCTCTAATACTTTTGATCCATTACAATATTCCTTAAATAAAAAATCCGGCGATCATCTTCGTATTGTTTCTCATAATGTTGAATTCGATGGTTTTTTTGAAGATCCTCAAAAACCGTCCTTCCAAAGGATGTACCAAGCTATTGTGCCTGATATTATTGGATTTCAGGAAATTTATGATCACAACGCTACCGATATGACAACCAGACTGGAAGAAATATTGCCTTCACCAGACGGGAAAGAATGGAAAGCTTCTAATTATGCCGACACCTGGGTTGCTTCAAGATATGATATTTTAAGTACACATTCGGTTGGTGGGTTTGGAAATGGAGCATTCCTTTTAGATTTAAGACCTGATTATAATACTAATCTTTTATTAATATCGGCGCATCCACCCTGCTGTGATAATGATGTTTCAAGACAAAATGAAGTTGATGCAATTGCTCAGTTTATTCGAGATGCAAAAGCTGGAACAGGATCTATAACTCTTGCAGACAGCACGCCGGTAGTAATTTTAGGAGATATGAATTTCGTTGGAGATACTCTACAACTTATTACGCTTTTAGATGGTGATATTAATGATGAATCTACTTATGGAGAAGACTATATTCCCGATTGGGACACAACTTCGTTTGAAGATTCAAAACCACAGGTTACTAATCTCCCAATGACATTTACACAAGGCAATAGTACCGGAGCAGGAAGCTATGCAAAAGGAAGATTAGATTATATTATATATTCCGGATCGGTAATGGATTTACAAAACAGTTTTGTTCTTTATACTCATTCATTACCTTCAGATACGCTTACAAAATATTCATTGCAAGAAAATGACACCGAGTCAGCAAGTGACCATTTTCCTGTGGTTGCAGATTTCTACATAAATCTTAACATCCCAAATAATGATACCATTGAAGAATATGGTATTTTACCCCTTCGGGAAAATGACATTAATGGAAATCCAATTCATCTAAATCAAACAAAAACTATTTCCGGAATTGTTACCATGTCGAATGAACTGGGAACTACCGGCCCGGCATATATTCAAGATAATGAAGCCGGGATTGCTGTTTATGGTTCTGATTTTGTTTCATTGCTCTCCTCTGGTGATTCAATAACATTAACAGGAGATGTTGGATTTTACAATGGCCTTACAGAAATGGTTTATAATGCTGCATCTTCAAGTGTTACTGTACACAAAAATATGAGTATCCCTAATCCGGAAATTGTACCAATAGATAGTGTTTTAAATCAAGAGTGGGATGGAAATGAATTACTTGAAGGAAAACTTTTACGAATTAATAATGTTAAATTCTCTGAGACTGGTACTTTTGCCAGCAATGCAAATTACACTTTAACTGATGGAACAAATACTTTAACTGTAAGAATTGATGGAGATACTGATATTGATGGCACTGAAATTCCGTCTGATACCATTAGCATAATCGGATGCATTTCCCAATATGATTCTTCTTCTCCTTATAGTGAAGGTTATCAGATATTTCCAAGAAGCTTAAGCGATATTATTGAGGGTTCAACTCCAAATCCAACAATTACATTAATTCAACCAACAGAAGGAACAATCTTAACAGGAAATACTAATTTCAATATTGAATGGACAAGTTCTAATGTAAGTAATATTGATTTATATTATAAACTTTGGGATGAATCAACATGGACTGAAATAGCAACGAGTGTTAACGCAACAAATAATTCATATACATGGACAGTTCCGGCAATTGAAAATGATTCTTGCCAGATAAAAGCAGTTAAATCTGATGAAGAAACTGTTTATGATATTTCCGATAAATTTTATATTCAAACTGAAATACCTGAACCTTCAATAACTATAATTCAACCTGCAACAGGTTCGGTTTTAACAGGAAATACAAATTTCAATATTGAATGGACAAGTTCTGATGTAAGTAATATTGATTTATACTATAAACTTTGGGATGAATCAACATGGACTGAAATAGCAACGAGTGTTAACGCAACAAATAATTCATATACATGGACAGTTCCGGCAATTGAAAATGATTCTTGCCAGATAAAAGCAGTTAAATCTGATGAAGAAACTGTTTATGATATTTCCGATAAATTTTATATTCAAACTGAAATACCTGAACCTTCAATAACTATAATTCAACCTGCAACAGGTTCGGTTTTAACAGGAAATACAAATTTCAATATTGAATGGACAAGTTCTGATGTAAGTAATATTGATTTATACTATAAACTTTGGGATGAATCAACATGGACTGAAATAGCAACGAGTGTTAACGCAACAAATAATTCATATACATGGACAGTTCCGGCAATTGAAAATGATTCTTGCCAGATAAAAGCAGTTAAATCTGATGAAGAAACTGTTTATGATATTTCTGATAAATTCTATATTCAAACTGATATACCTGAACCTTCAATAACGATAACTCAACCTGCAACAGGTTCGGTTTTAACAGGAAATACTAATTTCAATATTGAATGGACAAGTTCTAATGTAAGTAATATTGATTTATATTATAAACTTTGGGATGAATCAACATGGACTGAAATAGCAACGAGTGTTAACGCAACAAATAATTCATATACATGGACAGTTCCGGCAATTGAAAATGATTCTTGCCAGATAAAAGCAGTTAAATCTGATGAAGAAACTGTTTATGATATTTCTGATAAATT
>JAIORB010000072.1 GCA_021108325.1 Bacteroidales bacterium | reverse complement strand
CTGGTCATGATTTGCGATATGCTATTGATTCTACAAAAATACAATCTGAACTAGGTTGGAAACCTTCTCTTCAATTTGAAGAAGGTTTGGAGAAAACTGTAGATTGGTATTTGTCGAATTCAGAATGGATGGATCATATTTTAAGTGGTGATTACGAAAGTTATTATGAGCAACAATATAAAAACAGATAGGTCCAAATCTAAATTAAATTTTGAAGTATTAAAAGATTTTTTGAGTTTCAGGGTATCAAAATCAGAACTCAAAAGGTACATGTATAAATTAATAATAGGAATTGGACTATTTATTTTTTTCTTTCTGTGGATATTTACTCCTTTTGGATTACATAATATAAATACTTTTAGTCTTAAATTTAAAGTTATTGGGGGATACAGTTTTTTTGGAGTTTTAGCCTTAATAATTATATTCTTTGTTATAATAAAAATTTCCGGGAAACAATTTTTTAGTGTAGGACAATTATTAATTCTTAATTTTTTTAGTTTTGTTTTAAGTGCTTTTTTTCCTGGTTATATCATGAATTTATCTTTAATCAGCAAATAAGTTTTAATCATTTTTTTTACATGTTATATTTTGTAATGTTGACAGGAGTTTTGCCAACAGCAATATTAATAACTTTTATTAAAGAGATACATTTTAAGAGGAATGATTCTTTCGATGAAAAGAATTTTAAAAGTGATTTAGTTGAGATATCAACAGAAAACACAAAAGATAATTTTATAATTAATCCAAACAATATATGTTATGTTTCCTCCCTTGATAATTACGTAAGTATACATTATTTGTCTAATGAAAAAATAGTTAAGAAAATACTGAGAACAACATTAAAATCTGTTTGTGATGATTTGAAAAACGAAAAATCATTTTACAGGATACATAAAAGCTATATTGTTAATATTGAAAAAATTGATTTTGTAAAAGGAAATGCTTTAAAATCTGTTTGTTTTTTAAAAGATATTGAAATTCCTATTCCCATTTCACGGGATAAAAGACCCGAACTGTTAAAAGCTATCTATTAAGCTTTACCGTTTATCCCAAAACTTACTGAATATCCCAAATAAAAATTTTGTATTGCAATTACTATTAATTTTGATTTCGAAGTTTAATTTAAAACCATTTATTATGAGATTAAAAAAATTAATAATTGTGTTATCAATTTTGTTAACAGTAAGTTATTCATATGCGTGCTCAACTTTTGTATTAAAAGGAGACAATCAAATTGTATTCGGTAGAAATTATGATTTTGATTTTGGAAATGGATTTATTGCTATTAATAAAAAGGGAGTTTCAAAGCATGCTTTGCTATCTGTTAATGAAAATCCAGCTGAATGGATTTCCAAATATGGAAGTATTACTTTTAATCAAATTGGATTAGATTTCCCAATGGGAGGAATGAATGAAAAAGGACTGGTTATTGCACAAATGTATTTACATGATGTGAAATATCCAGAACAAGATAAACGAAAAGGTATAGGAGAGTTACAATGGATACAATATCAATTAGATAATTCTGAAACTCTTGAAGATGTTATTGAAACGGATAAATTTCTTAGAATATCAAATGAATCACATGCACCACTGCATTTTTTAGTATGCGATAAAAATGGCAATATGGCTACGTTTGAATATCCGGAAGGAGAATTAGTAGTTACCAAACATAATAGTAATTATGTGTTTAATACAAATGTTTCTTATGAAACTTCTGTAAATATGATTAAAGCTTATATTCCTTTTGGCGGAGTAAAAAAAGTTCCTGAAAAGTATCAATCTATGTCTGATATAGTTGCTATTGGGAATAATTGTTTGTCGGAATATAAATCAAAAGAATCAATTATTGAGTATTCATTTAAATCATTAAGTTCAGTTTCTAATCCTGCTCGTACTCAATGGAGTATTGTTTTTGATATAACAAATAATGAAATATATTTTAAAAGCCTTTCAAATAACGAAATTAGAAAACTACAAATGGACGATTTTAATTATAATAAAGATACAAAGATTCGTATTTTAGACATTCAAAATTCTAAAACTAATTTGATACATAATCAATTTAAAGAACTTAACAATACTTTAGCTAAAGAATACTTAGATACAGTATTTAAACAGTATAATGAAAAAACTAATATTAAAGTTGAAGATAATTTCAAACAGTATCAGTATTTATATACACTTGAGTTGATTCAATAAAAAAAGGAGAGCAATTTGCTCTCCTTTTTCATGATATTTTTTTGATGTTTATTCTACTGTAACAGATTTTGCTAAATTTCTTGGTTGATCTACGTTGCAGCTTCTAAGAACTGCAATATGATAAGAAAGTAATTGCAATGGAACAACAGTTAATAATGCTGCGAGTTCTTCTCTTGTTTCAGGAACTTCGAGCACATGATCTGCCATATTTCTGATAACAGTATCACCTTCACTTACTATTGCAATAACAATTCCTTTTCTGGCTTTTACTTCCTGAATATTACTGACAATTTTTTCGTACGATTTGTCTTTTGTGGCAATAACAACAACAGGCATTTTTTCATCAATTAATGCAATTGGCCCGTGTTTCATTTCTGCAGCAGGATAACCTTCCGCATGTATATATGAAATTTCTTTTAATTTAAGAGCTCCTTCAAGGGCAACAGGGAAAAGATATCCACGACCTAAATAAAGAAAATTGGTTACATCCTTATATAAATTACTAACTTTAAGATATTGATCATTATTAGTCAGGATTTTTTCAATCTTGGCAGGAATGTCATGTAATTCTGTAATGAAATTATAAAAATTATCCTTGCTAATAACTTTTTTCTCATAACCAATAGCCGTGGCAATCATTGTAAGAACAGTAACTTGTGCTGTAAAAGCTTTTGTAGATGCTACTCCAATTTCAGGTCCGGCATGAGTATAAACTCCTGCGTCAGTTTCCCTGGTAATGCTTGAACCAACAACATTGCAAATTCCCAAAACAGTTGCTCCTGCCTGTTTAGCCATTTTTATAGCCGCAAGAGTGTCGGCTGTTTCTCCACTTTGACTAATAGCAATAACAATATCATCTTCATTAATAATAGGGTTTCGATAACGGAATTCAGATCCATACTCCACTTCGACGGGTATTCTGGCTAGATCTTCAATTAAATATTCTCCTACTAATCCTGCGTGCCATGATGTTCCACAGCCAATTATAACAATACGTTTTGCATTAACTAATTTCGGGAATATGGTGTGTAATCCTCCTAAATGAATTTCTTTTTTATCCAAAGAAACTCGTCCTCTGAATGTATCTAATATCGATCTTGGCTGCTCAAAAATTTCTTTAAGCATAAAATGATCAAATCCATTTTTCTCTATTTCTCCAATATCTAAATTAATTTTCTGAACTTTCGGGGTAAGCTTATCGTTTTTAATTGTTTTTAATGTAAGTCCATCACTTCCAAGAATTGCAACATCGTCATCATTTAAATAGATAACACTTTTAGTATGTTCAACAATAGGTGTAGCATCTGATGCAATATAGTATTCTCCTTCGCCAACACCAATTACCAGCGGACTACCTTTTCTTGCAGCAATTAATTTATCAGGTTCATTTTTACAAATTATTGCCAGTCCGTAAGCTCCAATAACTTTTGATAATGCAAGCCTTACAGCAATTTCAGCACTAACACTCCCTTTTAAATATATGTATTCAATAAGATTTGCTAATACTTCGGTATCAGTATCAGTTTGAAAAATATATCCTCTATTTTGAAGTTTTTCTTTTAACCGACTATAATTTTCAATAATACCATTATGAATTAATATAAAATGACCATTCATTGAAACATGGGGATGTGCATTTACATCATTTGGTTCACCATGTGTAGCCCAACGTGTGTGTCCAATGCCAATGTTACCAGATATATCTTTATCAGAAACGAAATCTTCTAAGTCAGCAACTTTACCTTTTTTCTTGTACGTATTAACTTCTTTATTTAACAATGAAATTCCGGCAGAATCATATCCTCTGTATTCAAGCCTTTTCAATCCATTAATTAATATTGGATAGGCTTGTTTTCCCCCAATGTAACCAACTATTCCACACATAAAATTTAATGTTTTGTATAAGTAATTTTCAATTTAGTATCATTTGGTTTTAAAATAACTCGATGCGGATATAATGAGCTATTAATTTGTTTTATATATAAAATTGAATCTGTATGACTTCCATTTAAAAGGCCTTTTAGATGCATCGAAATATCAAATGAATAGCGTTTCATATCTTCATCATAATAGCCATTAAAAAAATTGCTGTTTATGTAATCGTCTATTTGATATAAAATGCTATCTGTATCTATTGAGGTAAAGTATAATCTTTCAGGTGGATATAATAAGTCAAAATTTTCATCCTCATAAACAGGAATATACATTTCTGCATTTAAAATTGAATATAAAGAATCTCCTAAATAGTTTCTGAAATTATTAAAAATCAATTTTGATGTCATTCCCCCTAAGCCTTGAACAAACATTAAATCATCTGTTTCTAAAGAATCATTATTTAAATAATCAAAAATTATTCCTTCTTCGTGATTATGTAATATTTCTGTAAAATTAGTACTTAAGCCATTGAATGAATAAAATAGATAGCTAAATTCAGTTGTATCAACTCGAATTCCATCAGGGTCATTTCTATGATAATGTAATACTAATTTTGAATTGGCATGATATAAATTTATACTTGATAATTCTCCAATGTTGTTTGTTTCGTCAGGAATTATTGCAATACCATAATATTTTTCAATAAACTTATCTTCTGCTCTGTAAAAATAAATTGAATCTGCAGGTGGAATTAAAAAATCACCAAAGTTATTATTTAATTTAATAATAATAGTATCTCCTTCATATTTTGAATATAAACTAATTGGGTCACTTAAATCAATGAAATCTTCAATAGGACTATTTGAAGAATATAAGCTGTCATTTTCCATTGGTTTTATTAGTTTATAAACTTTAAAACCTGCAGATAAATCACGATCTCCATAAGCAGAATCAATAATAATATAAAGTATCGTAGAATCAACTGTAGCAAAAAGGGTGTCGTTTTCAAAAGTTATACTTAAAGATATGGGGATGAAATTTGTAGCATAACGTGCCTCTATTGTTCCAAAATACGGATCGTTCTGATATCCAAGTCTTGGATGGCTTTGCGACACAGTAACATAGTCTTCTTTTTTGTTTAAATAGCCATTAAAAGAGATCGTTGTATCATAATGTATTTTAACTTTATCACTATCTGGCAACAAATTAGACCCTAACGCACTTGGATCTTCTTCACATGAAAATGCAATTGTTAAAATTATAAAAGGAATTACACCTAAAAATAGTTGAATTAAATTTTTAGGTTTGAGTTTTCTATTCTTCTTGTTCATAAGTTTTCTAAAGTATTTTGTCATAAAAATTTGAGTAAGCATCAATATATTCCTCTTCAGTTTGAAAATCAAGGTAAGGTTTTTCGGAATTTTTTATAAAACTCAATAATTCTGAATTTATTGTCTCACTACCAATAATTGTAGCATCAGACATTTCAATAGCTAACTTACTCAAGTTGACATAATTGGGGTCTTTTAAGATTTTAACATCGTTTTTATTGATGTTTTCATATAATAATTTATCCTTGAATTCTTTTTTTAACGGTTCGTTAAATTCATTATCATAAATCGAAAATACAATTTTTGAATTTGCAAAAAGAGGATCGTCGTAATAAGCTTTTTTAATATATAACGGCACAAGACCAGTAAACCATCCATGACAATGAATTATATCCGGTGCCCAGCGTAATTTTTTCACAGTTTCTAAAACACCACGAGCAAAAAATATTGTTCTTTCATCATTGTCATCGAAGAATTTTCCGTTTTCATTTTCCAAAGGAAATTTACGCTGAAAATAATCTTCATTATCTATGAAATATACCTGCATCCTTGCAGCTTGTATTGATGCCACTTTAATAATTAAAGGATGATCTGTGTCGTTAATAATTAAATTCATACCTGAAAGACGAATAACCTCATGTAGCTGGTTGCGCCGTTCGTTAATACATCCATATTTAGGCATGAATGTTCTGATTTCTCTTCCCCTCTCCTGTATGCCCTGTGGTAAATGTCGTCCAATTAAAGACATTTTGCTCTCAGGCAAATATGGTGTAATTTCTTGCGAAATAAACAAAACCTTCGTATTTTCCATCTGGAAATTCAAATTAATTTAAACCACCGCAAAATTAGTAAAAATTATATTAATCATCAACAAATTACCGATCCCTTAAACTAATAGAGCTTATAGATTGTTATTAATTGAAATATTATTTTACTTTGCCCGGTCAATTATTTCTATACTTTACTAAGTTTTTATGAAAATTATTGAAAACAGAAAAGACCTTTTAGAAGAAGTAAAGATATTAAAAGTGAAGGGAAATAGCATAGGCTTTGTTCCTACAATGGGAGCATTGCATGATGGTCATTTGTCATTAATACATTATGCTAATAAGGATAATGATATTACAGTAGTTAGTATATTTGTTAATCCAACACAGTTTAACGATCAAAACGATTACGCAAAATATCCAAGAATAACGGAAGATGATACCGAGAAGTTAAAAAAAGTTAAATGTGATATTCTTTTTACTCCATCTGAAAAAGAAATGTATCCTGCTGAGGATAAACGAGAATTTGATTTTGGTAAACTGGATAAAGTAATGGAAGGTGCACATCGTCCGGGACACTTTAGAGGAGTGGCATTAATTGTAAGCAAGCTATTTGAAATAGTAAACCCTGACAAAGCTTATTTTGGCGAAAAAGATTTTCAACAGGTAGCTATTATTAGACATTTTACTAAACGACTAAAATTTAATATTGAAATTATTTCTTGTCCGATAATAAGAGAAAGTGACGGTTTAGCAATGAGTTCCAGGAATATGTTATTATCGCAGGAGCAAAGAGCGAATGTATCATTAATTTCAAACACACTTTTTGATGCAAGAGAAAAGGCAAAATCCATGACCGTCCAAGAAACAAAGGATTGGGTAATTCGTATAATTAACGAAAATCCATTTTTAGATGTTGAATATTTTGAAATTGTTGACGACACAAGCCTTGACCCAATTAATAACTGGAATCAAAAAGCTGGGAAAGTCGGATGTATAGCTGTTCATGTTGGCACAATACGCCTGATAGACAATATTAGATTTTATTCTTAACTTTGTACCAAATCGGAGAATTTATTATGAATATTGAAGTTGTAAAGTCGAAAATACATAAGGTTACTGTAACTGAAGCTAATTTACAATATGTTGGAAGCATTACAATTGATAAAGATTTGATGGAGGCCTCTAACATAATTGAAAACGAGAAGGTTCAGATTGTAAATATTAATAATGGTGAACGTTTAGAAACTTATGTTATAACTGGGAAAAGAGGTTCTGGCGAAATATGTTTAAACGGACCCGCGGCTCGTAAAGCAACAGTTGGTGATGTTATCATAATTATCTCTTATGCTTCAATGGATTTTGATGAAGCTAAAAATTTCAAACCTGTTTTAATTTTTCCTGATACTGCAACCAATAAATTGATTTAAATCCTTGAAACGAAAAATTATAAAAGCAATTAATTTTTTAATTTTTTTAGCAATTGGAATTCTTTTGCTATACTTTGCATTTAAAGGAGTTGACTTTAATACTTTAGTTGATGATTTAAAAAGTGCTAACTACTATTGGGTGCTTTTGTCATTGCTCTTTGCATTTATCAGTTATGTTAGCAGGGCTTATAGATGGAAATTATTAATAGAACCTTTAAATTATAATCCTCCGGTAAAGAATGTTTTTTATGCACTAATGCTTGGCTATCTTGCAAATCTGGCATTTCCCCGGATTGGCGAAATAAGTCGATGTGGATCATTAACAAAATCGGACAAAATCCCAATGGACTCATTGATTGGAACAGTAATTATCGAACGGACAATTGACATGGTTGTTCTTTTATTTTTATTATTTGTAATCTTTATTGCCAAATTAGAATCCTTCGGACTTTTTATTAAAGACAACGTTTTTATACCTATATCAAAGAAGTTTATTAATACTGTTGATTTTTCAATATATTACTGGTTAATAATAATAGTTGTAGTAGGAACATCGGTAGGTTTATTTTATTTTTTCAGAAAAAGATTTAAAAGAGTAAGAATAATTCTTAAAATCAGAAAAATAATACGGGGAGTAATTTCCGGAATTAAAACAGTTACTAAGATGCGAAGCCGATCAGCCTTTTTATTTCATACTGTTGTAATTTGGCTAATGTATTTTTTAATGACCTATGTTGTTGTTTTTTCTATTCCTGCAACTCAGGGATTAAAACCTATTGATGCGTTATTCTTATTGGTTATTGGTGGTTTAGGCATGTCGGCACCGGTTCAAGGTGGTATTGGTGCCTTTCACTGGATAATATCTTCCGGTCTCACATTATATGGTATTTCAAAAGCCGAAGGACTCGTTTTTGCAACTATTCAACATGAATCACAAATGGTATTGGTGATAATTATTGGTGCCTTGTCCGTTTTAATGTTATTCTTAAATTCCCGCCGGAAAAGAAAAAATAATATTTAAATTTACTGATTAATCTTAAAAAAAGATTTTATGGATAAATTGAATATTATTCAATCTAAAATTATTGATATAAGTAATATCGAATCACACTTAACTTATTGGAATTTAAAAAATCAAAAAATTGTTTTTACAAATGGTTGTTTCGATATTCTACACAGAGGGCATATTGAGTATTTGGCACAAGCAGCTAATCATGGCGATATTTTACTAATAGGATTAAATACCGACAATTCTGTGAGGAGAATAAAAGGAAATTCCCGACCAGTTCAGGATGAATCTGCCCGAGCTATTTTGTTAGCATCTTTAAGTTTTGTTTCAGCAGTTATTTTATTTGATGAAGATACACCCTATGAGTTAATCAAACGAGTTAAACCAGACATACTTGTTAAAGGGAGCGATTATAAAACTGAAGATATTATAGGATATGATATTGTTACAGCAAATGGAGGCAAAGTAGTTACTATTGATTTTATTGAAGGCTATTCAACAACTTCAATTATTGAAAAATTGAAAAAGGATTAAAATGGCTAAATCTAAATCGGTATATTTTTGTCAGAATTGTGGTACAGAATCAGCAAAATGGATTGGTAAGTGTCCATCGTGTGGTGAGTGGAATACTTATGTTGAACAAGTTGTAACAAAATCGAGCAAGAAAAATCAAATTTTATATGAATCGGAAAAACAAATTCCACAAAAAATCTCAGAAATTAAAAGCCAGAAAGAAGGGCGGATATCGACAAAAATTAAAGAATTAGACAGAATCTTAGGAGGAGGATTAGTGTCTGGCTCTATGATATTAATTGGAGGGGAACCGGGTATTGGAAAATCAACACTTGCATTACAAGTTGCTTTAAAGTTAGATAATTTAAAAATTTTATATATCTCAGGAGAGGAGAGTCCTCAACAGATAAAGATGAGAGCTGAAAGGTTAAATCTTCAAAATGATAATTGTTTTATTTTAAGTGAGACTTTACTTGAAAATATTTTTACGCAAACGATAAATGTAAATCCTGATTTAATAATAATAGATTCAATACAAACACTTTATTCCGATAAGTTGGAATCATCGGCAGGAACAGTTTCTCAGGTAAGAGAAACAGCCGCGTCATTGTTAAAATTTGCCAAAGAGAAAAATGTTCCGGTTTTTTTGATAGGTCATATTACCAAAGACGGCAATCTGGCAGGGCCTAAAGCATTAGAGCACATTGTTGATACTGTTTTGCAATTTGAAGGCGATCATAATCACATGTACAGAATATTAAGAACAACAAAAAACAGGTTTGGCTCTACTTCTGAATTGGGAATATTTGAAATGGGCAATAAAGGATTAAGAGAAGTTGCAAATCCTTCAGAAATACTAATTACTCAGTCGGAAGACAATTTGAGTGGTACTTCTATTGCCTCTACAATTAACGGAGCAAGACCATTGCTTATTGAAATTCAGGCTCTGGTAAGCTCTGCGGCTTACGGTACCCCGCAAAGATCATCGACTGGTTTTGATAATAGAAGATTGGGTATGTTGCTTGCTGTTCTTGAGAAACGTGCTGGGTTTAGATTGTCTCAAAAAGATGTCTTTTTAAATATTGCCGGAGGAATAAAAGTAGATGATCCTGCAACAGATTTAGCAGTTATTGCCTCGGTTTTATCATCTAATCTCGATTTGCCTATTGACAAAAGTGTTTGTTTTGCTGGAGAGGTAGGACTTACAGGCGAAATTAGACCGGTAGCAAGAGTTGATCAACGAATAAGCGAAGCAGATAAATTAGGATTTAAAAAGATCTATATCTCCAAATTTAATTTGAAAGGTTTGAATGAATCAAAATATAAGATCCAGATTATAAAAGTTTCCCGCGTTGAAGAATTATTCAGATCATTATTTAAAAAGAACTGATTTTTGTGCAAGTGAAATTACTCGATGTAAATAACTTATCGTTATCATTTAAAAGCAAACTTGGCAATCAACAAGTTTTAAAAAACATTTCATTTTCTTTAAACAAAGCCAAAACTCTAGGTATTGTGGGTGAATCCGGGTCAGGAAAATCGCTTACGGCATTATCGATATTAAAATTACTCCCCCAAAATGCAAATATAAATAGTGGAGAGATTATTTATTATACTAAGGATAAAGAAATTAACATTCTTCAACTAAGTGAGAAAAAATTGCTTAATGTAAGAGGAAGAAATATTTCAATGATTTTTCAGGAACCAATGACTTCCCTTAACCCGTCCTTAAAATGCGGTGATCAGGTTATAGAAATTTTAGTGAATCATACCAATTTAAATATCAAGGCTGCAAAAAACAGAGTTTTAGAATTATTCGGCGAAGTTAAGCTTCCCAATCCTGAAAGAATATATCAAAGTTATCCGCACGAAATTTCCGGAGGTCAGAAACAACGGGTTATGATTGCGATGGCAATTGCCTTAAAACCCACTATTTTAATAGCTGACGAGCCAACAACAGCTTTAGATGTTACCGTTCAAAAAACTATATTGGAGTTATTAAAACAGATTCAGAAAAAATATCAAATGAGTATAATCTTTATTTCTCACGATTTAGGAGTTATATCTCAAATTGCTGCTGATGTTTTAGTAATGTATAAAGGTGAAATTGTTGAGTTCGGAAAATCAAAACAGGTTTTACTAAACCCAGTACATCCTTATACGAGAGGACTGTTAAATTGCAGACCTGATTTAAATACTTCAAGTAAACGATTATCTGTTCTTTCAGACTTTTTAGAACCAAATACAAAGAAAGACTCTGAAATCATAA
>JAIORB010000073.1 GCA_021108325.1 Bacteroidales bacterium | reverse complement strand
ATTTTTACAATGGATATCTATAAAAACTATTTCAATAAAAATGCTTCTGAAACAAACCTGGTTACAACAGGCAGAATTACAAGCGGAGTAGCCTTATTAATAGCTGTATTCGTTGCTCCACAACTTGTAACATTGGAACAGGCATTTCAATTTATTCAGGAATTTACAGGTTTTGTAAGCCCCGGAATTGTTGCAATATTTATTGTGGGGTTATTTTGGAAAAGAGCAACATCAAATTCGGTTCTTTGGGCAGCAATAACAACAGTTCCTTTGTCATTTGGATTTAAATTTTTAACTCCCGATATGGCATTTCTTAACAGAATGGGATTTGTATTTCTTATTTTATTAGGAATAATATTTTTAATTTCAATATTTGAAAGCAAAACAGATGACCCTAAAGGAATAGATATTAGCAAAAAACTATTTCATACAGGCACAAAATTTAATATATCCGCAATAGGTATTTTAATTATTTTATCTGTGTTATATACTTTATTCTGGTAGAACAGTTATATGCTAAAAGAAAAAATATACAAGCAATTTAAAGCAAAATTCGAAGGTGAACCAATAATGGTCAAATCGCCGGGAAGAATAAATCTTATTGGCGAACATACCGATTATAACGATGGATTTGTTCTTCCTGCTGCTATCGATAAATATATTTATTTGGCAATAAATAAATCTAAAGATAATTCGTGCAATGTATTTTCATGTGATTTTAATAAATCTGTTACATTTCCGATAAATCAAAATCAGAAATCTGAAAAACACTGGGCAAACTATTTAATAGGTGTTATTAATGAAATTAGTAAAAGAGGAAAAAAGTTAAGCGGTTTCAATCTTGTTTTTGGCGGGAATATACCAATTGGTGCAGGATTATCATCATCAGCTGCTTTAGAAACAGGATTGGTTTTTGCTTTAAATAAAATATTTAATTTGGGTTTTAACTCACTTGAACTAATAAAAATATCTCAAGATGCTGAAAATAATTTCGTAGGTGTAAATTGTGGAATCATGGATCAGTTTGCGGCCATAATGGGCAAGAAAAATCATTTTGTAAAACTCGATTGCCGAAGTCTTGAGTTCGAATATTTCCCTTTTAAAACTGATAACTATCAACTATTGCTCTGCAATAGTAATGTTAAACATAGTTTAGTAGATTCGGAATATAACGACAGAAGACTTGAATGCGAAAAAGGAGTAAAAATATTAAGTAAGTATTTAAATAATATTACCAAATTACGTGATGTTTCATCGGAAGAATTAGAAAACTATAAGGCAGATTTTCCTATAAGTACATACGAGAAATGTTCTTATGTAATCGAAGAAAATTCAAGACTAATTGAAGTATGTAAGCATCTAAATAATAAAAACTTAAGCTATGTCGGGAAATTAATGTATGAAACTCACGAGGGTTTAAAAAATAAATATAAAGTTAGCTGTAGCGAACTCGATTTTCTTGTCGATTTTACAAGACAATATGATGAAATACCAGGTTCAAGAATGATGGGTGGAGGATTTGGAGGTTGTACAATTAATCTTATAAAAAAAGATTTTATGAACGATTTTATTCAGCTAATTTCTAAAGCATATAAAGAAAAATTTAATATCGAAGCCGAATTTTATAATATTAATATTGTTGATGGTACAAGAATAATCGAAACATAAGATTCCTGTGATTTTCTCAACCCTATAAATCAACTATTTTATGGAATTACCAATTAACATTATACCAAGCACAATAAGAATAATATAAATATACTTATGAAATTGTTCGATATGGATTTTTTTATTAAGTCTTGCTCCAATAATAATAGCTAATAACACAACGGGTAAGCAATATGCAAAATACGTAAGCACTTCATTTGTAAAATTACCAGCAATTCCATGACTAATAATCAGGAGGATTCCAGTAGTAAAAAAATATCCTTGTAATGTAGCCCTGAAGTTTTGTGGACTCCATTTTTTTAATGAACTATAAATAACAATTGGAGGTCCATTCGTATTATAGGCGCCTCCTAAAATACCGGCAAAGAAACCAAATATCCAGGCATATTTTTCGGTTTTAAGTTCAATTAGCTTTGGTCTTGCTAAGTTGTAAACAGCGAATAGAAAAACAATAATTCCGAGTATTAATTTAATGATGTTTTCATTAATATCATCTAAATACCAAAGTTCGATAGGTATTCCTATTAATGATGCAACAATTAATCGCCAGGCACTTTTAAACTCTACTTTATGCCAGTTTTTGATTAAGATTGAGATTGCAATAAAAAAAGCAATTAGCGCAATTAAAGGAGTTGCAGTTTTAATATCAATAAATAAAGCGAGTAATGGCATAGCAATTAATGCATCGCCAAAGCCAAAAGTTGATCGGGTTAAAGTCGATACAAAAACAATACAGAGTATTAAAACAATTAAGTTAATATCCATTATTAAAATCTATTTCAAACCTAATTCGATGGTGAATATAAGAATTTTTTGTTATTGAGAAGTTTGAATAAAAAAGCCGGAACTAAATCCAGCTATTATAATTTCTGAAGTCGATAAAAACTTCGCTGGTTTTATTTTCTTTTACAATGAATTTCCCTTTAATTGATTTACTTGGCTCTCCGTTATATGAGTAAACTTTAACCTCATAAGTATGTACGCCTGCTTCCAGTTTTTTCTCCAGCTTGACTTTTGGTACAGTTTCTGTCTCTGAAAAATCACTGTTATTATTTAAAGTTCCAAGTTTTTTTTGATCAACGTAAATATCAATATCAAAAGAACTATTCATTATATCCTGATTAGTTTCGAAAGAAACTTCTCCGATTTTATGTTCGACCTGTTCCTCCATTTCACAACTTAGAAGCAATGTAATAAGCATTATTCCTATGAATTTTTCAGGTTTCATTTTTTTATAATTTTTGAATTATATTTATAAGATGTTTATATTCTTAAAAACGTTGCTTTTAATTAAATCTATCTTTTAAACAAATAATTAACACCCTAAACAAAATGACAAAATTTAAAGACAAAGTAGTTCTGATTACCGGTGGTGCTGCGGGTATCGGGAAATTAATGGCAGAAAAGATTTTACATCTTGGAGCATCGAAAATGATTCTCTGGGATATTAATAAAGAAAATCTTGACACAACAACAAAACAGCTTAAAGAGTCAGGCTTTGATGTTTACTCGTATATTGTTGATGTATCCAATCTTGAGATAGTGAAACAAACAGCTCAAAAAGTAAAAGATGAAGTAGGCAAAGTTGATATTTTAATTAATAATGCGGGAGTTGTTGTGGGAAAATATTTTCATGAGCATTCGCACGATGATATTGACTTTTCGATGAATATAAATATATCAGCTTTAATGCATATTACTTTAGAGTTCTTAAATGATATGATTGAAACAGGAGAAGGACATATTGTAAATATAGCATCGGCTGCAGGAATGACTTCAAATCCAAAAATGTCGGTTTATAGCGCCAGTAAATGGGCAGCTATTGGCTGGTCCGATTCTTTGCGGCTTGAAATGGAACAAATCAGTAAAAATATCAGAGTAACAACGGTTACTCCGTATTATATCAGTACAGGAATGTTTGATGGTGTAAAATCACCGATTATTCCTATTGTAAAACCGGAAACTGCAGCGAATAAAATAATAAAAGCAATAAAAAAGAACAGAATCTTTATTAGGATGCCCTGGCTTGTTTATACACTTTTTTTCATAAAAGGGATTCTTCCTGTTCGCTGGTTTGATTTTATTATAGGTAAAGGTTTTGGAGTTTATAAAAGCATGAACGAATTCAAGGGACATCAGTAAAGGATTAAGATCTAAATAAAAATTTTAAATTGAGGTTTATATATCCTTTCATCACATATTGATTTGAGAATTGATATTGTTTCATAAAAAACTTTAAACTACAATTTTTTAAGATATAAAAAATATTTATCATGGATATTATAAAAGGCACAAGCAATAAAGTACTTGAGGTAAATTTAAGTACAGGTAAAACCAATATTATACAAATATCAACAGAAGAAAGGAAAAAATACATTGGAGGTAAAGGTTTAGGGATTAAACTACTCTTCGACAAATTAAAGGTTGGAACAGATCCTTTATCGGAAGATAATATTATTGCTTTTATGCCAGGAGTTTATATGGGAACAGGAGCTCCGTGCTCGGGTAGATGGTCAGCCGTAACCAAGTCGCCACTTACCGGGATTATAGTTTCATCCTCGTGTGGTGGCTCATTTGGAATGGGACTTAAAACTTCGGGATGGGATGGATTACTTTTAAAAGGTAAAGCTCCTGAAAAATCTTATCTGTTCATTAACTCCGAAGGAGTAGAGATTAGAGATGCTAATGATCTTTGGGGTAAAACTACGTTTGAAACTCAGGAAGCACTCGGTAAAGTAGGTGGCATTTTGGCCATTGGCCCGGCAGGCGAAAATCTGGTACGATTTGCCAATATCATGTCCGGACATCGTTTTTTAGGTCGTGGTGGAATAGGGGCTGTTTTGGGCTCAAAAAATATAAAGGCTATTATAGCGCAAGGTGGAGAATATAAAATAGAACCCGTTAATAAAGAGGCATTTGGCAAAGCTCGCAAATTGGGTAACAAGCAGTTAAACTCAAACAAGATGACTTCTGAGTATTATCGCGATTTTGGTACTCTCACGAATGTAATTCCTTGCAATGATGCTAATATTTTACCTGTAAATAATTTTCGCGATGGTTCTCACCCAAAACATGTTGAATTATCGGGACAAAACTACAAAGAAAAATATAATAGCAAGCACCACACATGTAAACCATGCACCATACTTTGTGGTCATAAAGGAGATTTCAATGGAGATGACATGTCTATTCCTGAATATGAATCAGCCGGATTGTTAGGCTCAAACCTTGGAATTTTTGATTCTGAAGTAGTTGCCAGGTTGAGTAAGCTATGTGGTGATTTAGGCATGGATACAATTTCGGCCGGGGGTACAATTAGCTGGGCAATAGAAGCCACAGAAAAAAATCTTATTCAATCGAATCTGGCTTTTGGAAAAGTTGATAGCATTGAGCAAACTATTAAAGATATTGTTACCGGAAATGGATTAGGGAAAGATCTGGCACTTGGAGCCAAATTAGCTAGCAGAAAATACGGAGGAGAATCCTTTGCTATTCATGTAAAAGGACTAGAATTGGCTGCTTACGATCCACGTGGTTCTTTCGGGCAGGCGCTTTCTTATTCGGTAGCTAATCGTGGTGGATGCCATCTTAGTGGTTATGTTATTGCACAGGAAGTACTTTTTAAATTACTTAATCCATACAAATCTCTGGGGAAAGTAGCGTATGTAAAATTCCTGCAAAATATAAAAGAGATTATTGATTCGCTACATACCTGTGCCTTCACACAATATGCTTATATGCTTGAGCCGCCCCTGGTAAAATACACACCAAAGCCACTACTCGCATTGTTAATGCAGTACCTGCATCCGGTTGCTATTAAGCTTATTGATTATAGTCTTTATACTAAAATGTGGAGTGCAATAACCGGAATAAAAATCAGCAATAAAGAGATATTCCATGCTGGTGAAAGGATATACCTTTTGGAGCGATATATGAATACCCGCGAAGGAATAACCATAAAAGACGATATTCTTCCTGATAGGCTTTTGAAAGAGTTCAGAATAAGTGATAAAAAACGTAAAAAGATTCCATTGGATAAAATGCTTAAATCTTTTTATAAATTGAGAGGATTCGACAAGAATGGTATACCCACTGAAAAAAAATTAAAAAAGTTAGGGATTAAACTAGATTAATTGTGAATGAAATAAAGATGACTTTGTGAGTATATGTTATACTTTCTTCTTTAAAATGTCGTCCCGATTTAATCGGGATGGTGCTTTAAAGTTTAGAATGGTTAATGCCGTTTATTATTCATAGTCGTTAAATGTTTAAAAAAAATATTAAACAAAAAAAAAGCGTGGTATAGGTTACCACGCTTCTAATATTTTTTAATGTATATTTTACTTCAATCCGTTTCTTTCTAAGAAAGCATCTAGTTTTGGTTCTGAACCACGATATTTTTTATAAAGATCCATTGCTGGTTCAGTATTACCTCTTGAAAAAATATTATCGCGCAATGATGCCGCAGTTTCCTGATCGAATAATCCTTTTTCTTTGAAAACACTATATGCATCAGCATCTAAAACCTGTGCCCACTGGTAACTGTAATATCCTGAAGAATATCCCCAAGAAAAAATATGCTTAAAATAGGGGCTGCGATAACGAACTACAACTTCATCAATCATTCCCATTTTTGCCATAATTTCATTTTCGAATTCAGCAGCGTCTTTTTCTACAGCTTCAGTTAGAGTGTGCCAATACATATCTAATAAAGCAGCTGAAGTATATTCCAATACTGTAAATCCTTTATTGAATAATCCACTATTTGAAATTTTATCGATTAATTCATCAGGAATAACTTCTCCGGTTTCGTAATGTTTAGCATACATTTTCATTACTTCTGCTTCCAATGCCCAGTTCTCCATTATTTGTGATGGAAGCTCAACAAAGTCTCTTGCAACTGATGTTCCAGCAAGCGAATGATATTTACATTTTGATAATAATCCATGTAAAGCATGTCCAAACTCGTGGAAGGTAGTTGTAACTTCATCAACTGATAATAAAGCTGGCATATCTCCAACAGGAGCTGTGTAGTTAAAGTTTGTAGTAATAATTGGATCAATACCTTCTGATTGCCTTCTGAACGCATCCATCCAGGCACCACTTACTTTGCTTTCACGTGGATACCAGTCCATATAAAGAATACCCAAGAATGAACCATCAGGATTTTGTACTTCGAAAACTTCAACATCAGGGTGATATTTTGGGATATCAGTTCTTTCAACAAAATTTAATCCCCATAATTTATTTGCAACAGCAAAAGCTCCATCACGCACATTGTTCTTTTCAAAATAGGGACGAAGCATTTCTTCATCAAGATCATATTTTTCTTTACGTAATTTCTCCGCATAATACCACCAATCCCAGTGAGCTAGTTTGAAGTTTCCACCTTCTTTGTCAATCATTTTTTGTAACTCAGTAGCTTCTTCTTTTGCAATTGGAAGCACTGCATCCCAAACTTTGTTTAAAAATTCAAAAACAGTTTCAGGATTTTTAGCCATATTAACATCTAAAACATATTCAGCATGGTTTTTAAATCCGAATAAATTAGCTTTTTCAACACGTAAAGCAGCTATTCGTGAAAGTATATTTTTGTTATCATATTCGTTATCGTTATCACCACGCATTATATAGGCAGTATGTAGTTTCTCTCTCAATTCACGATTTTCGGCATAAGTTAAGAATGGTAGCATACTTGGTTTATGAGTGGTAAAAATCCATTTTCCTTCCATACCTGCTCCATTTGCAGTTTCAGCAGCAGCCTGAATAACTGATTCTGGTAATCCTGCTAAATCAGCTTCATTTTCAACTACTAATTTATAGTTGTTAGTCTCAGCTAAAATATTATCACCAAATTGCAGTGTAAGTAATGAAAGATCTTCGTTAATTGCTCTAAGCTTATCTTGTTGTTCAATATCCAGATTAGCTCCACCACGTTCAAAGTTCTTATATTTTACTTCAAGCAATCTATTTTGTTCAGGAGTAAGGTCAATCTCATCTTTTTGTTCGTAAACAGCTTTTACTTTTTTGAACAGCTGAAGGTTTAAAGAAATATCATCGCTATGTCTTGATAATAAAGGAGCAACTTTTTTTGCTACATTTTGCATTTCGTCGCTGGTTAACGATGCATTTAAGTTATTAAATGTATAATCAACCTGAGTTAAAAGTTTTCCGCTAAAGTCCAGTGCTTCTATTGTATTTTCAAAAGTTGGAACTTCAGGATTATTAACAATCGCAGCAATTTCATCATCGTGATGCTTGATTGCTTCCCGGTAAGCAGGAATAAAATGTTCAACTTTAATTAACTCAAAGGGTGGAACACCATAAGGAGTTTCAAATTTACTTAATAACGGGTTTTCCATTTCAACGGGTTTTTGAGTACATGATGCAAGGAAGAGACCTAGCGCAAGTACCATTAATGTTATCTTTTTCACGGTTTTAAAATTTATTAGGTTTTAATATTAAATACTGATATTTAGGTTTCAAATTTATAAAATTCTAATGAATAAAAAATTAGTAATTTTATCGAATATTTTTTTGATAAATTTAATATGACTAAATATCAGTCTGAACCATATTGGTCGGAAGTAGCAAAAAGAATAAAATCACGAAAAGGAGAAAACATTATTGCAGGTGATGATGAACCTTTTTACAGATATAAGCGCAAGAAATTTCTTTCAATGCTTAATACTGTATATTTTAAAAATAAAAGTGTTCTTGAGATAGGATGTGGACCAGGAGGAAATTTGCAAGAGATATGGAAGAAGTCACCTTTGAGATTAGCAGGAGCTGATATTTCTGCCGAAATGATTGAGCTTTCAAGAGATAAATTGCCTAAGGAAATTGAATTGATAAAAATTGATGGCTCCAGTCTTCCTTTTAAAGATAAAGAATTCGATTTTGTATTTACTGCAACGGTTTTACAGCATAATACAAATGAAGAAATGTTGAAAAAGATCATGTCCGAGTTATGCAGGGTTTCTGGTGATAAAGTTTTTCTTTTCGAAAGGATTGAGAGTAACATTAAAGGAGATGATTTATGCTTAGGAAGACCTATTAATTATTATGAGCAAATTTGTAATTCACATGGTTTTAAATTGATTAATACAGAGTTTATAAATATCCGTGTAAGCTATTATATTTCAGGGATAATACGAAAAGTATTTAGCCCTAAAACGAGACAAGAAGGGGAGCCTTTAGGTAGAACTGCAATTTTATTACAAAATATTACTCTACCTGTAACAAAGCAACTTGATAAACTTTTTAAGTCTAAAAAGGATGTTGCTAAGTTAGAATTCAAACGATCCGCAATTGCTCAATGATTATTGAAGCGATGACTATGGATTTATCCATATAATGAAATTACCAATTTATATTTTCTGATTTAGATTTTATAACTTGTAAATTATTTCATTTAATAGAAAACAAAAAAAAACAATTACCTTTAAATTTTAATAGCTAATTATAGCCAAGCTATATTAGCACAACACCATATTGTAACTAATAAATTGAAAATATGAAGAAAGTATTGATTGTTTTATTAACGGGGTTTATGTTTTTTTCAGTTCAAGGGCAGGAAAAAGCAGGTAAGCAAAAACTTACACGTACAGAGAAAAAGGAGCTAAAACGTCAACAGAACGAAGATGCTAAAAAAATTGTGGATGCTATTATTGAGGCAAGACAATTTGTGTTAGAGGCTAATCTTATAAAAGGCAAGCATGGACAAACTTTTTCTGTAAGTAGTAATATTAATTTCATAATGGTTGATTCTAATAAAGCTGTATTCCAGTTTGGTTCAGCTCATACAATTGGTGTTAATGGTGTGGGTGGTGCTACCGTGGAGGGTAAAATTACCAGACTTGATGTAAATAAAAGAGAAAAATCAGGATCGTATTTTATCCGGATAAATATTTCAGCTACAACCGGTTTTTATGAAATAAGATTAGAGATTTCATCTACAGGGATGGCAGATGCCCAAGTGACAGCATTATCAAATAAAAAAATTGGCTATTCAGGAAGAATAGTACCATTGAGTGAATCCAGTGTGTTTCAGGGAATGTCGTATTGATTATGTTTAATATTTTATTTAACCTTTAATTTGTCACCGGTTGTTTCTATAATATTTTGATAATATTCTTTGGAGTATCCGGGTTGTTCTATCCCGGGTGTGGAGAACTCTTTGTCAAACAAACGCCTGACATAATTAGAGCTATCACCCTGGTGTTTTTTAATGTTTCCATCGGAAAAGGTAACCAAAAGTTGATTTCCAAGATTATACCATGTATTAAATGTTTGAGCTGATTTTTTAATTGAAAATTCGCTAACTAATTCTATGGCTTTGTCCGGATTTGTTTTGTAAAGTTCATTGGCTTTTTTGTCAATGGCATTTACTTCCTCCAGATAACTTAATTCCAGTTCATCTTGTTTAGCTTTAATTGTTGGCATTACTCTATTCATAATAGCATAAGCAAAATTTGCTACCCGGTTAAATAACCAAAATGCAGAAGTTTCACTATAATTCATTATATCTCCATTTCCCATTTTAAAATTTTCAGGTGATTGCTGCAAGCCAGCGTATAATGGAGTGTAAACAGTTAAATAAGTATCATCTACTCCAAACCAACAAATACCACCAATCGGATCTGGAAGATGTGAGCGGGATTGTGTTACAATGGAGTATGCAGTTTGTTGTGTTGATATTGCTCTTTCGTTAAAATATTGCTGTCCATCTGCTTCCCAGTATAAAGGTCGCCAACGAACTGTGCTGCCAAAAGGGCCGGCACCAACATCTTTTGTCATATCCATTGGTGTATCCTGGTAATAATCGCGCATCATATTCATAACATCTCGCACTCCCAGCTTTTTATCAGGTTTTATAAATAAAGGAAATCTATTTTCCAGATTTTCACCCATTGCATAATCCAGGTATTTGTCCATTCCACTTGCTACTTTATTAAAACCTGCATAGACCCGAGCTTCACAGAATCTTGCAGCACCAAAACTTATTGGATTGTACGCAGCAGCAAAACTAAATTCCTCGTGCTTTAAATTGTCATCAATAAATCCCATTTCCTTTGCAAAAGTGATAACATCTTTATCATATATGCAATCAAGTTCCGGTAAATACAAATATTTATCGTTGTTTATGTATTTTGTTGAGATAGAATTCTTTTTATTTTCTTCAGGGAAATTAGTAATTCTTGCGTGGTTTGCATGACCTGATATAAATCCGTCAGGAATTTTTTGTGCTACCCAAACGGCTCCTTTCTTACCATGATCTTTACCAATAAGTTCTAAAATCCAAACTTCATTTTTATCAGCAATAGTGAACGATTCTCCTGAACTTGCATAACCATAGCTTGACACTAAAAAATGAAATGTTCGTATGGCTTTGCGAGCATTGCTTGCACGTTGTAAGCTTAACCAAATTAAGCTACCAATATCAATTATAGCTGTACTGTCAACACATTCGGATCTGCCACCCCAGGTTGATTCGCTGATAACTACCTGGTGTTCGTTCATATTGCCAATTACACGGTATGTATGATTTACTTGTGGGATAGTTCCTAATTTTTTACCTGTTATCCAATCAATTATTTCTACCTGAGTATTTGCAGTATGGTCTTTTGCTGCCCAAAAATAGAGTGCTCCATAAATGTCATGCGAATCACAGGCATAAGATGTTATTACTGAGCCATCGGCAGAAGCACCTTTGGTTACCATGAAGTTGGTACATGCATAACTATTTTGTGTAAAAAGGGGAAGAGCAATTATTATAGATAAGATAATATTTTTCATAATTATATTTTTATTTTTTTGAACGGGGAAAATATTAAAAATATCAGGAAATA
>JAIORB010000085.1 GCA_021108325.1 Bacteroidales bacterium | reverse complement strand
CTTAGCTTTTGTAAATAATGTTTGAGGCTTACTACAAATCACCCATTGGTAATTTGAGAATTATCTCAAACGAGCGTGATATTATAAAAATTGAATTTACTGCTGATTTCTTTAAAATGAAAATAATTCCGGTTCAAATTCAGGAATGTATAAACCAATTAGATGAGTATTTTAAGGGAGAACGAAAAGAATTTAGTGTTGGAATAAATCCTGCAGGAACTGAGTTTCAGGGAAAAGTTTGGAATTTATTAATAAAGATTCCTTATGGTAAAACTATTTCATATCTTGAACTTTCGAAACAATTTGGTAATGAAAAAGCAATACGTGCTATAGCCTCGGCAAATGGAAAGAATCCCATACCTATTATAATACCATGCCACAGGGTAATTGGGAACGATGGAAGTTTAACAGGTTATGCCGGTGGACTGTTGAAAAAACAGTGGTTACTTGAACATGAAGGAGCAATAAAGCAGAAAAGTATGTTCTGGTAAATGATAAGCAACAATTAGACCCTTCAAATAAACTTAAACTATTTAACCAATAGTATAAAATCACTTCCCGGTTCATTATCACCAAATTCACCAAATTGCGGTTGTGGCTCTACTTTTTCTACGTATTGAATAATTTCATTTATTGTTAATATTCCGTCATTTCCGCCATAATCTCGCATTGCTTCTAAAAATTTCCGTGCAAACGGAGAGTGATGGCCTGGTCGACCATCGGGAACATATTCTTTACCTCCGGAGGTTAAATATAGACGGGTTTTATATTTCTTTTTGCGTTGAATAAATTCTTCATTTGTTACCTCGGTATACATATCTGCTGCCCGACTTCTTGTTGCAATTAAGGGATCGAATGTGCCACCGAAACATACATCCATTACTAATAAAATATGATTACATGGAATATTATTTATCATTGTTCGTAAATTAGAATGTGATAAATATGAAGTTTTTGCCACATCATCTGATTTCGAATCACGAGATATTATGTATCCTTCTTTAAAAACTTCATCATAAATTCCATGCCCGGCAAAAAAAATTAATAAGTTATCGTTTTTGCTGTATTCTAATTTTGCATACTCACGAATCTTTTCTATTGCTTCTTTCAATGTCGGATTTATAACAAGTTCCGTTCCAACAAAATAGTTTGTTTGCAATTCTTCTGCAACTGTACTTGCATCAATAACAGGATTAACAAGTTCCGAAAATGAGTCGTAAATGTTAGTTGCGAATATTAATGCACGATCAACACCCAATACGTCTTCTCCAACAGCTTTTTTCTCTGCTTTAGCAATATCCGATTCTGCTCTACCCTTTTGAATATCAACATTTCGGTTACGCTTTACAAGGTGAAACGGATTTTCAACAGGCGTAACAGAAAATATTTTTTTACTAACAGGATGAACCATTTCAAAATTGGAATACTCGAATGATTTACCATCTTTATTTTTCACTTTATTTGCCTGCAAATAAGCTTTTTCCCAATTGAGTTTAAATGATTTTGCATCTTCGGTTGGTATTTTAATACCAGCATCAGTTTCCAAAAATCGTATTTTATATATTTGCAAGTCGGCATTATATCCTATTAACCTTGCAATTGGTATTTCAATTTTTCCTCCCGGCTTAGATTTTAAACCGTAATGCTTTTCGGTATAATATTGTAACTGAGCTAAAACTTCAGATTTTAGATTTTTTCTTCTTTCAGAATATTGAATTGTTGTTTCAAATTCATCGCGCGGTGCTGTTAATTTTCGTTCTAATTTGTTTAAAATATTTTCAATTACTTTTGATGTTAGTATTATTTTTTGCGCCGAAGTTAATTCGCCATCCATATAATCTGTAATTAATGATTTTCGCGAAGGTTCTACCCCTGTTAACTCCCATATAATTGATGATTTATCTGAACTGAACGATGTAAGAAATAATCCATCATCACTAAATGTCCCCCCAAATACATGATCACTGTGTCGGTATATACTTTCATATTCAACCATATTATCGTTATCTACTTTTAAAATAACAAGATCCTGATACCTTCCAAACACTAGATATTTACCCGTAGAATTGTATTTAAGCGATCTGTTAACCCTAATTTTTAAACTATCGTTAAATAATATTTTCTGTTTATTTATATTATATCTTCTGACCTCATACTGTGAGGAAGTAACAAATTCATTTGTAGAGGGATGAAAACAAACATCATATACCCAATATTTTAAATCGGGAATGGTGTCAGAAAGTATGTACTTATCATTATTATTTTTATACAAATGAATCATCTTATCATTACCGCCAGTCAGTAAATACTCATCATTGTAATTGAAACTTACACCCATAACAGCTTTTTTATAAGTAAATTTTTGAAGTAGAACCATCTGCTCGTTTTCCCATTTCCATATACAAGCTGTTTCATCGGAAGAAGCACTGGCAAGAAATCTCCCATTATGACTAAACTCCACTTTATTAATAATATGTGAATGACCATTTAATACCTGAATTACTTTTTGATCTTTAAGTCGTATTATGGCAATATCATTATCACTTTTATATTTGGCATAAGCTAAATATTTTTCATCTGGAGAGAATGAGATATGACCTCCGACTGATTTAGGATTTCCCTGGTGACTAAATATCTTCTTCCAGTCTTTATCATAAATTTCAAGAGTATTATTACCAATTGTTAAGGCAAAGTAATTTCTGAAAGGTGAAAACTTACTATCCATAATATAATCAGAATAACCTTTAAGCTCCTTCTTTTCTTTATAGGTAAACTCTTGTGCATTTGCCTGAATGAAAATAGAAAACAATAATAATGTAATAAGCTTTTTCATAGTACGTGAGATTTATAAACTCATCAAGTTAAATATTCAATTTGATTTTTCAAATTTTAATCCACCTAAAGTGAATAAGAATGTTAATTATCAGTTAAAATTATATGATATTTCGCAAACGATTGTAATTTTCGGATATGCTTTCAAACTCTCTACAAACATGGCATTACAGTAAGTTTTGTAATACTTTATAATATTAGAGTTGGACATTAGAACTAAACAATTGTTAGTTAATTTTTAGTATAAAAAAATTGACTATAACATTAATTTTATATATTTATATCCATAAAATTTAAATATTTTAGGCACAAAAAGGGTATTTCAAAAACAATTTAATCGGTAAAATCTTATTGAACAATAAATTACGAATAATAACAAGGTTGTGCTTAAAAATTTAAAAGTGTTTTAAAACATATAGTATATAATTAATCCGAGGCACATGGATATTAATGGTAAAATCTACAAAGACTTCCTAAACAGGATTGAACGATTTAAAATTCAGAATGGTCCTGATAAAATGCATAAACAAAATGCTAAAGGTAAATTACATGCACGCGAGCGTATTGCATTGCTTTTTGATGAAGATTCTTTTGAAGAATTGGATGCTTTTGTCACCTCTGCAACGCCGGACACTGGTTTTGGAAAAATTGATGAAGCATTTGGGGATGGTGTCGTTATTGGACACGGACGTATTAACGGCAGAATAGTGTATGTATATTCCCAGGACTTTACAGTTATGGGAGGATCACTTGGTGCAGTTCATGCGAAAAAAATAATTAAAGTTCAAGATTTAGCGTTAAGAGTTGGAGCTCCGATTATTGGTATAAATGATTCTGGTGGAGCTCGTATTCAAGAGGGAGTTGCTAGTTTATCTGGCTATACAAGTATTTTTCATCGTAATATTCAGTCGTCAGGAATAATTCCACAAATATCTATGATATTAGGTCCAGCAGCTGGAGGTGCTGTGTACTCACCTGCTTTAACCGATTTTGTTTTTATGGTAAAAAAAACAAGTTTTATGTTTCTTACCGGACCCGATGTTGTTAAGGAAGTTTTAAATGAAGATGTAAGCTTCGACGAACTTGGAGGTGCTGAAGTTCATGCCAAAAAAAGTGGTGTAGCCAATTTTATATATGAAG
Organism: Bacteroidales bacterium; assembly: GCA_021108325.1. Taxonomy (GTDB): domain Bacteria; phylum Bacteroidota; class Bacteroidia; order Bacteroidales; family UBA12077; genus UBA12077. Next base: position 7,996 of record JAIORB010000085.1, on the reverse strand, counting down.
ACGAAGAAAATGCAATTCTTGGTGTAAAAAAACTCTTATCTTTTTTCCCTTCAAATAATATGGCCAACCCTCCATATATTGACACAAAAACTGAACAGGAAAAAAATATTGATAAACTAAGAGCAATTGTTCCTGATGATCCTAACAAACCTTATGATGTAAAAAAAGTAATTAAATTAATTATTGATCAAGGTTCATTTTTTGAAGTTTCTGAGCTATTTGCGCCGAATATTGTTGTAGGTTTTGGTAGATTACAAGGAAAAGCTATTGGGATTATTGCTAACCAGCCTAAAGTTCTCGCTGGAGTAATTGATATTAATTCTTCAATCAAAGCTGCTCGTTTTATTCGGTTTTGTGACTCTTTTAATATACCTCTCTTAACACTTGAAGATGTTCCCGGATTTTTACCCGGTCTTGATCAAGAATATAATGGTATAATAAAACATGGAGCAAAATTATTATTTGCATATAGCGAAGCTACGGTTCCGAAAATAACTGTAATTCTTAGAAAAGCTTATGGAGGAGCTTTTTGTGTAATGAACAGTAAGAATATTGGTGGTGATTATAGCTTTGCCTGGCCAACTGCCGAAATTGCTGTGATGGGACCTGAGGGTGCTGTTTCAATACTTTATAAAAAAGAATTACGGGAAGCTGAAGATCCAAAAAAATTACAAAAAGAGTTAGCTGCGAAATATCGGAGTGAAATAGCAAATCCATATATTGCCGATGAAAAAGGTTACATTGACGAAGTAATTGATCCCGCCGAAACTCGTAAAAAATTAATAACTGCTTTTGAAACTTTGGAAAACAAGTATGTTGACCAACCTTCAAGGAAGCATGGGAATATACCTTTATGATAATTATGAATTGCGAATTAAAAATGAAAAATGAAAAAAATAAAGTCAATATTAATAGCTAACCGAGGAGAAATTGCAATCCGTATTTCGGAGACTGCAAAAAAGATGGGCATTAGGACTTACGGTTTAAAAACATCCAAAGAGCCAAGTGCATATTATTTGCAATTTATGGATGAGATTATTGATCTAACAGAAAACACTACTGATATTCCTGAATTCTTAGATATTGACAGAATTATTAATTCAATTAAAAAATATAATATTGACGCTGTTCATCCAGGTTATGGTTATTTAGCCGAAAATCCATATTTTGCTCAAAAGTGTATTGATGAAAAGATTATTTTTATAGGGCCCTCTCCTGACTCTATTTATAAATTAGGAAATAAAACCATAGCAAAACAATTGGCTTCAAACCATAATGTCCCATTACTTGAAGGCAGTAACGGAAATATTCGAAATGTTAAACATGCCAAACAATTAGCACAAAAAATTGGTTTGCCGGTGATAATAAAAGCAGCATCTGGTGGTGGTGGTCGAGGTATGCGCATTGTTGAGAACATTGAAGATATAGAAAAGATGCTTCGTTTAGCTCAAAACGAGTCCGAAAAAGCATTTGCCGATTCATCTGTATTTATGGAAAAATACGTTAGAAGTCCGCGCCATATCGAATTTCAAATTCTCGCCGATCACCATGGAAATATTATTCATTTGGGCGAGAGAGAATGCTCAATTCAACGAAAACATCAAAAATTAATAGAAGAATCACCTTCTATTGCTCTAAATGAAGAGTTACGAACCAAAATGGGCGAATCAGCTATTAATATTGCAAAAGCATCAAATTATAGAAATGCCGGAACAGTTGAGTTCCTTCTGGATGAGTCGGGTAATTATTATTTTATGGAGATGAACACTCGTATTCAGGTTGAGCATCCTGTTACAGAAATGGTAACAGGATTCGATTTAGTTGAATGGCAAATTAAAATTGCTCAGGAAGAAAAACTTTTAGTAAAACAAAAAGATGTAAAATTAAATGGATGGGCTATTGAGTGCAGAATTAATGCAGAAGATGTTCAGTCAGGTTTTACACCTTGCCTTGGTACAATTGAAAAGATTAATATTTCGAAAGGAAAAAATTACAGATTCGATACTGGTGTTACAGAAGGTTCTAATATAAATGCGAATTTTGATTCAATGATAGCAAAATTAATTTGCCATGGTGAAACACGGGAAAAAGCAATTAATAATTCTTTGTCGGTTCTAAACAAACTTCAGATTCAAGGAATTAAAACAACGATACCTTTTTGTAAAGCAGTATTAAATCATCCTAAATTTAAAAAGGGAGATATCTCCACATCGTTTATTCAAAAGGAAATGAAGCAATTGTATTATCAAGAAACAGATGAAGAAATGATTGCAGCATTCTGGGCGGCACTTAATCATAGTGTCCAACTCGATATAGAAGATAAAACATTTGTTGATTACGAAAAGGGAAAAAACATAACTCCCTGGTTAATGAATAAAAGATTAAAATCATTATAAAAAAGTTTGACATTATGATATTCTCAAAATCAAAAAATAGCAAACAAAAATTTATTTCATGCACTGGAAATAATAAAAAATATGAATTTATTAATCCAAAAAAACTTTATATTAAACAAGGTAAAGAGAATATACCAATTGAAATTATCACCGACAAGCAAGGTTTTGTTTATATAATTTGGAAAAAGAAAAAATATCTTGTTAATATTATTGAAAAAAATCAAAATAAATATGAGGTTCTTGTGAATGGTGTAAGTTATCCAATTTCTGTTGAAACACCTTTTTCGTATAAAAGACGTAAGTACCTTGCTAATAACAAAGAAGAGTCGAAGATTGAACAAATACAAGCACCAATGCCAGGTAAAATTGTTGAGTTTTTTGTTGAAGAAGATCAGATAATAAAAGAAGGAGAAGCTTTACTTATCCTCGAAGCAATGAAAATGCAAAATGAAATTATTTCAAATGTCAGCGGAAAAATCAATAAAATTAATTTTAAACCTGACGATAGTGTGATGAAAGATGATGTATTGATTGAAGTTGAAAAATAATTACTGGATGCTATAAATAGAAATAGTAATTGATTAATTTCGTTTCGAATTTTGTTTATATTCACCTTACTTTATAAATTTAAATTGAATGGCAAACTTGAATCTGGATTTTTTCCAGGAAAATAATTATACTACAAAGGATAATTCCAGACTTTTTATTGACAAACTATTTCTAAACACACGGTTATATTTTGTAATAAAATATATACAACTCATATTTAAAAACAGGAAATTAGCTTTACAAAATAAATACGACAGAAAGTCCTGGTCATTATCATCTTATGATGTTTTTAAGCTTATTGAAAATTGCGGTGGCAAATTTCATATTGAAGGTTTTGATAATTTGAGAAATTGTAATGAGCCTGTTATAATTGTCAGCAATCATATGAGTGCAATGGAATCGATGATATTTCCATGTTTGATTGCTCCATTTATGGAAGTGACTTTTGTAGTAAAAGAAAGTTTAACTAAACATTTCCTTTTTGGGCCGGTAATGAGAGCCAGAAAACCCATTGCTGTTGGAAGATCGAATTCAAGAGAAGATTTAATTTCGGTAATGAAACAAGGACAAGAGTTTTTAAAGGAAGGTACTTCTGTTGTTATTTTCCCACAAGGAGGAAGAAGAGAAATATTTAAACCTGAAGAATTTAATTCGCTAGGAGTAAGATTGGCTAAATCATCTGGTGTAAAAGTAATACCGATGGCCATTAAAACGGACTTTTGGGGCAATGGGAAACTAGTAAAAGACCTTGGTCCAATCAACAGGGATAAACCCATTTATATAAATATAGGCAAGCCTGTAACAGTTAAAGGATCGGGAAAAGAAGAGAATCAACAAATTGTTGATTTTATTGCATCAAATTTGAAGATTTGGAGTAATCCTAAATATTCCAAAAAATAAATTACTTTATTTTTTTACTAAATACTGATAATCTAAATAATATAATATTTTTAAAGAGATACTATTTATTTGAGGTGACTGAAAAGTATTATTGAGATTTTCTAAAAAGCTATTGATAATTTCCGTTTCGTTGGTGGAAATTGAATTTTTCCAAACAAGTGATAATTCACTGCCGGGTGCAAAACGCCATAAGTATTGCATATCAATTGTAAAAGCATTGTAGTTATAATTATTATCTTCACCATAGGTATCGTAACCTATAGATGGACTCAAAGATCCATCCTCCAACAATTCATAGAAATCGGTATACTCTACCCTACTCCAATAATGCCGGGCTCTTAAACTTATGGACATTTTATTTGTAAAGATATAACTTGTATTAAGCGTATTACTTATTGTAGATTGATCTCTTTCACCAAAATTAATAATTGTATTCCCCGATAAATCTTCATAATCTTCTATATATCCATAAGAATTAAAATTATTATCGAAGTTTAAATCATACGTTAATAACCATTTGTCACTGAAACGAATTCTTGGACGTACTCCAAACCAGTAGCCATATCGATCATAATCGAATGCTTTCCATGCGCCTGTATTAAAACTGACAGCCAAGGTTTTTCGATAATCTGTTGAAATCCACCAATTATAAACACCGGAACGTGCTTTATTAAATTTCCAACCATCAACTCTTGGCTCAAAGTAATCGTAATTTACAACCGGATTAAAATGCATAAAAAATCCTGTATGCAAATAGTTTTTTGTAAAAGTTGTGGCCGACATCAATGTGAAATTAAACTCTGCGAATTTTCTTGGTTTATATAGACTTATATATTCAAATTCTATTCTATTTCGCCATGACAGTACTTTCCAGAATGGTTCATTTATATTATAATTAAGTTCCACATCCCATGATGATTCATTATTTTGTCGGAGAAATCCTAAGTCATTTGGATCATAAGTTTCCGAATCGGTATTATGCATCACTTCGAAAAGAAAATTACCTTTTGTTTTCGAAAAATGTATAAAATAGTTATGTCCTAAATCGGTTGAATCGGTGTAAATCTGGCTTACAGATCCTCTTCCAAATAACTGATATGAATTTTCTTTATTTTTTATTTTAAATTCACTTCCGGTAACATTTGCTGTATAATTTTCTTCTGCATGTAAAACATTGGTATTCACAAAACTTATGTAAGAATTATTTTTAAGTGATTGATCAATAACAAGCATATTGTAATTTGTAAATCCTTGTGTTTGATAATTACGCTTTTCTCCTGTAATTGTATCCAAAATTATTGCATCAGAAGAACCGGTCATCGCATTGAAAAACCCCAGCCCCAGTCCACTATCAGTTCTTCCTGATATTTTTGTCGCATTAAGTAATTTTGTTTCAATAGGATTTTTATCTATTGTTTCATTAACATTTAATTGATCTTCTACATCATCATAATTCTTTGGTTGCGCTCCTATTCTTCGTGAATAAAAAATTGCTCCCTTATTAAATAATTCAGTACCTTCAGTAAAAAACGGGCGTTTTTCATCATACATTATCTCATAAGGCGAGAGATTTAAAACTTCATCATCGGATTGTACCTGTCCAAAATCAGGAATCAAAATCATATCTAATGTAAAACTTTGGTTTATTCCCCATTTTAAATCCATACCGGCATTAAAATCGCTTCCCCATTTATTATTATCAGCATTATTTTGGATGTAAGCTGAAACATAAGGAGTAACTGATAAGCGCAAAGGAGGCTCAATATCTTCAATTCCACTTACTTCGCCCATTTGATTTACAAATCCCTGAATGTTTATATCAACAAAATTCCATGTATCCCATTCCCTGTATCTACGTATATTTCTAAAAAAATGAATCCCCCATGTTTGATTTTTTTTTTTTGGAAATCGCAATGCAGAATATGGTATTTTCATTTCAACTACCCAACCTGATTCAGTAATTTTAACTTCACTTTCCCAAACTGCATCCCAGTTTTCATCATCGTGGTTACCTATTAGTTTTGCATCAGATTGTACTCCTGCAGCTGAAACCATAAAGTTAACAGCATTTACACCGTCATTAAAAGGGTTTAATATTACTGCAAATAAATCTGCATTAGCTTCATCAAAAGCATCTCTTACCGAAAGTTCTTTTAAAATGCTATCGGGGTTTGAATCGTATAATGTAGCACCAATATATATTGCATAATTATCATAAGCAATCTTTACTTCTGTTGGTAAAGAAGGTTCTTTTCCGTTATATGGTTCGAATTGAAAGAAATTGTTTGCTACTGAAGCATCTTTCCATGCAATATCATCCAGTGTGCCATCAATTTTAGGTGACTCTGTTATTTTAGAAATTTCAAGGTTACGTTTCTCAAGATTTTGAGTAAAAACTGAATTACTTATTGCCAAAAGTATTATCAAACTAAACAAACACCTCTTTGCCTCTTTTATCACAACATTATAATTTAAGATTCTCATTAATAAAAAGACCTTTTTGTCTTAAAAAGGTTTAATGAAATTTTAAAATTCTGAAGTAAAATGAAATTTTATTTTATCGAATTTCTCCTGAGCCATTTGCAAAGAATAAGGTGAATCGGCCATAAATACTTCTCTGCTATGTTTATCAATAGCTATAGAACTAAATTTTCTTTTACCAAAATCTTCAAGCTGTTCTTTGTCTCCAGATTCAATCCAACAGGCTTTATGCATTTGGATTGGTTCGTATTTACATTTAGCACCATATTCATGTTCTAAGCGAAATTGGATAACATCAAATTGTAATTGACCAACGGTTCCAATTATTTTACGGCCATTGAATTTATTGGTAAAAAGCTGCGCCACACCTTCATCCATAAGCTGATTAAGGCCCTTAGCCAATTGCTTATATTTCATTGGATCGGCATTCTCGACATAACGGAACATTTCCGGAGAGAAACTAGGTAAACCTTTAAAATGTATTTCTTCACCTTCGGTTAATGTATCACCAATTTTAAAATTACCTGTATCTTGTATACCAACAATATCACCCGGAAAAGCTTCTTCAATAATTGATTTCTTTTCGGCCATAAATGCTGTTGGCGAAGAAAATTTCATTTTCTTTCCTGCTCTTACATGCAAATAATTAGTATTTCGCTTAAATGATCCTGAACATATTTTTACAAATGCCAAACGATTACGATGATTTGGATCCATATTGGCATGAATCTTAAAAATAAACCCTGAGAATTTATTTTCAAATGGATCAATATCTCGTTCTTCTGCAGTTACAGATCTTGGAAAGGGTGCTATATTAATAAAGCAATCTAATAATTCCTTAACGCCAAAATTATTTAATGCACTGCCAAAAAATACAGGAGCCAAATCAGCAGATAAATAATCATTGATCTCGAATTTTGGATAAACTTCCGTAATCAGTTCTAATTCCTCACGAAGAATATTAGCATACTTATCTCCGATATATTCTTCCAAAACAGGATTATTTACATCTTTAAATTCGATTGATTTCTCAATTGTCTGTTTAACTTCTCCACTAAATAAGTTAAGTTTTTCTTCGTATAAACTATAAACACCTTTAAATGTTGGTCCATTACTAATAGGCCAACTTAACGGGCGTACATGGATTTTAAGTTCGTTTTCAATATCATCGAGTAATTCAAAAGGGTCTTTACCACTTCGGTCAAGCTTATTGATAAACACCATTACCGGAGTTTTGCGCATTCGGCAAACTTCCATTAGTTTACGAGTTTGTGGCTCTACTCCTTTTGCAGAATCAATAACAATAATTACGCTATCAACAGCAGTTAATGTACGGAAAGTATCTTCGGCAAAATCCTGGTGGCCAGGCGTATCCAAAATATTAATCTTCTTACCATTATATTCAAAACCCATTACAGAAGTAGCTACTGAAATACCACGTTGACGTTCAATCTCCATAAAGTCAGAAGTAGCTGTTTTTTTAATTTTATTGCTTTTAACAGCACCTGCAACATGAATTGCTCCACCAAATAATAATAGTTTTTCAGTTAATGTAGTTTTACCTGCATCGGGGTGACTAACTATTCCAAAAGTTCTTCTGCGTTGTATCTCTTCTTTAAAACCCATATCAATAAAATTAAAAAGCTCCGAAATAATTGATATTTCGAAGC
>JAIORB010000025.1 GCA_021108325.1 Bacteroidales bacterium | reverse complement strand
ACTTCCTTTAAAAAAAAGTAATTCTGTTTTTCATAATCAATCTTGCAACAATAATGATCTAAGCCATTGGATACAATTAAAAATTCAACATTAAATTTCATATTATATCTTGCAATCTGATCAAATACTTTTTGGTTAATCTTTATATCTGGTGCTTTAAATTCAAGAATCAAAAAAGGGAAACCTTTTTTATTATAAATAACAGCATCGCTCCTTTTTGATAAGTTATTAAGTTTAAACTCCATCTCAACAGCAATTAACGAAGCAGGATATTTTTTGTCTTCAACAAGGAATCTTAGAAAATTTTGCCGAACCCACTCCTCAGGAGTTAATATCACAAATTTCTTTCGAATAAAATCAAAAATGTATTTTCTTTGTTCTATTAATTTTATATTGAATGAATAAGTTGGTAAATTTAACCTCTCCATATAAAACCTGCTTATTAATTAAGTTTATAAAAATAAGAAAGAATTAAAACAAAATACCATCCTATGAAAACAAAAGATGAAATAGTAAAAGATTGGTTACCCAGATATACAGGATGTGCGCTTGATCAATTTGGAGAATATATTCTTTTAACCAATTTTTCTCATTACCTGGAATTATTTGCAGAATGGAACAATGTGGACATTATTGATCCAAACGCCAATATGCAATGTGCTACTGCTGATGGAATAACAATGATTGATTTTGGAATGGGAAGTGCTAATGCTGCAACAATAATGGATTTATTAAGTGCCATTAACCCAAAAGCCGCTCTGTTTCTTGGTAAATGTGGTGGATTAAAAAAGAAAAACGAACTGGGTGATTTCATAATCCCAATTGCCGCCATTCGTAGCGAAGGAACTTCAAATGATTATTTGCCACCTGAAATTCCTGCTTTGCCTGCCTTTGCACTACAAATGGCCGTTTCCAGTGCAATACGAAATCACAAAAGAGATTATTATACAGGTACTGTATTAACTACCAATAAACGTGTTTGGGAATATGATGAACGATTTAAAAAATATCTGCAAAAAACCCGATCAATGGCAATAGATATGGAAACTGCAACTATCTTTGTAGTAGGTTTTGCCAATGAAATACCAACTGGGGCTCTTTTACTGGTTACTGACCAACCAATGATTTCGACCGGTGTTAAAACTTCGAAAAGTGATAAACTGGTAACTGAAAAATACGTTGACGATCATGTTAAAATTGCTATTGAAGCGTTAAAAGAAATTAGAGAAAATAAAGAATCTGTTAAGCACTTACGTTTTTAATAGAATTTAAATATGAGTTTTGAGCAAATACTATCTGACTTAAAAAACAAAATTTACAAACCAATTTATTTTTTATCGGGTGATGAGCCTTACTTTATCGACCTGATAACAAAATATATAAATGAAAATGTATTAAGCGATGCCGAAAAGTCTTTTAATCAAACAGTACTGTATGGGAAAGAAATTGAAATACATGCTGTTATAAATACTGCCAAAAGATTTCCGATGATGGCAAATCATCAGGTTGTTATTGTAAAAGAGGCTCAAAATATAAAAAATATTGATGATTTGATTCATTATGTAAATGCCCCGTTAAAATCTACATTACTTGTAATAAACTATAAGTATAAAACTCTTGATAAAAGAAAAAAGCTTTACAAGGCTATTAACGAAAATGGAGTTTTATACGAATCAAAAAAATTATACGACAATGAAGTCCCGGCTTGGATAAATGGTTATTTAAAAAATAAAAACAGAAGCATTGATCCTAATGCAGGAATGTTGCTAACTGAATATTTGGGCAATGATTTAAGTAAAATTGCTAATGAATTAGAAAAATTAATTATTACCCTTCCTGATGGCGAATATAATATTACCACAACGCATATTGAACGAAATATAGGAATAAGTAAAGACTATAATAATTTCGAATTACATAAGGCTCTTACTCAAAAGAATGTTTTAAAAGCAAACCGAATTGTAAATTATTTTGGCCATAATCCAAAGGATAACCCATTTACATTAACTATTTCAACTTTATATTATTTTTATAGCAAAGTATTGACTTACCATTTTATTAAAAATAAAAGAGATCGAAAAAATATAGCCGCTACTTTAAAAGTAAATCCATATTTTGTTGGAGATTACGAGAAAGCTGCAAAAAATTACAATCCCCAAAAAACGGTAGAGGTAATTGGTTTACTGCGTGAGTATGATTTAAAATCAAAAGGCTTTAATAATGTTAGTACATCTCATGGAGAATTATTAAAAGAACTGGTTTATAAAATTCTTCATTAATATTTCTCAAAATGACAATCCTACTTATCGTAATAACATCTATAATATCAGTCATAGCATTTAATCGCAGGGAATTATTCAACAAGTTACAACTCAATCCTTATGCAATTTATCATAAAAAAGAATGGTACAGAATAATATCACATGGATTTTTACATGCTGATTGGATTCATCTTTTTATTAACATGTTTGTACTTTATTCTTTCGGAAATTCAGTTGAAAGTATTTTTAAACAATTAGCTACCGAAGGAATTATAAAATCACCTGTATTATCATTTGTAATATTGTACTTTGCAAGCATGGTTTTTGCTACTGTTACAACCATAAAAAAACAAAAAGATAATTCCTGGTATAATTCAGTTGGAGCATCCGGAGCAGTTTCTGCAATTGTATTTACGCACATATTCTTTTTCCCTTTACAAGCAATTGAATTATATGCTATTATTCCAATTCCCGGAATTATTTTAGGAGTTGCCTACCTGGCATATTCCCATTATATGAGTAAACGTAGTGGCGATAATGTAAATCATGACGTGCATTTTATCGGTGCTGTATTTGGCTTTCTTTTCCCAATTGTTTTAGAACCTAAATTGATTAATGTATTTTTGGGTCAGTTATTTAATTTCTTATAATTACTTATGAATAAAGCTATTTTTCTAGACAGAGACGGTGTTATTAATTCTGATCCGGGAAATTATACATACAAACTAGAAGAGTTTAAAATTAATGACGGGGTAATTCCTTCACTCAAAAAACTATACGATAAAGCTTATCTTTTATTTATTATTACTAACCAGGGAGGAATCTCTAAACAAATATACACTCATAAACATGTTGAAGATATTCATAAATATCTGGCTGATGAACTAAAAAAAGTAAATGTTGAACTTACTGAAATATATTATTGTCCTCATCATAGTGTTAATGAAAAATGCCTTTGCCGAAAGCCAGATTCTCTATTAATAGAAAAAGCAATTGCCCGATTTAATATTGATCCTGAAATATCTTTTATGATTGGAGATAAACAAAGAGATGTTGAAGCTGCAGAAAAAGCCGGTGTAAAAGGTATAAAAGTCGGCCTTAATGAAAATATTGAAAAATATGTTAATCAGATAATTAACCAAAAAATGACTAAAATTTAAAATAAGTTAAAATGTTTTGTGAGTATTTTAAGGGTACTACCACAAATTTAATTGGCACTGTTTTAATGATAGAATGATAAAATGATTGAATGGTTATAGAAAATTATGATAGCCTGTATTATTCATAAAATATCACGCAAAGACGCAGAGACGCAAAGTTTTAAATTTAATCATTTCCACTAAAATTACAGAATCAGAACCTTTAAACTAAATAAAAAGTGGCAGTTAACTCCTTCATATTATATAATGGCGAATATCATTATCGCGATGAGTTTGGATTAAGTTTCAAAAACAGGGCTTTTTGTTATGGTGATGCATTATTCGAAACCATGCATGCCAATGGAACAGAAATCCAGTTTTTCGAGGATCACATGAACCGTTTAAGGTATGGAATGGAAATCTTAAAAATGAAAGTTCCAACAGTAATTGAAACTGGTTTTATAGAAAAGGAAATAATAAAATTACTACACAAAAACAAGTTATACCAAGGAGTTCGTATTCGACTAAGTATTTTTAGAAACGAGGGTGGAAAATATACCCCTGCAGATAATAATGTTTCTTATTTAGTAGACACTGAACATATCAAAAACGATTATTACGAATTAAATCAGAAGGGCTTAATCGTTGATATTTTTAACGACATAAAAAAGCCTGTAAATACATTCTCAAATCTAAAATCGGCAAATGCTTTACTATTTGTAATGGCAGGAAATTACGCTAAAGAAAATAATTTAGGTGATTGTATTTTATTAAATGATTGTGGAAATATTATTGAAGGGATCAGTTCAAATATATTTTTAATTAAAGGAGATACTATTTCTACTCCTCCTCTGAAAGATGGTCCGATAGCAGGAATAATGCGGAAACAGATTCTTAAAATAGCCGATTCAAACGGATTAAAAATAGAATTTGAAAATTCATTAAAAGAAACTCACCTGTTAAGTGCAGATGAAATATTTTTCACGAATAGTATTTCGGGTATAAGATGGGTTCTGGCATATAAAGACAGGCGATATTTTAATAACATTGCTCGTCAGTTTATTGATAAATTAAATATGCTTGCTTTTAAAAATAGATCACATTAATTCATTGCAGGATTTTCAGGGAAGTTCGACCAGATTTTATATTTCTTACCTAGTTCATCTAAAGTTTTTTTCCATATATCCTTATCGCCCAACATAATTTTCGATGATTCAACTCGTGTTACCAACCAGGCATTATCCTCAATTTCGTTTTCCAGTTGATCAGGACTCCATCCGGAATATCCCAGGAAAAATCTGACTTGCGTAAAATCAACAATTCCTTCGTTAATTAATTCTTTTAAGACATCGAAATCACCGCCCCAATATATATTATCCAGTACATGAACCGAATTCGGAACCAATTCTCCAAGTGTATGTAAAAAATGAATAGTATCCTTTGCTACAGGACCTCCAACATACACTTTAGCTTTAAAATCAGGGAAATCAGAAAGAATCTCGTTGATTGGTATATCAACAGATTTGTTCAAAACGAAACCTACTGCTCCTTTTTCCGAATATTCAGTAATTAATATTACCGATCGTTTAAAATAAGTATCGGACAGTAATGGTTCTGATATTAGTATCCGACCTTGTTTGGGAGCCAGATTTTCGTGTTCAATATTCAGAAAATCAAAATCGAGATACATTCCCATGATTCAAATATTACAAATACAAATTAGTTCTTTTTAGTTTAAAATCAAAATTTAAAGTAAATTATAATCAATATTAACATATTAATAATCAAGTTATTTCTGCTTAATCACAAGTTAATGTCGATGTAATCGAGTTTTTAAACGTTTATAAAACTTAAACCAAATTTAAAGTACAGTGTCAAAAAAAGACGAAAATTTCTTTTTTTTCTCTATTTTAGAGATGTAATTTTTCAAATAATAGTTGCTAACAAAATCCTTAATGAAGAAAATATATCTCAGTTTAATCTTTTCAGTATTATTTATTAACCTCAGTATAGCAAATGATATACCGGAAATACCGGAATTAAACAAGGATGATGTTTCTGTTGAAATGACAAATATTATTGTTAAAGGAATTAAAACTGAAATAAAATTAAATTTTAAAAGTCAGGAATTCCGAAAGAGATTTGAAGGTTATCCCGTTACGATTAAAATAAATAATAAACCTATTGAAGTCAGGGTTATTAAAGGAACCGCATCATTTAAATATATATTTACTGAGAAACAGGATTTTGAAATAAAGATTTCCAATTATATATATTCAAAAAAAATAACACCTATTCCGTTATGGTTTTCAGTTATTCCCCCACTTATAGCAATTCTTTTTGCCCTAATTTTTAAGGAAGTTTTTACCGCGCTTTTTATTGGTATTTTAGTTGGCACTGCAACAATGTTCTGGTACCAGGATACAGCATTAATTCCTGCCATTTTTAAAGGAATGTTTGCTATAGTTGATACTTATATAATTGAAGCTTTATCCGAAAGAGGACACATGGCTATTATTATATTTTCGATGCTGATTGGTGCCATGGTAAATATCATTACACGTAATGGTGGAATGAAAGGAGTTGTTAATATTTTATCGAAATATGCCAACAGCCCACGTTCAGGCCAATTTGTAACATGGCTTTTAGGAATCGCCATATTTTTTGATGATTATGCTAATACACTGGTTGTTGGAAATACAATGCGTCCTGTAACCGACAAACTGAAAATAAGCCGCGAAAAACTTGCTTATATTGTTGACTCAACTGCAGCACCAATAACTGCTATCGCATTTGTTACTACCTGGATTGGAGCAGAATTAAGTTATATTCAGGATGGTATTAATACTATCGGGATTAATGAAAGTGCATATGGTATTTTTCTTAGTTCACTCGGATATGCCTTTTATCCGATTTTTGCCTTGCTTTTCATTTTAATTCTAATTCGCAAACAGGTTGATTTTGGACCAATGTTTAATGCTGAAAAAAGAGCACGGCTTTCAGATGATATTAACTTAGATGATAATAGTAATACTTTTTCAAATAAATTAAACGAATTAGAAGTATCCGAACATATAAAACCAAAATGGTACAATGCTGCTATACCTGTTTTTATTGTGATTTTTGGCACATTTGCAGGATTACTTTATACTGGCTGGGATCAATCAGTATGGCACGACACGAGCTTGTCATTTTCAACAAAGCTATCTACAGTAATTGGAAACAGCGATTCATATAAAGCTTTACTCTGGTCATCAATTTCGGGAGTTCTAGTAGCAATTCTACTTACTCTTGTTCAAAAAATTCTGAATTTAAAAGCTACTATAGATAGCATGATAAATGGTTTCAGAACCATGCTAACTGCAATTGTTATTTTAGTTTTAGCATGGTCAATAGCACTGGTAACAAAACATTTACATACAGCTGAATTTATTTCACAAAGCTTAGTAAGTATAAATATTGCTCCTCAGTTTATACCTGCAGTTACTTTTATCCTGGGAGCCTTAGTGGCATTTTCGACCGGATCGTCATGGGGTACCATGGCTATATTATACCCTTTAATTTTGCCTGCATCGTGGTTAATTGCGCAAAATACCGGTCTTGATCATGAAGCATCACTAGCTATTTTTTATAATGTGGTTTCTGCGGTATTGGCAGGCTCTGTTTTTGGCGATCACTGCTCTCCGATTTCTGATACAACAATCTTAAGTTCGCTGGCAAGTTCGTGTAATCATATCGAACACGTGAGAACACAATTACCTTATGCACTCACAGTAGGAGCTGTTTCGGTAATTATTGGAACTATTCCTGCCGCTTTTGGAATATCATCGTGGATATTATTTCCGACCGGATTATTTGTGCTTTTTTTGATAGTAAGATTTGTAGGAAAATCGTATTAATAAGCTATTAGCTTTTGACTTTTGGCTGTTCGCTTATAAAATTTGCTCTATCAATTGCCAGTTTTATGTGATTCGTAATATTCTTCTTGCCAATTAAAAAAGCAATACGGCTTTTCTCAAGTTCTTTATAAACCTCGGGTTGAATACCAGATATAATTACCTTAATTCCTTTATGTTTAAAATCTTTTACAATTTCTTTTAAATGATGTAATCCTGTAGCATCAATAGTTGGCACGTAACGCATTCGAATAATTAAAATTTTCGGTTTACGATCCGATAACTTAAGTGCATCCCTGAATTTATATGTAGCACCAAAAAATAAAGGACCATTAACCTCATAAATTTCAACATCTTCAGGAACCACATAATTTCCTGTAGCTTCCGGATCTTCTATATCTTTAACATCATTAATCTGATTGGTTATTTCGTTAATCTGACTAATTGATGCCATTTTTTTCATAAATAAAAATGCTGCTAATACCATTCCTATTTCAAGAGCTACAACTAAATCAACAAGCACTGTGAGAGAAAAGGTAATAATTAATATTATTGCATCGCTTTTAGGGCCACGAGTTAATGAGATAAAAGCTTTGTATTCACTCATATTATAAGCAACAACCATCAATATACCTGCCAGGCTGGCCATCGGAATCAACTTGGCCCACTTGCCCACAAAAAGCATAATTGCTAATAATGTAATGGCATGAACTATTCCTGAAATTGGTGTTCTACCTCCATTTTTAATATTGGTTGCTGTTCTGGCAATTGCTCCTGTTGCAGGGATTCCTCCGAATATTGAAGAAAAAACATTTGCTGCTCCCTGTGCAATTAATTCCATATTGGATCGATGTCTTCCACCAATCATTCCGTCAGCTACAACAGCCGACAGCAAAGATTCAATCGATCCCAGTAGTGCAATGACAAATGCCGGTTCAATCAGTTCTTTTATGATAGCAAAATCAATTGCTGGAAATTCAGGTTTAGGAAAACTGGAAGGAATTTCTCCAAACTTACTATAAATAGTTTCCACAGGTAGATTAAATATACTAACCACAAGAGTGGATAATATTAAAGCCACCAGAGAACCCGGTATTTTTTTTGTAAGCCGTGGTAAATACACTGAAATAAATACAGTCGCAAGAGTAATAACAACTGCATATATATTAACTGAATGAATATTTTTAAAATATGCTCCCCATTTATTAATAAATTCAGAAGGAACAGAATCCATTTCTAATCCCAAAAAATCTTTTATTTGTATAGAAAAAATAATTAATGCAATACCACTTGTAAAACCAACAATAACTGATTGCGGAATAAATTTTATGATTGAACCCAGTTTGGTAATACCTAAAATAATAATTATAAACCCTGCCATAAACGTTGAAATGGTCAGTCCTGAGATTCCATATTTTTGAACAATTGCGAAAACAATTATAATAAAAGCTCCCGTTGGGCCTCCAATTTGAACACGACTACCTCCAAATGCAGAAATAATAAAACCTGCAATAATTGCTGTTACCAATCCTTTTTCAGGAGAAACACCCGATGCTATTGCAAATGCTATTGCTAAAGGTAATGCTACAACACCTACAATCAATCCCGCGGTTAAATCTTTTATAAATTGTTCTTTAGAGTATCCTTCTTTAAATACCGTAAATAACTTAGGAACAAACATTTTTGCAATTAAAATTTTAATTATTTTATGAAGGAAAATTGTGCAAATGTATCTATTAGTTTGATATGATGTATCGATTTATATTTCTTTTATTGGAAATAAACTTTTTATTACCTGTCTTGTTTAAACAAATAAAAACAATGCTACGAATATCATTTATCATATTCATGTTTATATTTAATCAGGCATACTCACAAAAAGACACCATGCAATTTAATAAGCTTACACCAAAAGAAGAACAAGTTATTATTTACAAAGGGACAGAAACACCCTTTAGTGGCAAATATGTCGATAATACAGAAAAAGGTGTTTATACCTGCAAACGATGCAACGCTATTTTATACAAATCTGAAGATAAATTTGATTCGCATTGTGGCTGGCCAAGTTTTGATGATGAAGTAGACGGAGCAATAAAACAAATCATTGATACTGATGGACAAAGAACAGAAATTATTTGTGCTAACTGCGGAGCACATTTAGGGCATGTTTTTATTGGTGAAGGGTTTACTCCAAAAAATACACGACATTGTGTTAATTCAATCTCACTTAAATTTGTGCCTGAAAATAAGTAATTCTACAAAATAATTCCTGATTCAATATTTTTTGCTTCGGCAAACCGGATTAAATATTCTTTAAGTTGATTTAATTGGAATTCAATATCTGCAATTCCACTAAACGACATAATATTCATGGAAATGGATGTTGTTTCGTTTGTAATTTTCACTCTTTCTGAATCACTTGTCGGGCTGCCAAACTTCCCTTTCTCATCTTCAAAAACAGGCAAATTCTCAATATTTAATAATCCACGCCCTATTCCATAGTATTCATCTTCTTTTGTGCCAATTGTAAATTCAATTGGGGCTTGTAATTTTGCAATATCAAATGCACAAATTGAATAATAAGAAGTTATTGAAAGCAGATTATTTATATCAACAATATTATTGATTTTATATATCCCTTTCTCTTTCACAATCCTACGCAACAAAGCTTCAGAAGATAAACGATAACGCGCAGGATCCTTACCAAATGCTTTATATGCTTTTCTTGAATCGTTTATAGGTTTTAACTTCGAAATATCTTCAACTTTATGGTTACTTGAGAACTCATTACAAACGGCATCAAGCTTTTCCATTAATTCCAGGCCGGAAGGTTTTACTTTAATCTCAGCCTGTATTGAACCAATAACAATATTATTCCATTTTGATTTTAACTTCTCAGATATTTTAATGTCAAGCATATTAGAGATTTTTTATTAATCTTGTATAAATCTAGAAAAAGTTTATTTCTTTTACCAGTAATATGATTACACAAATTAAAAATAATATAAAACTTCTTCGGTTTGCAAATCTTACTAAAAATAACAAGGTCATTCATTTTTCATCAACACGTGTTGGCGGAGTAAGTTCAGGTCATTTATTCAGTTTAAATTTAGGACACACTGTAAATGACAGTCCTAAAAATGTTAATCAGAATCTGGAATCGCTTGCATTGGCTATTGATATTAAAAAATCACAGATAGTCTTCCCAAAACAAACGCATAGCTCCAATATTGGAATTGTAAAATCGGTAAATGAAATATTTCCGGATACAGATGCTTTAATAACTAATGTTCCGGGAATTTGTATCTGTGTTAGAACTGCTGACTGTACACCAATACTTTTATATGATCCGGTTCAAAAAGCAATAGCTGCAATACATTCGGGATGGAAAGGAACTGTTCAGAGAATATCCATGAAAACCATCAGGATTATGCAAAAAGAATTTGGCACAAAGCCTGAAAATATTATTGCAGGAATAGGTCCGTCCATTGGACCCGATGTTTATGAAGTGGGACCTGAACTTATTGAACAGTTTAATAAATTGTTTAGAGGAAATCAAATAATTACTCCAATCACAGACTCTGAAAAAGGATTTTTAAATCTATGGAAAGCGAACAAACAAATTTTAATTGAATCAGGGATACCGGAAGATAATATAGAAATATCGGAAATGTGTACTTTCTCCAACTCAGAATTATTTTACTCGGCGCGTAGAGATAAAAATAAGACTGGCCGGTTAGCCAGCGGAATAATGATAAAAGAACAGGGATGAAAACATTCTTATTAATATTGGTTACAATTGTTTGGGGATCAACATTTTTACTTGTTAAAGATACAGTTGCTACGGTTAACGAATATCTTATTGTTTTCATAAGATCTGCTTTAGCTTTTGTAGCTATGTTTATTTTCCAGTTACTTAAAAACAAAAAACAACTTTTAAACAAAAAAGCATTTGTATATGGTTCAATCTTAGGTGTTTTAATGGCAATGGCGTATGCTTCGCAAACCATAGGATTGAAATATACAAGCACAGGTCATAGTGCCTTTATAACCAGCTCGGCTGTAATTGTTGTTCCGTTTATTTTGTACTTTTTCTATAAATCTAAACTCAGTGAAATTGATTTTATAACCGTAACAATCGTTTCTCTTGGTTTATTTCTACTTACTTACGATTTTGAAACATCAATAAACCCTGGCGATTTAATAACTACAATTACGGCAATAACTTATGCAGTTCATCTTGTTTTGGCAGGCAGATATGTGAAAAAATCTGATACATTGTCTATTATTACTTATCAGTTTTTTGCCGCTTCAGTTGTCAGCCTTATAGCATGGTTATTCACTGATAACTTATCAATTCAAATTAGCATGAAAGCCGGATTGTCACTTCTGTATCTAGGCCTTATTGGAACTTTGTTTTGTTATTTTATTACTGTTTGGGTTCAGAAATATGTTTCTTCGTTAAAAGTGGTGATTATATTTTCCCTTGAACCAGTTTTTGCAGCCATTTTCGGCTATTTTATTATTCAGGAAATACTGAGCTGGAAAGAATTCACAGGAGCTTTATTAATTTTAGCAGGTGTTATAATTCATAGTATTTTGAAAGATAGGTTAAAGGATTCAGCTTAAACCGGAAAGTAAAAATATTTTTTACATAAAAATGCACAAGCGAAGAACATTTGTGCTATCAGGTGAAAATAGTTAAGTCATCAACTTTCTAAAAAGTTACATCACTTAAAGAATTCAAGCTATTTCTTTTTATTGCGCTGATTAAAATTTTTATCACCTCTTGTTTGCCGTTTTTTGTATTTCTTACCTTTTCTAAGATAAGAGCCACCTTGATTTGTTTTGGTGTTTTTTAGCTTCTTTTCGTGAAAAGC
>JAIORB010000135.1 GCA_021108325.1 Bacteroidales bacterium | reverse complement strand
ACTACAACTCCAATTAGCATAGCTTGTAAAATAATAGACAAATACATTTTCAATTTAACATTATTTTTGATTTGGGAAAATGCAATTGCTAAATATAATGGATTGCACCACAGTAGATTAAAATTATTTTTTAGCTCATCATGTTCTGTTAATAGCCAAACTATTAATATCAATAATCCTGTTATGCCTGTTATTAAAAAAATAGGTACTTGTATTTTCGATGATTTATAGATTAAAACAATTATTAGCAATACAGAAAACAGAAATATGGGATTTAATAAGAATGGATAATTTGATTTGTTTTTTTCAACTTTATTAAATGTTGTTTCACTACTTACAAGTTTCTTATTATTTACCTTTATATTATTTAATCCCCAATAAAGATAATCCGGTAAAAACATGCTTTCGTAGTTATCTATCTTTTTATCAACACCTGTTCCAAAAATTAAGTTCATTCCAAATTTTAACCAAAGCTTATCTGTAAGGTATTCATTAATTTGAATTCTATACGTTTTATTAATATTTTGATTTTGGAAATCTGTTTCAACATTATTAAATATTAAATCTCGTAATTCAGAAGTGCAATTCTTTTTTGAAAAATCATAATAATAATACCTGTTTTCAGGTTTATACAAATATTCTAATTTGCTTATAATTCTTATTTCATCTTCATCAGATAAGTTTAATTTTTGTTCTATTATTTGCCTGTTTTCACTGAAGTAAGTTCTGAAAAATCTATTTGTACTATGAATTCCTAACTTGTATTTTAATTTACCTTTTACAAATTTTAAATAGAAGTTGGGTGTGTCAAAATCAAAAAGACCAAAGTTATATACAATATCTATAGATTGTTTTTTGTCAATAACTCTAATTGCACTATGACCCCATGCAGTGAAAGATTCTGATCCGCTGGAGCAAGTCAGTAAACTAATCTCAATCTGATTATCTGAGTAGGCATGTAATCCAATCAGTAAGAATAGTCCTAAAATTATAACGTGTCTTTTCAATTTTAAGCGATTTATGAAAATTGGCACTAATTTGATTTTTACTCAATACTCAAGTCTAAAATCTTATAGTTATTAAAAAATTCCTTTTACAAAATGCCAGGTTATATATATTGAAGCTGCCAGTTTTAGTCCAACACCAAAAAGAAATCCTAAAAAAGCTCCTAAACCAGATCTGAACGCATCTTTATTATTTGCTCCTTTTATTGATTCGCCAATAATAGCACCTACTAAAGGGCCTAATATAAGTCCTAGCGGGCCAAGAAAAATAATACCTATTATCATTCCAATAGTAGCGCCCCACATTCCTGCTTTGCTTCCTCCAAATTTTTTAGTTCCCCAAATCGGAACAATATAATCCAGAACTGTAACAATTATTGCAACGAATGCAAGAATTAATAAAAAATTAGTTGTGTATCTGGGTTCGGGGAATTTGGTAAAATGTAAAACGAGAATACCTAAAAAGCTTATAGGTGGACCTGGAATAATAGGTAAAATACAACCCAAAAGGCCAACTAAAATTAGTATAATAGCTATTGCAAGTAAAAAGTAATCCATAAATCTCAAATATTAGTAATAAAGGATAAAATTAATCATTAAATCAATTTATCAAAATAAGAACTGAAGGGATTGGTTGTTAAAGAAGTTTTTTATGTACAATTGATTTTAAATCTTTAACATCGGTTTTAAGATTACAAGATGAACATCCGCAAGAATTTTTGGATTTAATAATAAAAATCTGAATAAAATTAAAAACAGTATAAGCTACAGAAGCAAGAATCAATATAATTACAATTATTTCCTGTGTGTTCATCGCATTAAATTATTAATGATCCAATTTGGTGTATTAATAAAGACATAAACCAAGCCAAAAATGTTGTGTAAAGCATAGTAAAAATTGCCCATTTCCAATGACCAGATTCTTTGCTTATGGCTACAATCGAAGCTATGCAGGGAAAGTAGAGTAAAATAAATATCAGAAAACCGTATGCTACAAGTGGTGTAAATATAGGATTGCCGTTTTCATCTTTTTCGTTTTGTAATCTGTTTATAAGATTATTCAAGCTTTCTTCTTCTTCGGCCTGATATAAAACTCCCATTGTGCTTACAACAATTTCTTTTGCAGCAACACCCGATAAAATACTAACACTCATTTTCCAATCAAATCCCAGTGGTTTCATTACGGGTTCAATAAATTTACCAATTCTTCCAATGTATGATTTAGCTTGTTCCTCTGAAGTTTTATCAGTTAAAATCTGATGTATTTGTTCATTTTTATTTGAGGCATTTTCATTTTTAATTTGTTCGATTTTTTGGTCATAATTAACAGAGTATTCAATATCTTTTGGATAATATCCCAAAGCCCATATTATTATCGATGCCACAAGAATTACACCACCCATTTTTTTAATATACTGAGCACCTTTAAACCACATATGTCGGGTTAAATTGCGCAAAGTTGGAACTCTGTATGGTGGCAACTCCATAACAAATGGAGTTTCTTTTGATTTGAAAATTGTTTTCTTAAAAATAATTGCAACAATTGCAGCTACAGCTATACCGATAATATAAATAGAAAATAAAACCAATCCGGGTCGTTCAATAAAAAAAGCTGAAATAATTAAAACATAAACAGGTAAACGGGCACTGCACGACATAAACGGATTTATGAGCATAGTCAGGATTCTGTTTTGCCTGTTTTCAATTGTTCGTGTTGCCATTATTGCAGGAACATTACAACCAAATCCCATAATAAGTGGAATAAATGATTTTCCATGCAAGCCGATTTTATGCATTAAACGGTCCATAATAAATGCCGCTCGTGCCATATAACCTGTATCCTCCATTAAGGATATAAAAAAGAACAATATTAGAATATTTGGAAGAAAAATTATGACACCACCAACACCACCAATAACGCCGTTTATCAGCAAATCTTTTAAAGGGCTGTCTGCCATTATTTTACTTATTGATTCACCTAAAAGATTTACAAAGTAATCAATCCACTCCATAGGATATTGACCCAATGTAAAGGTAGACTGAAACATAAACCACAAAAAGAAAATAAAAAAAGGAAATCCCATATATTTATGAGTTAGGAATTGATCTATCTTTTCGGTTTTTTTCCTTCTTGTATTAATATTGCCTTTATATGTTTCTTTTAATGCGCCTGCTATAAATCCATACTTAGCATCTGTAATAATGGTTTCACTATCTTCAGTAATTAAAGATTCGAGTTTTTTAATTTCTTTTTCAGCAATTTCTTTTATGGTTTCGTAATTACCCCATTTTGATAAAGTGAAATTTGCCGATGCATCTTTTTCTAAAAGTTTAATGGCATAAAAACGTGAGGAGACAATATCGGTTAGCTTCTTGTTTTCCCAAATTTCGTCTTGAATATTTCGAATCGATTTTTCAACATCTTTTCCATAATTAATATGTATGTGCCGAACGGTAGGGTCTTTATCCTCATATACCTCAATCGCTTTTTTGAAGAGATCATTTATTCCAAACCCTTTTGAACCAATAGTTGGGATAATTGGTATACCAATCATTTTACCTAAAGATTCAAAATCAAATTCATCTCCTTTCTTTCTCAACTCGTCATACATGTTTAAAGCAATAATAACTTTAATATCCATGTCGATTAATTGAGTTGTTAAATAAAAATTCCGTTCTAAATTGGAAGCATCAACAACATTAATAACAACATCGGGCATTTCGCCGAAAATATATTTCCTAACAAGTAATTCTTCGGGCGAATAAGTAGAAAGCGAATAAGTTCCGGGTAGATCGGTAATATTTAAAGTATAATCATGAACTTTACACTGTGCACTTTTTGAATCAACGGTTACTCCGCTATAATTCCCAACATGTTCTTTGGAGCGAGAGGCAAAATTAAAAAGAGAAGTTTTCCCGGAATTTGGATTTCCAACTAATGCAACTTGAATCTCTTTTCCTTTTTTCCTTGCTGAAGTTTTTAATGCTTCTTCGGTAACAACACCATTGTATTTGTTTATTTCAAGTTGTTTTGCTTCTTCTTTAGTAATAACTTCAATGAGCGAAGCTTCACTTCTGCGTAGTGATACCTCATATCCCATAATACTGTATTCAACAGGATCTTTTAAAGGAGCATTTTTAATAACGATAATTTTCTTGCCTTTTACAAAACCCATCTCGGTAATACGTTTACGAAAGGCACCACGACCACGTACTTTAGTTATATATCCTACTTCGTTATCTTTTAATTGAGATAATCTCATCTTATTTAATTTCCTGCTCTCCGATTATGAAATTTTGCCCAAAAGTACTTTTATTAATATGATCCTGCAATACCATATATTGGGTATTTTTTTAACATCAAACAAATAGCTTTTGTTTAAAAATATCTCTATAATAATTTATAATGTTTTAAGTTTGTTATTAATTAATAATTATGGAACAAGATAACATATACGAGAGTTTAAAAGAATTATTAGCTAAATCAGCTGGTAAATATAGTATTCTTGAAGAACAAATTGATGTAGAGCTACAAGTTGAATTCTTTGAATTAGTAAATAAGTATTTGAAAAGCAAAAGAAACTCTGAAGATATTCTTTCCGATGAAGATAAACTTTATGATACTGATATTGCAGACGATAAAAAGAAAATAATTCTGGTAGAGTTATCTAATGATGAAAATGTTGAAGCTTATAGAATAATAGAACGGTTTATTAAAGCTGATATTAAAGAATTAAAATCCTGGAGCATTTTAGCTCTTCAGCATGCAAGAATAAGCCTGGAAACTCATTTATTAGACGAACAGCAGGTTTTTATCTCAACAGGTTTAGGAGGGAAGGGTGAAAAACTCAGGTATTTTATTTCTGGTAAACTAAAGCTTGGTGATGTTTTTTCTGAAACTCAAAAGAAGATTATTAAATCAGAGTTTGAATTTACTTTTAAGGAGCTAAATTCAGAAATTGAGAGAATAGATTTTATAAATGAGTATTTTACTTTATTTGCATTAATTCCGATTGATGTTTCAATAAGCGAAGTAGTTTTAAAAGCTATCAATGAATGTAATAACTATGGTGATTTTCTTTATCAGAAATACCTGGTAACAAATGTTAAGGTATTAAATATTAAAGATATAATATGGTACTTTAAGAAAAAGGGAGTCTGACTAATTAAAAATTTAGAAGAGAAAATATGATTAGTGTTTTACTAAAAATGAAAAAAGCTGACTTTAAAGCCAGCTTTTATTTTTATTCCTTTTTGTCACCCAGATCATCGAATTCTACGTCTGAAGAATACCCTTCTGCTTTTGTAGTTTCTAATTCAGAAGCAACTTCAGAAACAACTTCCTCAGAAACTTCAGTTGTAGCTTCAGTTACAGTTTCAGCAGTTTTAACAGTTTCAACAGTTTCAACAGTTTCGAATGGTTCCGGTTCAGGAGCATTTTCCTTGATAAAGTCAATTACTTCTTGTAAATTTTCTATGAACTTGTCAAAATCTTCTTTATACAAGAAAACTTTGTGTTTTTCAAAATAATGTCTTCCGTCACGATTAAACTTTTTCTTACTCTCAGTGATGGTTAAATAATAATCATTTCTTCTTGTTGCCTTAACATCAAGAAAGTAAGTCCTTTTCCCAGCTCTTACAACTTTAGAGAAAATTTCCTCACGTACATTTTCATTACCATTATTCTCTAATCCTTCTTTTTTGTTGTATCCATCCATCATAAAATAGTTTGATTGTTTTAAAATTATCAACACTCAAATGTAAAAAAATATTTAATATTTCATTGTATTATTAATTTTTTTTAAAAGAACGATTTTAATATAATTTTAACAAAAAGATTGTCAGTTGTTTAAACATGAAGGATTATAGCAATTAATTATGAAATTTGGTTAAATATTTTATTAAAATCTGTTATTGATTGCAAAAAAAAAACATTTACTTTGCAAGCTTTAAGGCTAAACTATAAATATTTTAAAGAGTTCTTATAAAATGGTAAGCAGAAGATTATTACGTATCAAAACACTTCAAATCTGTTATGCTTATTTAAAATCGAGCGAGCAATCAATAAATCAGGCAGAAAAGGAATTATTTTTTAGTATTCAAAAGTCATACGACTTATATCATTATCTAATACTTTTAATTTTAGATGTGGTTAATTTTGCTGAATCAAGAATTGAATTGGCAAAACAGAAAAAAATACCGGCTCAAGAAGATCTAAATCCAAATACAAAATTTATCGATAACAAATTGATTAAGCTTCTCAATGATAATTATGAGCTTAAAAAATATTTAAACGATCAAAAGTTAAGTTGGGTAAATTATCCGGAATTAATAAGAAATCTTTATAATGAAATCCGTGAATCTGAATTGTATGAAAATTATATGTTATCGGATTCTAATGGTTTTAATGAGGATAAAAAATTTATTTCCAATGTTTTTTCAAAGATTATTATAAACCATGAGCCTTTATATCAAAATCTTGAAGAACAGAGTATCTTCTGGAACGATGATGTTGAGTTTGTAATTGGAATGATTATTAAATCGTTCCGTTCTTTTAAAGCATCAAGTGATGAGAATGTTAAATTGATGTCTCTTTTTAAAAATGAAGAAGATAAAGATTTTGTAAAAAGATTATTCAGAAAAACTGTTCTTAATCATAATGAAAACGAAGAACTTATCTCAAAATTTATAAAAAACTGGGATGTTGAGCGTGTAGCTTTTATGGATATTATTGTTATGAGCCTTGCGATTGCAGAAATGACTGAGTTTTCTGAAATTCCGATTAAGGTGAGTTTAGATGAATATATCGAAATTGCTAAATTTTATAGCACGCAAAAGAGTAATGTATTCATAAACGGGATACTTGATAAAATCGTTGAACATCTTAAAAAAGAGGGAATAATAAAGAAAGCTGGAAGGGGATTAATAGGCGAAAGCACATAATCTTTTCAAAAAGAAACAAAATGTTTTGTAAAAGGCGAATAAATTTCGAAATATGATTTTTAGAAATGAAATATTGTTAACTCTTATAATAATTGCCAATCTGGTAAGTTTATCCTGTTCAAACAATCATGATAAAACAAATACCAGTGCTGAGTTTGTTGAATCTGCTGGATATCCTGTTATTAGATTTGATACAACTTATCATGATTTTGGTACATTAATTCAGGGAGAGCAGGTTTCTTTCACTTTCAAATTCTCAAATACCGGTACATCAAATTTAATAATTAACGATGCTTATTCAACTTGTGGTTGCACCGTGCCGGATTATAGCAAAGAGCCCCTGGTTCCCGGTAAAGAAGGGAAAATAGAAGTAGTTTTTAATAGCGAAGGGAAAAGAGGACTTCAGTATAAAACTGTTATACTTAAATTAAATACAAAAATTAAAGAAAAGTCTTTAACAATTAAAGCAAACGTTTTAGAAAATAATTATAAATCTTAATAACAAAAAATCATGAACAATTTATTGTATGTATTATTAATGGGTCAACCAACAGGAGACCAAAATCCTTTAACATCTTTTTTACCTTTATTATTAATTATCGTAGTTTTTTATTTCTTTATGATTCGTCCTCAAATGAAGCGTCAGAAAGATCTGAGAAAATACAGAGAGGCATTACAAAAAGGTGATAAAGTTATTACAACTGGTGGTATTTATGGGAAAATAAATGCAATTAAAGATAATCACATTATTGTTGAGATTGACGAAAATGTGAAAATAAAAATTGATAAAAGTGCTATTTTAAAAGATTCTTCCGATATTAGTACTGCAAAATAGTTTAACCTGAAAGCGTTTACTACTATTTTGTTTTAAACGCTTTTTTTTATAACAATCGTGGTAGCAAAAAATATCGAAGATAATATCAGAAAGTTTCTTGATAAAAGGAATATAAAAGCGGACAGAAGGCTTATTGTCTTTTTATTTTTTGTATTATTATCTACCATATTTTGGTTCCTAAATCAATTAGAAGAGGAATACGTTACTGAAATTTCGCTTCCTGTTCGGTATACAAATTTCCCGAGCGATAAAATCTTGGTTAATGATTTGCCAAATCATTTCGATTTACGTGTTCGTGCACATGGTTATAAATTATTAGAATATAAAATCAGCAACAAATTCCTGCCATTCTCAATAAATGTAAATTCGCTTACTTTAAGGATGCATTCCCAATCGAATTATTCCAAGTTTTTTTCACTAACCCGATTGTTAAATAGAGATATTGAAGATCAATTAAGATCAGAACTTGAGATCGTGTCGATTTCACCTGACACTTTATTTTTTGAATTTGCAGACAGGATATTTAAGAAAGTCCCGGTAGTTTCTAGGTTAAATATAGTTCCTGCTTCTCAGTATATGATAAAAGGTAATATCCAATTTGATCCGGATAGCATTACTATTTCAGGTGCAAATCCTATTGTCGATACCATTGAGCAAGTATATACCAAGCAATTAGATTTACTTGATTTAAATAAGAATTATAATGATGAAGTTGATTTAGCAGAAATCAGAAATGTGAAATTTTCTGATAAAGAAGTGGATGTTATAGTTAGTATTGAAAAGTTTACAGAGGGATCACAAAAGGTGAAATTAAATGTTATTAACGTTCCCGATTCATTAATTATTAGAACTTTTCCAAAAGAAATTATGGTTACCTATTTTGTTGCTTTGAGCGATTACGAAAAAGTATTACCACAATTATTTGAAGCTGTTGTTGATTATAATGAAATTGCAAATCAAGGAAATAAGTTGAATATATCTATTCATAACTTTCCTGATTATATACAGTCTTTACGTTATAATCCAAAATCAGTTGAATATATTATCGAAAGAAAATAATGATTAAGGTTGGTTTAACAGGAGGTATTGGTAGTGGAAAAACCTTAGTGAGCGAGATTTTTATTCGTTTAGGCATTCCTGTATTTAATGCAGATTACGAAGCTAAGACAATTCTGGATACAGATAAAAAAGTTATTCAGCAAATCACAAACAATTTTGGTGCTATATATACCGAAAACGGGATTAACAGGGAAGAACTAGCATCAATAATATTTAATGATCAAGTTGCACTTAAAATAATAAATTCAATTATTCATCCCAAAGTGCGTGAGTATTTTCATACCTGGGTTGCAAAACATGTTAACGCAAAGTATGTAATCGAAGAAGCTGCAATTTTATTCGAGAGCAATGCATATAAAGAACTGGATGTTACAATAAATGTACATGCTGATGAGTTGATTAGAATTAATCGTGTTATAGAAAGAGATAAAACTACTGTTGAAGCTGTAAAAAGCAGGATGAAAAATCAATTAAGCGATGATGAAAGAATTAAACTTGCTAATTACACGATTTATAATAGTGGCGATAAAATGGTATTACCACAAGTTTTAGAAATACACAATCAAATTTTAAAAAGGATAAAATAAAATGGGAAAGTTTGGAAAGTGGATAGCCGGTGGTCTCGGTTGGGCATTTTTTGGACCAATAGGCGGGATTTTAGGTTTTGCTTTAGGCTCACTATTTGAAACACCGGAATTTGCAAAGACAAAAGGATATTCGGCAACAACTACCGGTAGTTTTGCAATGACACTGTTAGTTTTGGTTGCGGCTGTGATGAAAGCAGATGGCAGAGTTTTAAAATCAGAATTAAATTATATCAAGAAATATTTTGTTCAATCATTTGGCGAAGATTCGGCAGCTGAAGCTATTAAAATGCTTCGTGATATTTTAAATCAAGATATTCAAATTGATTCCATTGGATTACAAATTAAACAAAACCTTGATTATTCTTCACGTTTGCAATTATTACACCTGCTATTTGGAGTTGCTAAAGCCGACGGACAAGTTGATATATCAGAGTTGAATACCATAGCCTCAATTGCTGGTTATGTGGGCATTAGCTCAAAAGACTTTGAATCAATTAAATCAATGTTTGTTGAGAATGTTGATTCTGCATATAAAATCTTAGAAATTGACAGAAATGCAAGTGATGATGAAGTTAAGAAAGCTTATCGTAAAATGGCGGTTAAGTTTCATCCTGATAAAGTGAGTCATTTAGGCGAAGATTTCCGGATAAAGGCTAAAGAAAAGTTTCAGAAAGTTAGTGAAGCTTACGAGAAAATTAAAAAGGAGAGAGGAATAAGTTAGTTTTTATATGTAACTCAATATATAAAAAGATTTTAACCATGAATAAAGAAACATCCATAAAACTTTTTGAATCGGAACAAATACGCTCTTTATGGAATGACGATGAAGAAAAATGGTATTTTTCTATTGTAGATATTATTGCTATACTTACCGACCAACTCAATTATCAAGGAGCAAGAAATTACTGGAAGGTACTAAAAAGCAGGCTTTTAAAAGAAGGAAATGAAACGGTTACAAATTGTAACCGTTTGAAAATGCTTGCAGCCGATGGTAAAATGAGAATGACTGATGTTGCTGATACCAAACAGCTTTTTCGCTTGATACAATCCATACCATCAAAAAAAGCGGAGCCTTTTAAACAATGGTTAGCAAAAGTTGGTAGCGAACGTATAGATGAAATAGAAGACCCTGAACTGGGGTTCGACCGTCTAATGGAAACATACTTAAAGAAAGGATATAGCAAAGAGTGGATAAATCAACGGCTAAAAAGCATCGAAATACGTAAAGAACTTACTGATGAATGGGAACTACGTGGCATGAAAAAGGGTTTGGAATATGCTATTCTTACCGATGAAATTACCAAAGCCTGGAGCGGTTTTACAACAAAACAATACAAAAGTCTTAAAGACCTGAAAAAAGAAAATCTTAGAGATAATATGAGCAATCTGGAACTTGTGCTTAACATGTTAGCGGAAGCATCTACCACTGAAATATCAAAAGACAAAGAACCAAAAGGTTTTAAGGAGAACAAAGATGTAGCGAAAAAAGGAGGGAAAGTAGCAAAAGCTGCTCGTGTACAATTGGAAAAAACTACAGGCAAAAAAGTAGTAACCAAGCTGAATGCTAAATCAATAAATACAGATAACAAAGAATTAGAAGAATAAGATGGAACTGAAAACGTACAATAAATTTTTTAGCCTGATTATTGCGATTTTAACAATCCAAATTATATTACCGGTTAATATAAAAGCTCAGGAAGGCATTGATTATGCTTTAGCTAAATCATACTTTATAGAAATGGATTCTCTGTGCTCAATTGACAATGGAAAGCTTTGGGGCATAAATCTATATGGACCAACTATGTTTGTCATTCCTGAATCCAGAACAATAATAGCAAATCAACCGGATAAAGAAGGAAAACTATCTGAACAAGAAAGGGTATTTATCGGGAAGCTTCCTGAAAATATTAATATTGCGAACTATTCAATTGACTGGAGCGGAGAAAAGTGGACTATGGTAAGTTGGAATGCTATTTCACAAAACGACTCTTATTCAAGAAATAAGCTCCTGATTCATGAAAGTTGGCACAGTATTCAGGGTAAATTAGGTATATCTCCTGTAATGACATTAAATTTACACCTAGACGAACTACAAGGCTCTATTCTTATTAAACTTGAACTGAGAGCATTAAGCAAGGCTCTCGTGTCAGAAAATGTATCAGATAAAAAAATTGTACTTAAAGACGCGTTAATTATTAGAAAGTACAGACAAAAATTATTTCCAGATAATAATGAAAATGAATTTGAGCGACATGAAGGAATGCCAGAATATACTGGTTATAAACTTTGCGGTTTAAATGAAAATATAATTACAGAAGTAATAGCTAAACAAATTGATTTTGCAGATAATAAGGATGGTTTTGCAAATTCATTTGCTTATTTGACAGGGCCGGCTTATGGCTTTCTTTTAGATAATTTTAATATTGAGTGGCGCAAACAAATAATTGATGGCAAAAGCTTAACTGAAATTGCAGAAAACCTTGTTTTGCTTGAAATGCCATCAGACACTTTACAGTTAAAAGAACTTATTGACAAAATTGGAAGTAAGTACGATTATGAGACATTAATAAAAAGTGAAACTGAAAAATTTGAAAAACAGAAAAAACTAACGAATATTTATAAAGAAAAAATTACTAACGGGAATCAATTAATTATTCGTAATAACAACCTTAAATTCAAATTTAATCCACAAGAAAAGCTAATCCCAATTGATAATGGAGTAATTTATAAAACAATGCGCTTAGTTGGTGAATGGGGAGTTTTGGAAGTTAAAGACGGAATATACAGGTCAAATGATTGGCAATTATTTATTGTT
>JAIORB010000029.1 GCA_021108325.1 Bacteroidales bacterium | reverse complement strand
CCTATCTGCCCTGACTACCGTCAGGCAGGCGACAGGTAGAAATACGCGTTGTACTTATTTTTTTACAAATTTAACTTCAAACAAACTTGGCCAACGTTTACCGGTTATAAAATACCTGTTATTTTTTTTATCGTAAGCAATACCATTCAGAACATTGTCTCTTTCTCCACGAAAACCATTCGGAACGATTTTTCTGCAATCGATTCTTTTTAAAACTTTGCCATTTATCGGATCAAAAGCTATAATTTCTTCAGTCTGCCATACATTAGCATAAATAATTCCATCAACATATTCAAGCTCATTTAAATTGCGAATCGGCCCTTCATGATCATAAACTTCGATTTTGCCAATTTCATTAAAATATTCCGGATCAAGAAAATGTATAGTTTGAGTTCCATCGCTCATTATTAATTTTTTCCCATCTGTTGTTATTCCCCAGCCCTGCGTGGGATATTTCAAGGTTGTAATTAGTTTAAAACTCTTTTTGTCGTAAACAAACCCGATACGAGATGTCAATGTTAACTGAATTATTTTATCTCCAAATGCAGTAATTCCTTCTCCAAAATAACGAGCTTCTAAACTTAAAACTGAAATTAACTCTCCTGTTTCAAATCTTACTTTTCTTAAAGATGATTCGCCTCTTGGTCCAGTTCCCTCATACATTACTCCATTATCATAAAACAAGCCTTGCGTATATGCATTTTTATCGTGTGGATATGTATTTATAATTTTACACTCATATTGCTCTGGTTTAATATCTGATTTAAACCGTAATTTCAAGTAATAACTATCGATCTTATTACCTCCTGAATAAGCAAATACTTTTAATTGATTTGAACCTGTTTTTAATTCACTTGTTTCCCATAAATACTTTATATTATCGAGATAAACAGTTGTCTTATTTCTATTTGACTCAACAACTAAAGAATCAATATTTAAATCTGATTCTTTTAATCCAATTTGAATATTTACCTTATCTCCTATCGTAAACATCTCACCCGACTTAGGAGAATCAATTTCAATTACCGAAACTCGTTTTGTTACGCTCTCTGATTTTACATTAGTATCTTGTTTTACATTAGTTTTTTCTTGATTTGAACAAGATATTTGTAATAAAAAAAGTGAAAAAAGAATAAAATTGTATGTTACCGTTTTTGTTATTTTCATATTTTAAATTAATTATTGAGTTTAGTCAGAAAATATATAATCTCGCAAAGTCGCTAAGACGCAAAGGTATAATATGCTACATTCCACACTCTGCGACTTGGCGTCTTTGTGGCATATCATTATTTTAATTTAATATCCTAAAATTCGTTTTAATTTTTGCCAGAATGTTTTTTTCGAAACCGTAATTTTTTTCATTTGCTTTTTTACATCATCATTAAAAAGTTCAGGATTTAACATTTGCCAAATCTCACTCCATCCCGGGAAGCCTCCAACATTTTTATCATCAATATAAATATCGGCCAAAATTTTCCTACTTATAGAATCATCATAAACTTCTTCGGGATAATTTTTATTTATGGCATAAAATTCAATTCCGTTCTTCTTACAATATTCTACAGCCTCATCCAGCTCCTTGCCAGCCCTATAAGTCCACAAAATTAACTGATGACCTTGTTCTTGCAAAGCTTTTAAAGTTTCAAATGCAAATAATTTAGGTTTACCTATCTCCGGATACTCATGATCTACAATCGTACCATCAAAATCTACGGCAATTATCATAGTTGATTATTTAGCTTTAAACAAAAGTAATGATTTTTTATGAAGTGTATTTTGTGTAATTTGGTGTTTTAGTGTTTTTGTGGCATTTTTTTCTTGCCACTAAATCACCAAAACACGAAAACGCACTAAATTCAAATTCCTCAATTTGGCATCGTATTTATTATTAGTCATTTATATTTCAATAGAACAAGTCCAAAACATTACTGAGAAATTTTAATCCGACTTTCTATCAAATGAATAACGTAAAGTAAATACATTAGAATATAGTGCCAAGGATTGATCTCCAATATCAGTTAAAGCATAATCTATACTTACACCTTTAAACTGAATTCCAATTCCAAAGTTTGGCTGAAAAGTCATTGATTCTTTATTTTCAAATTCTTCTATACGTTGAAAGTTTCCAACTCCAAACCGGATAAAAGCCAACTGGTTATAATTAATTTCTATTCCAAGGCAAGGATCAATACTAATTGGATCACCTTCAATTAACACATGACGCTGACCATCAAAGGTAAAGTCTAAATCCATCTCTACTAATCCTTTAAACTTGTTATAAATTGGAAATTCTCTCGAAACACCAAGCAATAATCTTGGCAATGTTATTTCTAACGAATTATCCGGAGCAAAATTAAATACCGAATCCTGAACTTCAATAATTAATTCATCTTCGTTAAAACTCCATGCATTAAACGTTGAAGTTATATCACGAGCCATTGCACCAAACCTCCAGTCATTCAATTTGTACTGCAAACCCAGATCAAGTCCAAAACCCCAGGAATGAGCAAATTTTCCTATACTTCGATAAATTATTTTAACATTAGCCCCGTAAGATAAATCCGGGATTTTAGTTTTTCGGGCATAGCTTAATAACAAAGCATAATCGGCTGCCGAAAATCGTGAAATTCTGTCATAATCAATATTTCCGTCACCATCAATTAAATCTGTGGTATTGGGTATATCATCAACACCAAAGCGGATTACTGTTACTCCCAAATAGCTATTGGTATCCAAAGCCATTGCACCTGCAAGGTAATCATACTTAGCAATTCCGGCAAAATACTCAGTATGCATTAAACCGGCATCAAAATCATTTTGTAACATAGTTAATCCTGCAGGGTTCCAATACCCTGAAGTTACATCATTAACATTAGCTACAGTAGCATTTGACATACCTAAAGCTCTTGCTCCAACACCAATAGATAGAAACTCATTACTATACTTAGCTGTTTGGCTATAAGTAAGGTTTGTAAAAAAAAGAAGTAAAACTGGTATTAAAATCTTTCGCCTCATCAAGATTAATATAAATACAGGTATGCTTTAACTAATTTTCAGTCGATAAACTTAGTAATTAATAAAATATTTATCAAACTATATTTTTTAACTTACTTTTGTGAGAAATATTGTATTCACTAAGCTAAATTAGCTATGTCTATAAGTTTAAAAAAACACATTCCCAATACCATAACCTCATTAAATTTATTGTCAGGATGCATATCAATTGCTCTGGCCTTTGAAGGTTATATGCTTTTTGCAGTTTATATGATATTCTTAGCAGCTATTTTTGATTTTATGGATGGAATGTCTGCCCGATTATTAAAAGCATATTCTATTGTTGGAAAAGAATTAGATTCATTGGCTGATCTTGTTAGCTTTGGTGTTGCTCCATCAGTTATTATTTTCCATCTGATGAAAATTTCTTTATTCAAAACAGTTCACTTACCTCCAATTGAAAACCTGACAATAACTGAAATTCTATTTTTATTAATCCCGTTTTTTATTGCAATTCTTTCGGGAGTAAGATTAGCAAAATTCAATATAGACGAAAGACAAACCGAAAATTTCATCGGCCTGGCTGTTCCCGCAAATGCAATATTTTTTGTATCCCTCTATTTAGTTAGTATAATTACCACAAATGATCTCTTACTTGCAATTTTGAAAAACAAATATGTATTATCGGTTTTAGTAATTTTATTTTCTTTATTGCTTGTTACAGAATTCCCGATGTTTTCGTTAAAATTTAAAAATTTAGGTTTTCAAGGAAATAAAATTCGATATATTTTTATTGTGTTATCTGTTATTTTATTAATATCATTGCATACAATAGCTATTCCGATTATTATTATATTATACATTTTATTATCAGCGATTAACAACTGGATTTTTAACATTGATTAATTATTAACAATATGAAATTTATTGCAGAAATTAACGTAATGCCTCTTAAAGCTTTATTAGACCCTCAAGGAAAAGCTGTAAGTCATAGCATGAAAAATATTGGGTTTACCGAAGTTTCGAATGTTCGAATAGGTAAACACATTACTTTGGAAATTGAAGCTGCAAGCAAAGAAGTTGCTATGGAAAGAGTTAATGAAGCTTGTAATAAAATATTATCGAATCCGATTATGGAAGGATTTGATTATACTCTTAAAAAAATAAATTAGTAAATTTATTTTTCTTTCTTTTTTGAAAAAGTGAGCTTACTCATTACTTCGGTTTGTCGTTGAATAGATTCTTTGTGTACAAGCTGGAGTAATTTTTTTACAAAATCTTCTGATAGGCCTAAACTTTTACCCAGTTTTAATCTGGTAGCCAGTATCTTCTCCCAACGACGAAGCTGTAATATAGTAACCTCATTTTTGCTTTTATATTTACCAATTTCTTCCACTATATTCATCCTTTGAGATAATAGTTCAAGCATTTGCTGATCAATAGAATCAATTTGATTGCGCAGTGTGTCCAGAATGCCGGCAAAATTTTCATCTTTTATTGATGTTCTTCTAAAAATCAGATTATCAAGAAGATTTCCCAGTTGTTGTGGAGTTAACTGTTGGTTCATATCACTTAAAGCAACTGTTGGATTATAATGTGTTTCAATCATTAAACCATCCATGTTAAGGTCAAGAGCCTTTTGCGATATTTCTGCAATAAATTCTGTATTGCCTGCAATATGACTTGGATCACATATTATTGGCAAATCATGACAGATACTTTTTAGTTCAATCGGCACTTCCCATTTTGGAATATTGCGTAACGAAGTAGCTTCAAATGGATAAAATCCGCGATGAACAGCAGCTAATTTGTTAATACCTGCTTTGTGAAATCGCTCCAATGCCCCTACCCAAAGATTAACATCAGGATTAATAGGATTCTTAACCATCACCGGTTTATCATATCCTTTTAAGTGATCGGCTAACTCTTGTATGGAAAATGGATTAGAAGTTGTTCTGGCGCCAATCCAAAGTATATCAATATTGTATTTAACAGCTAAATCGACATGCTCAGGATTTGCAACTTCTACTGTCGTTAAAAGTCCTGTTTCTTTTTTCACCTGTTGTAACCAGTACAATCCTTCCTCACCAACACCTTCAAAATTTCCGGGACGGGTACGTGGTTTCCAAATACCCGATCGAAAAACCTTTACCTTCCCCAAAGCAGTAATTTCTTTAGCGGTTTGCATAACTTGCTCTTCTGATTCTGCACTACACGGACCTGCAATGATTAATGGTTCGTTTAAACCATCAAACCATTTATTTAGTTTTGATATATTTTTGAGTTTGACCATTTATAATCATTATGAAATGATAAAGATAAATATTTTTAGAGTGATACTATAATTAAAACCTACTTGAATAACTTCCATTTTATTAAGTATACTTAACAAAATAAGCTGAAAAATTTATTTTATTTATTATACAGGATAAAAATTATAACAAGGCCTAACAGTTTTAAAAACCTGTTAGGCCTAAGCACATGAATTAGAATTGAGTTTTTCAGGAATAATAAATTCTAAAAAGCAATGAGTTCTACAAAATTTAAGCAAAAATCTTTTATATGGATATGCTTAATTCCGGCATAAGTAGCTTTTGATGTTTTATCCATTGATACTACAATTTTAGAATAATTATTTTTTATTTTTTGTAAATTTCCGAATTCTCTGTCGATTGTTGATTGTTCTTTAAGCATATAGCAAACCTGAACATACAAAAGCTCGCTATTTTTCCGGGCTACAAAATCTATTTCCTTAGTACGATCTTTTCCAACAGTAATTTGATAACCTGCTGCTTTAAGATGTAGAAAAACAATATTTTCCAATATCTTTGAGATATCCGTTGCTTTGTAACCAATTAAGGCATTTCGCATACCTATATCGTTAAAAAAGTATTTTTCGCCTATTTCAAATATCTTTTTCCCTTGTATATCGCTCCTGTTAACTTTGTGTATAAAATATGCTTCGCTTAAATAACTTAAATAATCTTGCACCAATGCCGGGGACATTTTTATCTGCTGCGATTTAAGATAATCGCTTATGCTTTTGGCAGAAATAACACTACCGGTATTTTCGGCAATATATAATGATAAATTCCGTAAAAATGAAACATTTCGTATCGAATGCCGTGTTATAACGTCTTTTACGATTATTGTGTTGTATAAATTTTTAAGATAATCATACACAATGTCTTCGGTTAAATTAAAATGTATTAAGTTAGGCATCCCGCCAAAAAAAAGATACCTGTCAAAACTCTCTTCATTATCGTTTAATCTGTGGAATTGTAAAAATTCGGGATATGTCAAACTAAAAACTTCTATCTCAATGCTCCTGCCACTTAATAGCGTAGCAAGTTCTCCAGACAGAAGTTTTGCATTACTTCCGGTACAGTATATATCGAATGTTTCTTTTGAATGAAAATGGCGTAATGCTTTTTCAAAATTTTCTATCTCCTGAATTTCGTCTATAAATAAAACTGTATTTTTAGCAGCAGAGTCTTTGTTTTCCACGTAATTTATTAAATCGGCATAATTTTCTACACTGTCGAAAGCAAAATCCTCTTTGTTTATGTAAATTATTTGCGTTTGCTTATTTTCTTGCTTTATTTTTTCTAATATCTGTCTCAAAAAGAAACTTTTACCTACACGACGCTGACCAGTTATTACTTTTATTAAGTTTTTCCCAATAAAAGGCAATATCTGGTTATAGTATAAACTTCTGTTAAATATTTCCATAGCTGTAGGTATAACTTAAACTTTTACAAATATATTCAAAACTTTAATATATACCTATATAATTTACAAAATTCTACTTTTATTTATGTATACAGAATAAATTATAACAAGACCTGCCAGGTTTGTAAAATCTGGCAGGTCTGATTAATAAAAAACAGTATAATTTATTTCTTCTCAAATTTTTTTATTGCGAAGACCGAAAGTTTAAAGCTTATCCAAATCAGGACAGGCCATACAATTAACCAAGTTATTTCTGTTAAATACATATTCATTAGTTTAAAGTTTAAAGTTATTTCACTTTCAGATAGTGATTCTTAATATACGTGAATATCTTCACCCATTTCATCAGCATCAATCTTTTTATTATTCATTAACCTCCACGTATACCAAATATAAGCAATAACAAATGGCACCATTAAAGAAACATAAGCCATAACTTTAAGCGTATATTTACTCGATGATGCATTTTCAATGGTAAGTGAACTCTGCAAATCAAATGTTGATGGATAAAATGCTGTATTATTAAATCCTGCTAATAAAAATAAAGCTAAAACAGTCATAATTGTTCCTACTCCGGCAACCCAAATACCTTTTGTGCAAATTGTGAATATCGATTTACCAATTCCAAGTAAAACTAAAACAACTCCCAATAAGAATATAATCAATACCATTGGCATTTGTAAAAAGTTATGCAGATACTTATAAGATTCGCATGAAACTTTTTTACTTACAGGATCATAAGCAAAACCATCGACAAACATTAACCAGATTACAAAAACCAAAAAGAATACAAGAAAAGGGATTGCATTATAAATCAACTGTTTTTTTGATCTGCTAAAGATATTTTCATCATCAATATTATTCATAAAATAGAGGATAGCAAGAACTCTGGCCAAAAAGAATATAGCTAATCCTAATGAAAGATTATGTGGATTTAACGCTAACTCCAGCCCCCTTGCAGCACCTTCCCATTTTGAGAAATTCATTTCATTTATCGAAAATTCAGAACCCGTAAAAAATGTAGCCACAGCTATTCCCAATAAAATTGTTCCCAATACTCCGTTTATAAAAAGAAAAACCTCGTATGTTTTTGCGCCTAAAAAATTATTTGGCTTTGATCTGAATTCATAAGAAACAGCCTGAATAATAAATGCAAAAAGAATTAACATCCAAACCCAGTATGCTCCTCCAAAACTTGTGGCATAAAACAATGGAAAAGATGCAAAAAATGCTCCTCCAAATGTTACCAAAGTACTAAATGTAAATTCCCATTTTCGGCCTAAAGAATTTACAATAAGACGACGTTCCATGTCTGTTTTTCCTAAAGTGTAAATAAGTGTTTGACCACCCTGAACAAAAAGCAAGAAAACCAATATAGCCCCTAATAGGGATATAATAACCCACCAATATTGCTGTAATACTAAATGTGATAAACTTTCAAACATTTTAATGTCCTCCTTCTTTAGGTCCGATTTTTATTTGCTTAAACATTATCTTCAGTTCAGCAATTAGTAATGCTGTAAATACAAGAGTAAATAACCAGAAAGTTATTTGAACAGCACTTGCATCAATCTGTGAAACTGAAGCAACAGTAGGTAAAAGATCCTGAATAGTCCATGGCTGACGGCCAACCTCCGCAACAATCCACCCTGATAATGAAGCAATAAAAGCCAGAGGAACAGTAATTATTGCCAGTCGTAAAAACCATCTTTTCCCTATCAGTTTATCTTTAAAAATAAAAAATAATACCAGTGCAAATAGCAAAATAAACCAGAATCCCAGAGCAACCATAATATGAAAACTATAAAATGTTATCGGAACATTAGGAATAATACTCTCAGGATCATTTAAAAATCCATACCCAAAATATTTAAAGTTTTCTCTGAAAATGATTAAAGACTCTTCTTGTTTAACCAAATCTTCTAATTCCTTAGCTTTCTTATAATCAGACAATGCATTAATTGCCAGTTTTCCCTTTTCAATTTTCTCAAGAGCGGATATTGCAATCTGTATTTCTCCGTTTTTATCTTCGTATTCGAATCCCCCTTCAACTATATCTTTTACACCTGGTACAAATGCATCTGCATTTCTGTAACCAAGAAATGAAAGAAGTTTTGGAATCTCAAACTTAAAAACATAATCATCTTTTCCATCATTAATTTCTTTTCCCGGAGTTGGCATACCAAGCAAAATAAGACCGGCTCCTTCGGAACCTTCATATAATCCTTCCATGGCAGCAAGTTTCATTGGTTGTTTTTGGGCTACCTGGTAAGCAGAACCGTCGCCGGTATAAATAAGAAACATACTACTTACTAAACCAAAAATAGCAGCTATTATAATACTTCGTTTAGCTAATAATTGCTCTCTTCCTTTTAATAAAAACCAGGCACTAACACCGATAACAAAAACCGAAGCTAATACATAAGAAGAAGTAATGGTATGTAAAAACTTGTTTATTCCTATCGGAGATAAAAATACTTCCCAGAAGTCAATCATTTCGTTTCGGGCTGTGTCAGGATTAAAATGCATTCCAACAGGAGATTGCATCCATCCATTAGCAATTAAAATCCATAATGCAGATAAATTAGACCCGATAGCTACCAACCAGGTTGAGAGTAAATGAAATTTCTTACTTACTTTGTTCCATCCAAAAAACATGATGGCAATAAAAGTAGATTCCATAAAAAATGCCATAATACCTTCGATTGCCAGAGGAGCTCCGAAAATATCCCCAACAAACCAGGAATAATTAGACCAGTTGGTTCCAAATTCAAACTCGAGAATAATACCTGTTGAAACACCAATGGCAAAGTTAATACCAAACAGCGTCATCCAAAATTTAGTTGTTTTTTTCCATTCCGGATCGCCTGTTTTAACATACAGAGTTTCCATAAAGGCTATAATAAATGTAATCCCCAAAGTAAGCGGAACAAATAACCAATGATACAGTGCTGTAAGTGCAAATTGTGCCCTCGACCAATTGACCAGAGCTAAATCAAGATGTTCAATCATTGTTTGTGTTTTTAGGGTTAGGGCTTGTAAAGAAATAAACTGAACATCTTCACTTATTCTTTTGCACTATAACTGCGTTGTAAAAGTATTAAATAAACTGTGGCTATTCGCAACTTTTACGCCTTGTTATAGCACAAAATAACTTTGTGAATTTTGCCCACTTTATTTCTTTACAAGCCCTTAGTTAACTGCTCAATTACATAATCTCCTTTTTCTTCTTCAGTATCAAACTTATTATTTAAGAAATCTTTAAAAAAGAATATCTTTAAAATGGCAAACATGATAAAAAGTTTTATTATGATAATAAACCAAAGTTTTTTACCAACTGTCATATTTTTAAAACCTTCGTAATAAAATAGAAATATTCTTTTGAAGATGCTCCCTTTTTTCATTAAATGAGATTTATTAACCAAAGATAATAAAAATTAAAAAAAAGTAATACAGTACGTATTTCCCAATATCAAGCCATTTTAAACTACAAATAGTCGTATAAGCATGTATGACAATAATTTGTCATATTGCTGTCTAAATAGTGTGACAATTAAATTAATTCAGGTGATTATCTGTACAAATGAAGAAATCCGTTT
This sequence comes from Bacteroidales bacterium, assembly GCA_021108325.1. Classification (GTDB taxonomy): domain Bacteria; phylum Bacteroidota; class Bacteroidia; order Bacteroidales; family UBA12077; genus UBA12077. Next base: position 2,226 of record JAIORB010000029.1, on the reverse strand, counting down.
TGATCAAGGACCGCAGGATCATCAGACTTTAATATGTAAAAATATACTCCTTCGCTTAGTTCTGATCCGGATGAATTTCTTCCATCCCAAACAATTATTGGAGCTCTTGCACTATAAACCAATGTGCCTGTACGACTGTAAATTGAAATATCGAGTGGAACAATACCATTTGAATTTACCACAAAAAGATCATTTTCACCATCTCCATTAGGAGTAAAAACATTAGGAACTCTAATTAAATCACGAATTTCAAATGATTTCGTTTCTATGAAAGTTTTTCCTGTAGCATCTTCTAAAACAGACAATGAGAAAGTTTTTATTCCAGGAGTTGAAAACTCATATGTTACCAGTGGTAAACCATCAACTATTGGCTCTTTATCCCCTCCCCAATCAAATGTATATGCAGTAGTATCTGCAATTTGGAAGTCTGTGAAAGTGGTATCGCCTGAGACTACATTTACTTTTTGAGCTTGACATCTAATTCTATATGTTGCTACATCCGGTACAAACCGAAAAGTAATTGTATCAACCTGAGCAAATGCACTATTTGCAATTAAGAAAAATATGAAGTAAATAAAAACTTTAATTCTATCCATTAATTTACATTTAGACACGTAAATATATAAAATACCACTTTATTATCTTAAATTTTTTCGGTTAATTTTTTAACCAGCTTTAAATTGTTAAAAAATTCCTTTGCTATAACCCTTAAAATCGTATAACTCGGGATAGCAAGTATCATACCTGTTATTCCGAATAAACTTCCGGCCATTATTATTACTAAAAATATCTCTAAAGGATGAGCATTAACACTGCTTGAGTATATAAACGGCTGAAAAACAACATTATCAATCACCTGAACAATAATAAAAACAATACTCATATAACCTAATAAGGGTAATAATTCTGAATAAAATGCTAAATCAATATTTGTAGCTAAACCCAACACTAATCCAAGAATTGCGCCTATTACCGGACCTAAATACGGTATTATATTAAAAAGCCCAACAACAAGACCAATTACCAAAGCATCTGAGAAATCAACACCAACAATTGTTAATCCAATAGATACCAGCGTAATAATACCACTGATTTGTACAATTATTCCAATAAAATACCTTGTTAATAACTTTTTTACAGACATTAAAATATGCTCTGCTTTTTCAAGATATTTATCAGGCACAAATAATAATATTCCGTCATTTAACAAACCTCTGTCTTTTAAAAAGAAAAATGTAATAAATGAAATAGCAAATGCTGCAATAAATATATTTCCCAAAATACCAGCAATAGAACCAAAAAAGTTTGATAACACCGAAACGTTTAAAACAGACATAACTTTCTCTGTTAAATACTGATCCATCGATTGATTATTGTTTGAGTTTAAATTGTATTTAACAAATAGAGCTTCTATTTTATCTATTGGTTCCTGCAAATTACTCATGACAGACTCCGCGTCAATACTAGAAAGTTCGCTTGCCTGATTCGCAATTAAAGGAATAAATATTCTGAAAAATACAAGGATTAAAATCCATAAAAGAACTACAGTTAATAATGCAGAAATAGCATTGGGAATTTTAAATTTTTTATACTGTAATTTATTTAAAAAAATTACAATCGGCCGTCCAATTAAAGTAAATACCGAAGAAATAAGAATATATGCAACTATTGATTTAAAATACCATAAAATAAAGCCGGCAATGCCAACTCCAAGAACAATAAACAAATAGCGTAAATTCCTGTTCATTATTAAACTTTAATTAAAATTTCGTATCTAATGCTTTGATCGGATTTACAAAATCTGAACTAAAATAAGTTTTTTTCAGCGATAATAAAATATTGTTGGAAATATAAATTGGGGAAAGAATTATAAATCATGTTACAATCACATTTAGGTGAGTACGCTGCTTTACTAACAGCAGTATTCTGGACAATAACAGCCATTGCATTTGAATCGGCAGGAAAAAAGGTAGGATCGTTGTCGACGAACCTTTTAAGATTGTTTATGGCTTTCATTTTTATTGGTATTTACAGTCAGGTAACCCGTGGCTCATTTATACCATTTGATGCTTCGGCTCATAATTGGATATGGTTGTCACTATCAGGTTTTGTGGGATTTGTAATTGGAGATCTTTTATTATTTGAAGCGTACGTTGTAATTGGATCTCGCATTTCCATGTTAATCATGTCACTTACACCTCCAATTACAGCTTTTTTTGGATGGCT
>JAIORB010000087.1 GCA_021108325.1 Bacteroidales bacterium | reverse complement strand
TTTTATTTAATATTATTTATTTACTAGAATTCCCATAAATCATGCTCCATTTCAAAAAGCTCTTGTTTAATTTTCTCAGCTTCAAGTAGCGTATTTAATCCCTGCATGTAAGCCATAACTTCTCTATTATCGTAAACATTAGTCTCCCTTACTATATAACTACTAAATCTTCTTTGAAAAAACATATCATCAAAGCTTATTCTTTGAGCATCGTTATGCCTGTTAAAAACTTCCTGTCCGGCTAATAATGGTCTTACTTCAGAAAAGTATATCCAAAATGTTCGCTGTTTTCTTATCTGACCTGTTTCAATATCCATAAATCTTCTGATAGGACAAATTGCCAGTACCCTTACTTTCATAGTTGAATGCTGTTTATCAAAATACCATTGTTCTTTTAATTCGTACTGATAAACTTCGTCGTACTTTATTTCTCCTTCAATTACTGTCTGTACTAATTCACCAGTATTTGGATTAGGTACGTATTGAGTGTCTGGCAAAGCATCGAACATCTGATACACTTCATCTCTTGTTGCCAGTTCTTTAAACTCATGGTCTTTAAAAGCTGTTAAACCTTCGTTATTAATTCCATATATTAATAAGCTAATCAAGCTTTTTCTATCATCCATATCAACTATAGGGTAATAGAAAGGATGATTCATTTTTTCTCTACAATCTATAATCTGCCAGACTTTCTTTGTCCATAATATATCAGCTTCCCTTAGATTTGCGTATGGTACTGGCCTTTTACCTGGTATATTTTCTTTTATATATACACCATCATTTACATTCTGGGCATAACTTTGTTGTTCGTTAAAAATTGCGCCAAAAATTCCAATAACAAGGAAAACAACAAAAAATCTTTTCATAGTAATATTTTTAAATTTTAAATTATTTCAAATACAATAGGTGCTAAATTTCTAACACTACCATCAGGCCCAACAGCCTTAATATCCTCTATATTTAATCTTTGTGTTCTTCGTAAGTTCTTAATTAAACTCTGTTGTGCTTTGGTAAATATATTTCCTTTAGTGCCTGCATCAATGGTATAACCTCCTCTGTCGGTAGTAGATACAGTAAATTGGGTAATCTTAAATTCCAAATCAAACTCAAAATTTTCCATCACCGCGAATACTCCTGTTTGAGCCGCCAATACATTTTTCTGAATTTTACCACCCTTTTTATTAGCAACTTTAACAACCGGATCCGGTAACCCTCTTACTCTAAATTGAGCAGTTCCCATATTCTTTTTTACTCCGTCTATTTCAGCCCGAACAGAGATTAAGCTATTACCCGGTCTTTTTGGCAAAACGATATATTCACCATCTCTTTGTTTTCTTATACTACCATTTGTAATACTAGGAGAAATTTTATTGCCTGGAACACCTGCAATAGATATGCTCACCGGATTTTCAACACCAACATAAAAAACATTCATTTTAGTTGGAGAAACAACTAGATTAGGTTTAGCAACCTCATATTCGCGTTTAAAAGTTCTGGTAATATAATTACCATCAGGCCCCATTAGTTTAATTAATCCGCCCCAGGTTTGTTTGCCTAAACCCGACCCCATACTAGAAAACTTTCCTCTACCATTTATAACTTCACACGAATCATAATTACCAACCATCTCATATTCATATGTTCCTTCCTCCGTTAATGTTGAATCGTATTTACCAATTAAAACAATTGGAGGAGCAGTAGTGTCAACTGCTGCAATGAACACGTCTGCTAAATATTCATTCCCTTGCAAAACATAACTGGTATTTGGAATTACTGTAGCTTCTAGTTTATTAAAAGGTATTGAACCAGCAGAAATTTGATTATATAAATACTGAACTATTTCCGATTCAGAATTACGAATATCAACCTGCATTTTTGTTAGTAAAGGAAAAACTGCCGCTAAAGGCATATGATAAAAATACTTCACTTCCCATACTTTCTTTTCTCCATCTTTTGAAGGAAGAGGGTCATTTGTTTCTAAGTTAATTTCAAGAGAATGAATAACAGCAAGGTCATCTTCATCAACTAAGCTAACTAAATATTCTCTATATTCCTGAATTTTATCCTTTAATTCAAATGCTTTACCATCCATGTTTGCCCCGATTAATACCCGGCTTGATGCGTCAGATCTATCCTTGCCTGCAAGTTCTTCGTTAATTATTTCTCCTTCCTCTGTAATAACGCCATCTTTAAGATCTCCCTGTCCGTTACTTATAATAATCTCTCTTTTTAATTCCTGAATATATTCGAATAATTCATCAGACATTCGTTTTACCTCATCAGCCTTATCCTTCCAAGGTTTTACCTTAGTTTCATTCTGAACGTATTGTTGATTAAAATCACTATATAGAACCTGATTTTTTTCAGTATAGTTTTTAGATGTTTTTATTAAACCTTCATCAACAGCCCCAAATGCATCTAAAACTTCAACTGAAACATTTAATGCCAACATAGCTGTTAACACTAAATACATCATACCAATCATTTTCTGCCGGGGAGTTTCTTTTCCGTGAGCCATAACTAATAATTATTATCTATAATAAATTACTTGTTAGTTATATTCATTGCAGACAGCATATTACCATAAACATTGTTTAATGCTGCCAAATTATTATTTAGTTTAGCAATTTCTTCTCTATAAACATTCGTTTCATCTGCCGAACCTTTAAGATTATTCATTATTCCATCTAATTCATCAAATAAATTCTTTGATGATTTTAAATGTTCGTTAGTGCTTTGCATTTGTAATTCATACACAGAATTTAATGCAGATAAATTTTTATTTAAAGATTCCAGTTTTTCATTATACGTCTGATTTCCATTAGAAATCATTTCAATATTTGCTTGTATTTTTTCTTCTGTATTTTTATAGTTTGTAAGAAAACCATCGCTAGCTTGAGCAAATTGTTCTGCAACACTTTTACTTGATTCATCCATCATTTCAGCAGATTTCTGATATGAATCGACTAAACCTTCAACCGAACCGCTTAACTTTTCGGCTGATTGTCCATAAGATTCTGTCATAGAAGAAACTGACTCAGAAGCAGCCTGAATATTATCAACAAATTGATTTGTTGCTTGAGCTGCATCTGAAACGTTCATTAAATTTTGTGTTGTTTGATTTAAATTTTTTAAACCTTTCCCTAATTTCTCAAACAATTCGGGTTTAATATCTGCATTTTCAAGCATTTCGTCAAGTTTGCCAAAACCTCCTCCTCCGGAAACTCCTTCTCCTCGTGCTATAGGAGTATATTCATCGTCTTCACTAATCCCTGCCAACTCCGGATATACAAGTGTCCAGTCAACTTCTTCGTGCATCGGTTCAAAAGCAGAAAAGAAAAAAATTATTACTTCAGTACCCATCCCTACTACTAACATCTCGGTAGCCAGTGGCCAGTGATTAATTTTAAATAAGGCACCCAAAATAACAACGGCGGCACCCCAGCCATATAATTTTGCCATGAAATTCTTCCATGTTGAACCCTGAACTATTTCTGCTATATTAATCATAACACAAAATTTAAAAGTTTCTAAATAACTACGTATTAATTAACACCAAGATATGAACGTACACATCTAAAGCCTATATAAGATTTTGCAGAATCCTGAAATTCATATGCTCTTGTTCCATTTTGTAAAAAATATCCAATATCTTTCCATGAACCACCCCTTAATACTTTACGTTTCATTGATGGTGGATCATCTGGCAAAGATTCATATTTATAATCCGGATTCATATCGTGCATAAAACTATAAGCTGATTCGTCAAATGCGTTGGCTGTCCATTCTGAAACATTTCCTGCCATATCAAAAAGACCATATTCGTTTGGAGAATAGCTGCCAACAGCTACGGGTATCATTCCACCATCATCAACATAATTACCTCTTAATGGTTTAAAGTTTGCTAAAAAGCATCCCAACTTATTTCTTGTGTACATTCCACCCCACGGATACATTGAAAGATCTAAGTTTCCTCTGGCTGCATATTCCCATTCTGATTCGCTCGGCAATCTAAAATCCTGAACAAATCCTTCACCGCTTCTCATTAATTCATTATTTAGATATTGTGTTCTCCAAACTGTGAATGCTCTTGCCTGCTTCCATGTTACACCAACCACAGGATAATTATCAAAAGAAGGATGCCAGAAATACATATTTGTATAAGGCTCGTTAAACGAATATGTAAAATCACTTATCCAACAAAGAGTGTCGGGATATACATTAATGACATCTCTTAGTACAAATGCTGAACGATCTTCAACATCCATTCTTTCTCCTTGTGAATTTATAGCAGATCCTGTATATTCTTTGGTATCGAAATTATATCTGTTAGATTTTAACGCTGCTTGGTTCATGTCAACTCGATAATACTCAAACATAAGCTTTCGGGTATCAATTTCCTTACGACGATAAAATCTTTCATGTTCAGCCAAATATAATTCGTTTAATATTTCGGACTGTTCTTCATCCATCATATCTATTTCAGTATCCCAGTTAATAATTGGCGGTTCAATTGGATTTCCAAATTGATCTTCTGCAATAAGAAAGTCTTCAATTTGTTCACCTAATTTTCTTCTCATAATAGAATCACGAACATAATATACAAACTGACGATACTCATTATTAGTTATTTCCGTTTCGTCCATCCAAAAGGCATCAACAGAAACTGTTTTCTGATAGGCTGTCATTGCCCAGGCAACATCCTGGTCACTTGGTCCCATATTGAAACTCCCCATTGGCACAAAAATCATACCGTATGGTTGGGACTCAAACCATCCTTTTCTGCCTTGAACTCCTGTTAATTCTCCAGCATTGTATTTACTACAACTAAAAGAGATTGCCAATAGTATACTAACAACAAGTATTTTTTTCATGATATTTTAAATATTTATTTTGCAAAATAACAATAATTCTTTAATTTTCTATTATAAATTTTATAAAAATCTTATACTCTTATACTTTTCTGGTGTTTTATCTTTCTTAACATCCAAACAAAATCCCATCATTATTTCATGTGTTCCATTATTATATCCCATTAAATCGGAGACAACAAAGTCGTATGAATAACTAACTTTCACCCATTTAAATAATTCTAATCCCAAAATACCAGAAATTGCATTATCCGTTCTTAGAGAAACGCCACCCCATAACTTTTTATTGTATGCAATTAATGCATTTATTGCTAATTGAGAGTTTGTACCATCAGACTGAACCACAATGCCTGGTTTAAATTCCAATAAGGGATTAGCAAATGGTAGATTATATCCGGCTATTATATAATAATGTCTTTTTAAAGATGGTGTTCCTTTATCAAATTCAAATTTTGGTTCATTCAAATGTGTAGATGAAATTCCTAGATACAAATCTTGAGTTTTATAATATAACCCGAAACCAAAATCAAGAAAAGTCATTGCCTCACTACCATTTTCAGGTATTGCATTGTCGATAGCCGGATCGTCTGTTGGAGTAATCCATTCTGAACCTTGTAAATCAATTGCAGAGTTAGCAACTCCCCACTTTACACCTATTCCTAATTTCCCATTGCCTATAGTTTGTTTATATGCAATCGACAAATTGATTTTAAAGTCTTTATCAAACCCTAATTCATCATTTTCAAGAGAAAGGCCCAATCCAAATCTGTTTTTTATAGCGGCATCAACATTAAAAACTGTAACTGAAGGTGCTCCATCACCAAACTCTGTCCATTGTACTCTTTGCAACGCGTAAGCACAAATTTTATCTTCACTCCCTGCATATCCAGGATTTATGAGCAACTGTGTAAACATTGTTTGGGTAAATTGAGGATCTTGTTGTGCCTTTAGCAGCAAAGAAACCATTAAGAAAATGGCAAGAAACAGAGATTGTTTTTTCATATTAAATACTGTATTCCTCAATTATAATAAAGATTACCAAAAGTAAAATAAACGAAAATAATATTTCTAAACAAATTTTATAAACATTTAAATGTTCATATCCTTATAAATATACATCTTTTATACTGCTGAAAATTAATAAGGTTACTAATGATTGTTTTTTTTACAAAGATTTTTATCAAAGAATTACTTTTGTTAATTTATCTTCTGGAATGTTTTCAACCACCTTTCCGGAACATCTCCGTTACCTGCATCTTTGTAATCGTCGTAAGTACAAGATATTAAAACATGTTTTGTAGTATTGGTTTTAAAAGACGGAACCTCTACCCACCAGCGATCTGTTTTTTCGCTTTTATAAAAAACTAATTCTTGCTTGAAACTATCCAGATTTACAATAAACTTTTTGTAATTCTGATCGTTTTCAAATGGATATTCTGTAATTCTATTTGTGTAACCGTCAATAAAATACCAGATGATTTGAGCAATCAGGTGAGCCGTTTGAAAATTTATGTCAAACTCAAAATTATAATCATAAACACCAAATGAAGATAACTTAGTACTCAAACCAGCATATCGTGCCATTTGACAGATTTCTTCACCATAATAACCGTTTGGAGAAGGATGTGTTTGTCCAAAAGCATCAGATTGTCTGACAGAAGAAATATTCAGCCCTATTAAATCGGCATCCCTAAAAATGGGTTCAACTTCTTTTATTTTAGAACGAATATAACCTAATCTATAAAAAAAATGTAATTGGTCTGAAAGATATTTTGTTATTTTAGAATTAACAAAATGTGTTTGATAACCAATATTAGAGAAAAAGAATAAAGATTCATTATTTTCGATTATTACTTTCCATAAGGCCGATTTATATTCTTTTTCACGATTCTCTACTATCTTAATTTGACTATCGATCGTAACAAGATTTATTTTCTTGTCAAGCTTTTGATATGCTAAATAATTTGGGTAAATGATATCTTCAGAAGATCCTATAATAATAGGAATAATATTTAATGCTAACAATTCAACTATTACATCTCTTAATCCTATTGAATGATCATTAGTAGTATTCCCACATTTTAAATTTCCTAAATCATATATTTTAACCTGCTTACTAAAAGATGACAGGCTATAAAGATATTCTCTAATCTTTAATAAACCATTAACCGACTCGTCAACATTTTCAGGTTGATTGTCAGGAACACCAATAATAGCAACATTATAATTTTCAATTGCTTTTATTTTTTTATCAGATGTATGAACAGAAACAGAAACAGAAGAAATTAACTGATCTTTAGGATTTATAAAATCTCTAATAGCAAATTTTAAATCAATTGGATCTAAATAATCATTCAAATTCATGTACTAATTTTTCAAGGTTTATAATTGTTGAAAAATCTTATTTTTTTGCTGACCCCTTTTTTGAACTTGTTTTTTTAGTTTTCTTCCCTTTTTCTGATTTGCCATTACTTTCAACAATTTCCATACATTGTTTCAATGTTAAGCTTTCGGCCTCGGTTCCTTTAGGAATTCTATAATTTTTCTTTTTGCAAACAATATAAGGACCCCAGCGGCCATTAAGAATTTGGAGATCTTTATCTTCTTCGAATATCTTAATAGTTCTTGAACGGTCTTTCTCTCTTTTCTCTTCTATTAACTCTATAGCGCGGTCAAGTTCAATTTTATAAGGATTGTCTTCCTTTTTTAAAGAAATAAATTTTGAGTCGTGCCTTACATAAGGACCAAATCGTCCTATAGAAACTACAACTTTCTTATCTTCATACTGACCTAAATCCCGTGGCAATTTAAATAATTCCAATGCCTCTTCAAGTGTAATTGTTTCTAAATGCTGTTCTCTTTGAAGAGATGCAAACCTGGGTTTATCTTCATCATCTTTAGAGCCAATTTGAACCATCGGACCATAAGGTCCAATTTTTGCAGTAATAGGTTTTCCTGTTGCCGGATCATCACCAAGAATTCTTTCGCCAACACTTCTGCTTGAAGTTTCGAGAGTAGTTTCCACTGTTTTATGAAATGGCTTATAAAATTTATCTATCATTTTTGACCAGCTCAGCTTACCATTTGCAATTTCATCGAATTCTTCTTCGACCGAAGCTGTAAAATTATAATTAACAATCTCATTAAAATGTTCTGCAAGAAAATCATTCACAACTATTCCAATATCATTAGGGAAAAGTTTCTTTTTTTCTGCCCCTGTGATTTCCTTTTTCTTAGTTTCTTTAATTTGATTATTAAGTAATGTATATGACACGTATTCACGATCTTTCCCCGGCCTGTCTTCTTTTACTGCATATCCCCTGTTTTGAATAGTTGAAATTGTCGGAGCATACGTTGATGGACGGCCTATTCCCAGTTCTTCCAGTTTTTTAACTAAACTTGCTTCTGTATATCTTGGAGGATAATGTGTAAATCTTTCAACAGCCTGAATTGAATTCTGCTCTAAGTCTTCACCCTTATTAACTGCCGGTAACAAGCCTTTTACCTCTTCATTATTCTCATCATCGGTCGATTCAAAATAAACTTTTAGGAAACCATCGAACTTAAGAACTTCTCCAATAGCTACAAATTTATGTTCATCATTAGAAATATCTATAGTAATAGTCGTTTTCTCTAATTGAGCCTCGCTCATTTGAGAAGCGACAGTTCTTTTCCATATCAAATCGTACAATCTCTTTTCTCTTTCAGCCCCCGAAACTTCCTGTTTCTCCATAAAAGTTGGTCTAATTGCTTCATGAGCCTCCTGTGCTCCTTTTGATTTTGTCTTGAAATTTCTTGTTTTAAGATATTTTTCACCAAATTCATTTAAAATAACATTTTTTGCTGCACCAATTGCCATAGAAGATAAACTAACAGAATCGGTTCTCATGTAAGTAATCTTCCCTGATTCGTATAGCTTTTGTGCAATTGCCATTGTTTGAGCAACAGAAAACCCAAGTTTTCTGCTAGCTTCTTGCTGCAAAGTTGATGTAGTGAAAGGAGCCGAAGGAGATTTTTTCCCTGGTTTTTTAACAACATCTGTTATATTAAAAGATGCAGTTTTACATTTCTCTAATAATTCCAGTGTTTTTTTAGGTGATTTAATCTTTTCTGATAAATCTGCTTTTAATTCTTCATTCTTATTTGTTTTAAAAAGGCCTGTTACTTTAAAGAAAGACTCACTCTTAAAATTTATAATTTCTCGTTCTCTTTCAACAAGCAATTTAACTGCAACTGACTGAACTCTCCCTGCCGAGAGTGATGGTTTTACTTTTTTCCACAAAACAGGAGATAATTCAAATCCCACTAACCTGTCCAAAATTCTTCTTGCTTGTTGTGCATTAACAACATTTTCATTAATTAATCTTGGATTTTTAATAGCATTCTGGATTGCTTCTTTTGTAATTTCGTGGAAAACTATTCTTTTTATCTTCTTAATATCCAGATCAAGAACTTTCATTAAATGCCATGCTATTGCTTCTCCCTCACGATCTTCATCGGAAGCTAGCCAAACAACTTTAGCCTCTTTTGCAATCTTTTTTAATTCCTTAACAATTGCTTTTTTATCATCCGGAATTATATATTGAGGTTCGTAATTTTTTTCTATATCAATTCCTAAATTCTTTTTTGCTAAATCTCTAATATGTCCAAAACTTGATTTAACTTGAAAATTTTTTCCTAAGAACTTCTCAATTGTCTTTGCTTTTGCAGGAGACTCAACAATAACTAAATTTTCAATCATAAATATTTTAATTTTAAGAATATTTAAAAACGACACAAACTTAATATAAAAAGTATTTTAAGTTCAAAATTTTGAATTAAATATTATTTATTAATTTTACAAGCACTCGAAAACCGGCAATATGAACAAAATTAAAATTACAACAAAATTTTATATACGATTGTTTTGGATATTGATATTAATTCCAATAATAACAATCATTTTATTTTTTACACTAATATCTTTCGAGAAGTTAGGCGAAATGCCAACTTTTGAGGAATTAGAAAATCCAGAAAACAACTTAGCTTCTGATATTTATTCAGATGATGAAGTATTAATAGGAAATGTTTTTTGGGATAATCGATCTTATGCAAAATACAATGATATACCTCAGAATGTTATTGATGCTTTAATTGCAACGGAAGATATTCGCTTTCATAAACACTCAGGAATTGATGCAAGAGGATTAGCAAGAGTTTTAGTTTATTCTATATTAATGAATAATAGATCTTCCGGAGGAGGTAGTACAATTACGCAACAACTTGCAAAAAATCTTTTCCCAAGAGATACAACAACGTATACATCTTCGATTGGAAGAAATATACATCTTGGAACAGCAAAATTTAAAGAATGGGTTACTGCTGTAAAACTGGAACGTAATTATACCAAGGATGAAATCATTGTAATGTATTTAAATACAGTTCCTTTTGGAGGAATAACATATGGAATTAAATCAGCAACTAAAACTTATTTTAACAAACCCTCTGACTCATTAAAAGTTGAAGAATCGGCCTTGCTTATAGGCCTTTTAAAAGCTCCTACTTATTATAGTCCCGTACGAAATCCTGAAAGGTCAAGGCTAAGGAGAAATATTGTCCTGAGTCAGATGAATAAATACAATTTTATTACTAATGAAGAATTTGATTCGTTAAGCATTCTTCCTATTGAATTAAACTATAAATTTCAAGATCACAATGCCGGATTAGCAACCTATTTCAGAGAATATTTAAGACTTACATTAAATAAATCAAAACCAAATAAAAGAAATTATTTTTCATTAAGAGATTACAGAAACGATTCGATAGAATGGTATACAAATCCTTTATATGGTTGGTGTAAAAAGAATAATAAACCGGATGGGTCTAATTATGATTTATATCGTGATGGATTAAAAATTTATACCACCATTGATTCAAGGATGCAAAAACATGCAGAAGAGGCACTGGTTGAGCATCTTAGCAAAGAATTACAAGATGATTTCAATATGGAACAGGAGAACAATCCAAATGCTCCGTATTATGAAGAACTAAGCGAAGAGGATTTAAAAAATATTATTGACCTTGCTATCCGTAGAACAGAGAGATATAGAAGTTTACGCCGAAGAGGTGTAAATATGGATTCTATAAGAGCGGTATTCAATACCCGGACTGAAATGACTGTTTTTTCATGGAAAGGAAAAGTGGATACTATTATGACTCCACTGGATTCATTACTTTATTATAAAAATTATTTGAGAGCCGGGTTCGTATCTATTGATCCTCATAATGGTTATATAAAAGCTTATGTTGGTGGCCCGGATTTTAGGCATTTTAAATACGACCATGTAACACAGGGCAAAAGACAAGTTGGATCAACAATAAAACCATTTCTTTATACTCTGGCAATGCAAGAAGGATATGCACCTTGTCATAAGGTTCCGAATGTCCCAAGTACTTTTATGTTAAATGATTCGACATGGACACCAAAAAATTCAGGTCCTTCAAGTAAAGACGGACAAATGGTAACTTTAAAATGGGGCCTTGCAAATTCAGTGAACTATATTTCAGCATGGTTAATAAAACAATTTAATCCTGTTTCGGTTATTGACGTGATGCGTAAAATGGGAATAACAAGTAGAATAGCTGCTGTACCTTCAATATTTTTAGGAACATCGGATATTTCACTTTATGAAATGACTAGCGCTTATTCAACTTTTTCAAATAAAGGAGTTCATGCTGAACCAATTTTTGTAACCCGAATAGAAGATAAAAATGGCACTGTATTGGCCAGATTTACATCAACTAAAGATGAAGCTATAAGTGAACAAACAGCCTATTTAATGACCACCTTATTACAAAGTGTTGTAAAAGGAGGCTCCGGCGGAAGAGTCCGTTGGAAATACGAACTTTATAACGAAATAGGAGGAAAAACAGGGACAACTCAGAATAACTCTGATGGATGGTTTATGGGTGTAACTCCAAATTTGGTTTCTGGTGTTTGGGTTGGAGGAGAAGACAGAAGTATTCACTTTAAAGGAACCCTACTTGGTGGTGGTCATAATATGGCATTACCTGTTTTTGCACTATATATGCAAAAAATATATAACGACTCTACTATATTAACCGTAACTCAAGAAGATAAATTTGAAGAACCTTTAAATTTTTCTGTAGAATTAGACTGTGGTAAATATGAAGAAAATCAGACAGATCAGGAAGATTTTAACAACGATTTTTTCTAATTGCTTTTGATAACAGGTATTGACTCAATAAGTTTTTTAGTGTAATCTGAAGCAGGTGATTTATAAATTTCATCTGCTTTATTTATTTCAATAAGTTCTCCATCCTTCATAACCATTATTCTATCTGCCATATATTTAACTACAGATAAATCATGTGAGATAAAAATGTAAGTTAATTGAAACTCGTCTTTTAAATCATTTAATAAATTTAATATTTCGGCCTGAACAGAAACATCTAAAGCAGAAACAGATTCATCACATATTACAAATTCCGGATTTAATATTAAAGTACGTGCAATAACAATTCTTTGTCTCTGTCCTCCGGAAAATTCATGTGGATACTTATAAAAACTATCTAAATCTAATTTTACTTTCTTCAAAATCTCAAACACTCTTTTTTTCCGTTCTGTTTTGTTTTTACCTATACCATGAACAATAAGAGGTTCTGTTAAAGCATCACCAATTATTAATTTAGGATTTAATGAAGAATACGGATCCTGAAAAATTATTTGCACATTTTTTCTAAACCGCTTTAAATCTTTTTTGGTCAAACTATTTAAGAGTTTTCCTTTGTATTCAATTGACCCGGAACTTTTTTCAATTAGCTGAACGATTGTTCTCCCTAAGGTTGTTTTTCCACACCCAGACTCCCCAACTAAACCAAGGGTTTCTCCTTTAAAAACATTAAAACTTAAATCAAAAACAGCTGTTTGTTGTTGTTTTGGCTTGCCAATAAAATTTCTTTTCGATATGAATGTTTTATTAAGATGACTAACTTTTAAAGTTATTTCATCAGTAGAGTTTTCTTTATTATCTATGGTTGGTTTTATGATTTCAGAGTCTTTCTTTGTATTTGGTTCTAAAAAGTCTGAAAGAACAGA
>JAIORB010000128.1 GCA_021108325.1 Bacteroidales bacterium | reverse complement strand
CCAAACTTAGTATTTCTATTTAGAATATACCGAAGTGGCCTTATTATTTTTTCTAATAAGCGGATATCTTCAGTAATTATTTCTGCTGTACCTTGCATCTCCTGTTTAAATTCTAAATCTACTCCATAAAAGGTACTTAATCCTTTAGGCAATTCTATTTCGGCTGTATAATAATTATTATTTGGAGCAAGCGAAATGGATCTTATTATTCCTTTAACCATTCCAAACTCCATATATGGATAATTTGCAAATTGAATATTTGCCAATTGACCTTCTTTAACTTTTCCGGCACCCTGAAATGTTAATTGTACTTTACCAATCATTTCGCCCTCGTCCTTAGGAATAACTGTTAAAACTGTTTCACCGGATTTTACAGTTTGATTTTCATTCCAAAACTGATTAAAAGTAACCACTCCATTTGTTGGTGCAATAAGAACATAATGGTGTTTCCATGTATCAATTGCCGAAAGAAGATTTTCATACGATTCCCAAATGAAAATAAGCTGATCTGAAATTTGCTTCTCTTGTTGTAACTCCAGCTCAAGAATACTTTGATTCAATTGTTCAGCTTGAATATCAGTGTTTGTAATAGACAAATTGTTTTGTTCTAAATTATACAATTTAGAAAGTAATTCTGACTTTGATTTTTCGAAATCTGATTCTGATAACAAATTCTGTGTGGACAAAACAGAATCGCGATTGAACTGTTTTCTTGTTAACTGATATCCTTCCTTTAATATTCCGTTTTGAACCTTTAGGTTCGCCAAATAAAGTTCGTATTTATTAAGTTCCTTTTTATACAATTCAATTTTACGTTGATGATAATCTAACTTAATCGTTTTATTATATTCATCTATGTGTTTATAAAAGCTTGCATAATTAACCTGTATTTCTCCAAGGATATACGTTTTGTATGATAAATTAATTATTTCTCCGGATTTGAAATTACTTTTAAACTTCTCCAGATTTTTCGCTAAACTCTCAACCGATTCATAATTTCCGGGGTTCTCGATTACACCTACAACTTGATTTTTTGAGACTAAATCATTATCTGAAACAAATAAATTTTGAATTTTACCGGTTGTTTTTGCTAAAACAGGAGCCGGAGGATTTTCAGTGGTTAAAACAATGTCGGCGGTAACAATATCAGGATATTTAAAAAACCAGCTTCCAACTACAATTACTATAACAACAAAAAATACTACTGTAATTCCCCACCTTACAATCCATTTTGGCGGACGACTAAGCACTTCCTGTACCTCGTTTGAGCGGAGTTCTATTTTTTCTAATGATTGTTCGTGCTCTATTTTATGCTGTTGATCCATGAGTATTAAATTGTTAAATGGTTAAATTGCTGTATGTTTTATTAGAAACACAATTATACATTTCAGATTTTTAGTTTTTCGTTAGTAAATTTAATTAACGAATCTACTTCTTTGGGTAGATAATTTAAATCTTTCAGTGATAAATAATTCATAACAAACCTCGATTTTACAACAGTTTAACAATATATCAATTACCTAATTCCAACTGATTCTTCACCAACTCGTAATAAGCACCCTTCTTTTTAGTTAGTTCGGTATGTGTTCCCTTTTCTACTATTTTTCCTTTTTCAAGAACAACAATCTGGTCGGCATTTTTAACTGTACTTAACCTGTGAGCGACTACAATAACCGTTTTTCCTTTAAAAAACTGATCAAGATTTTCCATTATAATTCGCTCATTGTTAGCATCAAGAGCATTGGTAGCTTCATCGAAGAATATAAACTCGGGATTTTTATAAACTGCACGTGCAATAAGTATTCTTTGCTTTTGCCCCTGGCTCATTCCTACTCCGTTTTGTCCTATCTTAGTATTGTAACCTAGTGGCAATGACTCTATAAACTCCTGAATATTTGCCACTTTAACGGCATGTAATAATTTCTCAAGATCAGGATATTCATCTGATACAGCAATATTATTAGCTATGGAGTCCGAAAAGATAAAACCATCTTGCATTACAGCGCCACATTTGTCTCGCCACATGCGGTTACTTACATTATTCAAATAAAGATCTCCAAGGTTAATTTTTCCTTTTGTTGGATTATAGAACCCGAGTAATAATTTTATTAGCGTTGTTTTTCCACTGCCGCTGGTTCCTACAATTGCCGTGATTTTCTTTTCAGGAATATTCAAGTTAACATCGTCTAAAACAAATGGTGAGCGAGGCCCTTCGTATTGAAAAAATACTTTATCGATATTTAACTCACGATGCTCCGGCAGAATGTCAATTTTGGGATCCTCGTCCGATTCTTCATTTTCTTTATTATGAATTTCGCCTAAACGTTCCAGACTAATTTTAGCATCCTGGGTCGATTGTAAAAAGCTTATCATTTGATTTATCGGACTATTCATCTGTCCAATAATATATTGCACAGCCAACATCATACCCAAAGTCATATTTCCATCTATCACCGATTTTGCAGCAATAAATGTGATAATTATATTCTTTACTTCGTTTATTAAAACTCCACCTGCTTGTTGATACTGGTTTAACGACAAGCTTGCCATATTTACTTTAAACAATTTTACCTGGATATTCTCCCACTCCCAGCGTTTTTGTTTTTCACAATTATTCAGTTTTATTTCCTGCATTCCGGTTATAAGCTGAATAACATTACTCTGATTATCGGACATTTGAGCAAATCTACGATTGTCCAAATCACGACGCTTTTTCATAAACAGGTAAACCCACGATGTATATAAAACACTTCCTATTAAAAAAATCAGGAATATATTTACATTATAAATCAAGAGTACTATTCCAAATATGATAAGTGTAAAAAATGAAAACAGGATATTTAAAGTTGATGACGTTAAAAAGTTTTCAATACGTTTATGATCTCCAATACGCTGTATTAAATCTCCAATCATTTTAGTATCGAAAAAGGCAACAGGTAATTTCATTAATTTAATCAGGAAATCAGAAATTAAAGAAATATTGATTCGAGTTCCGAGGTGCAATAATATCCAGCTTCGAATAAACTCAACAATTGTGCGGGAAAATATTAAAACCAGTTGGGCAATTATGATTAAAGTAACAAAATTTAAATCCTGTGTATTTATACCTTTATCGACAATACTCTGAGTTAAAAACGGGAAAATTAATTGTAATAAACTTCCTAATAATAATCCCAGGAATAATTGAGTAATTATCTTTTTAAAGGGCCGCAAATATGAAAACAGAAATTTAAAGCCCGATTTATTTAATTTTTCATCATCTGCCTTGTAAAAATCAGGCGTAGTTTCAAGCAATAAACAAAGGCCTTTATCATCTCCGCCTTCTTTTGTAGATGTCCAACCCGATAAAAACTCTTCTTTGGTGAATTTTATTAATCCGCGAGCAGGGTCTGAAACATGCACAAATATTTTCCCGTTACGCTGTTTATTAATTTTATAAACAACCACAAAATGATTCTGTTTCCAATGTGCAACACAAGGCATCGGAGCTTCAGTTAATAACTGCTCAAAAGTAATTCGAACACCCATACTCCGGAAACCTATTGCTTCAGCAGCATCGCTAATACCCAGCATTGAAACTCCTTCGCGGGTAATATAGCTTTTATCTCGTAATGTTTGCAAAGAGTAGTTTTTGCCATAATGTTTTGCAATCATCCTTAAACAGGAAGGACCGCAATCCATGGCATCTAATTGTTTATAATAAGGAAAAGACATGCTTACAATCATCATTGTAGTTATTAATAAAAGAGCCACAATCCCTGCCTATTCGGCAGGTAAACATGGCATCGAATTGTTTGTAAAAGGGGAAAGGCATTTTTTGTTTAAAGATAGCAAAACCTATTTAATTAAATATTTTAGGATTATTAACAATGAATTTTTATTTAATTGTTTTTCAATATTAACTATTCATATCGCAATGTTTCCGTAATATTATAATTAGTAACTCTCAATGCTTTACAACTTGTAATTATTATAATTAATATTAATGCAATAAAAGATGAACCAACGAAAAGCCAAATCTCAATAGGAGTTTTATATGAAAATTTATTTAGCCATTTTTTCATCAGGTAAAAAACAATTGGCCATGCAATTAGCGAAGCTATTACTACTAAATTAACAAATCCTTTTGACAGGAGCATAATTATATCCGCTTTTTGGGCACCTAAAACTTTCCTTATGCCTATTTCTTTAACTCTTTTTTCAGCAATAAAAATTGTAAGCCCATACAATCCAAGTAAAGAAATCAAAATTGAACAAGATGTAAAAAAAACTAATATTTTTGATAACTGGTTTTCCTCTGAATATATAGCCTTTGTAACATCATTATAAAAATAATAATCAGGTTTTGATTCTGGAGAAAATTCATGCCATTTTTTTTCTACAAAACTTAATAACTGACTTATCTCATCACTATTATATCTTATAACCATTTTATAGATATAATTATCAGGTACAATATTAATTGCCAAAGGTGGTATTTTGCTATGCATTGAGTGCAAGTTAAAATCTTCAATAACACCAATTACTTCTTGGTTATTTATTATCTTATTTAATGGTTTATTTAGAGATAACTCTTTAACAGCACTTTCATTTAAAATAACAGAGCCAGATGAATCACTTACTATTTCCGGGTTAAAACTTCTTCCTTCAACAACTTTAATTCCTAATGTTTCAATAAAATCAAATCCAACTGCCATATATTCAAGTATAGCTTTGTTGTCAGGGTTATCTGGAGACTGTACTTCTTGCCTCATAGAAGAATTAGTTGGAGGTAGAAAAAACGCTCCCGAGGCATCTAGAATTGCAGGGTGATTAATAAGCTCTTGTTTAAAAGCATTATATTTCTTTTTTAAATTATTATCTAAATTTAGTATTAATAGATTTTCTTTATTAAACCCGGGATTTTTATTAACCATATATGAAATTTGTTTCTTTACTAATAACGTCATCGATAATAATCCCACAAAAACTGCCAATTGAATTACAATTAGAACGCTTCGTATTGAAATTAAGCTATTGCCATTTTTGAATTTTTGTTTTAAAAGATCAATTGGATTAACTTTTGAATACCGGAAAGCAATTATTGACCCGGCTATCAATGCAAGAACCAAAACAATAATTACATAAGCAATAAAATACCAATAAGCACCTTTTATAGAGTATTCCACGTTAATACTAAAAAGAGTTTGAATCCTGTTAATATTTGTTACAACAATTAAATATCCAATTACAGCAGAAATGAAAATTATTGCAGATGTTTCTCCAATTAATTGTATGAATATAGTTTGTTTATTCGCACCTACTATTTTCCTAACCCCAATTTCTTTATTCCTGTTAATCATTAATGCTGATGAAAGGATTAAATAATTAAAAATAGCTACCACTAAAATAGTTATAACAATAATTAGAAATAAGTATACATTTTTCAGGTTACCTATAGGTAAATGGTTATTGACAATGTTACCTGACCCTAAATAAAAGTTATCAATTGATTGCAGGCTAAATTTAAACTTTTGATTTTCATTGAGATATTTGTTTTCTATACCGCTCAATTTATTTTCTACATCTTTTTTATTATTTATCAGCACATAAGTCTCAAAATAACTATTATCAAAAGCATTGTAATAATCCGCATCAGGAAAGGTTTGCAATAACTCTGCAATAGCATAATCTGAGCTGATAATTATTTCAGGGGAAATGGTTGAAAGCCTTGGGTAATCTTCGTAAACACCTTTTACAATAAGCGACTTCTTTTCCCCGGAAATAATAGCATTTAAACATTTCCCTTCAGGGTTTTCTTCTCCAAAATACTTTCGTGCAATTTTATCACTTATTATAACATCATTCTTATCATTAAGAATTGGTGTATTATTTCCATAAATGAAATCAAATTTCAAGATTTCAAAAATATCAGGATCTGCACCATAAACCATTGTTTCTGTTATTGCATCCTCTCCTTTTTCTACATTGAATTTTCTGATTCGTCGCATGGATGAGGCATATTTGACATCTGGGATTTCGTTTTTTAATATCTCAGCCAAAATAAAAGGCGAATGCGGCGAAAGGTATTCAAACGTTGAATCATACTTTAAAACCCTGTAAACATTCTCTTTTTGGTGTTTATCATACGAAGTTTCGTTTATAATAAATATTAATATAAAAAATGCACCAGCCAGGCCAATTGAAAGGCCTAGTATATTTATCAAGCTATAGAATTTGTTAAAAAAGATATTCCTGAAAATCCATTTTAAATAATTACCTGTCATATGTAAGTTTTTAAATATTATTTTAAATTACCTTCAAAAAATAATTCTTCATTAATTCTCTCAATACTTAACTTAGCTGCACTGGTATATGTTGAAGTATACGGATTGACCTGGTTTAAAGAATCTGTATCCTGAGATTCCCCAACTTCATTCAAAAACATTTCATAATATTCTTTGGCTTTAATTTTGTTATTCAGGTTGTTTTCATATACTGATGCTACTATGAAAAGATATTTCTTTTTTTCAGGATTCAGTTCATAAGCCTGCGAATAATAATTCAAACTATTATCATACTCTTTTATTTCCCGATAGGTAAAGGCAATTTGTTCATATATTGCTGATACAACGTCTTTATCCGGTTCAAGGAGTTTAATTGATTTTAACATGTACTTCAGGGCTTCTCCCTTTTCAGGGGAATTAGCTAAAGAACATCCATAATAAAAAGTAATTTCAATATCGGTTGAATCTAATTTCAAGGCTCTGTTTAAATAGGGTCTTGCTTCATGAAAATCATTTAATTTGTATTTTAAAATACCTATTCTCTTTAGAATAACTACTGACGAATCACCCAATGCATAAATTTTTTCATATTCTTTTAATGATTCACTCAATTTATTGGTTTTATAATATGCAAATGCTTTGTACCTTAAAAAAGGAATATTCAGTGAATCTATCTTTAGAATGGTATCACAAATGTTAATTGCATTTAGTGGGTTGAGTTCTAAGTAATTGCTAATTAATTTTTTTGCAATATTTTGATCCTTTATATTTTGTTGATAAGCCTTTTCATAATAAAAACTTGAAAGAAGTATATTATCTATTCTTTTATAATTATCCCCTAAATGGCTTAAATAGAAAATATTCAGGCTGTCATGTTGTATCGCTTTGTCTAATAAATTAATGGCATTTTCATTCTGCAAATTGAATTCGTTAATTAGGATTTTCTTTTGCAATAAACTAAAATTCAAAGAATCTGTCAATAACATGGTATCAATTAAAGGCTCTGCATCAGAAAACATATTGTTGTCAAACAAAATATCAAGGTATAATAATTTTAGGTTTTTGTTATCAGGGAATTCGTCTGTTGAAATATTTAAAATGTTTAATGCATCCATTTCTTTCCCCATTTTTCTTAAGGATTGGGCTTCCCAAAAGAAATCATTGTCAGTTGCTATGCTATCTTTTATTCGGACATCAGACAAATCAATGATTTCTTTAAATTTATTTTCGAGAAACAGCTCAGCATAGTTATTTTGCTGTCCTGTTACATTAAAATAAGTAATTATTAATACAGCAATTAATGGAATTTTTCTTTTCATATTAAGATATATTACACAAATTAAACTTCCCGATAACGTGTTCGTAATTAGAAATTGGAGGACATAATTGATTATAAATACAATCTTTGCATATAGACACATTATTCCTGGTTAAAAACCAAGTTGAACTCTCGGAAGAAATGCAATTATTTAATATTTGCCTGACATCATCATTTTCAACATTCCCTAATGGCGGTAATAAGTTATTAGTGCAATACTGACCATCATTAAAAATAACAATTCTCCCAAAGTCTATAGCATTAATCTCTTTATTCCTAAATATTTGATTTTTATTAATTTTCTCTGATAAAATACTTTCTTCATCTAAAAAAACACAATCTTTAAAAAGATCTATGTTATTCCCATTGAATAACGGTTTGTAATCATAATCAATTATTTTGTATGTACTAACTATTTCATCTGCTATAGATATTTGTTCTTCATCTTCAATTAAAAATACGATCTTGAAATTATTTGCTCTGTTAAAATTAAACTTTTTTATTTTATTTTCGGTACTATGAAAAGATATTGAGTAATAAACCAGTTTCGTTAAATCATCATCAATCTGGGTATAGTTAATAGCATTCTCGATATTAAAATGTAAAACTAACTTATTATGATCCAGTTTATTCTTTAATTCATTCAAAAAATGAAGATTCTCTACATTACTTCTACTTATAAAAATATTAATTTTATTTAAGTTAGATGAATTGCAAAGAACTTCAATTTGAGAAAAAAAATCAGTAAATCCTTTTTCCTTTTCACTTGTTGGGAAATAAACAGAAGGTAATTGTTTACAATAGATATCATCATCTTGGTATGGATTGTCAATATACAGATCTAATTCAAATAAACAACTAATTATATTTTCGCTAATGTTTCTATAAGGAGCAGTTTCTAAAAACTCTTTATTTTTCTCAACTTTTAAAAATTCTGTAGGAAGAACAAAAGGAGGAACTTCATCTGGATTAATAGTAATAATTTCTCCAAAATAGTTATTTCTAAGTTCACAACATATTTCTTTCTCAAGGGGAGAATTAAGAAAAAAACCATTAGTGTGATTTTGAATATTTTGTTGTATCTGATGTAACAATATTTTGTTGTTTAAAATCTCATATTTATTTGTAAATGTATTATATAATAAGGCTTTGTCATTCTGATGATTTATATGAACATAAGGTTCAAAATAAAAAAACTCTTTTCTAAATTTCATAATAGTCATTTATTAAATTACTTAGGATAGTATTATTTTCAATAATAGTTTCAATAATAGTTTTATAATATTCTTTAATATTACTCTTAGTAGTGAATTTACTACAAATCAACTTCTCTGCATTTTTATCAAAAGAAAAAATACATTCTTCACAATGCCATAAGTTTGAACAATTATAACAAGATTTTTTTATATTAGTTAGCACTTTATTTAGCTTATTACTAATCCCTTCAAAGTCAAAAATAACATCATTATCTGTAATTTTCCCCAAATAATATTTATGATCTATTTTTTCACATGGTAAAATTTTTCCATCAGCAGTAAGAAAAATCCTTCGTGAAAAAGGGATACAGGTTCCTGTAGGAATAAAATTTTCCTCATCACCATCAAAAAAATCTGCATAATTAGGCTTAATTCTCTCTGAGAAGTTTTTCAGGAAATCATAACATTCTTTAATTCTAATTTTTACTTCCGGTTCAGGTAGGATTTTTTTAAATTGAATTTCATTATTTTTATTGATTCTATCAAGGTTTAGTGAAGAAAATTTAGGTTGCTTATCAAAATTCTCTAAAAAGAATTTTTCTACTTCTTCGACGGGATTCTTGCTATGCAAAACAATATTAAATGAAACATGTTCTTTGAAATAATCAGGATATTTAGTTTTAATTAAATTAATATTATTATATACATCGTCATAACATTCTTTATTATTTTTATACTTTCTCAGATAATTATGATTTTTATTACCATCAAGACTAATTGATAGTTTAAATTCATGTTCAACCAAATAATCAATGTGTTTATGAATAAGAGTACCATTAGTAGTCATTGAGTATCTTAAATGATTATATTTTAGGTTTTTGCTTTCAGCGTAATTAATTATTTCAACCATTTTATTGAATTCCAGTAAAGGTTCTCCTCCATAAAATCCTATATATATTGGCTTACCTAAAGAAAAATTTTGATCTGAATCATTAAATAAATCAAAAGAATAATCAATTAGATTAATAGCATAATTTAAGTTTAAGGATTTGTTTTTTCTATTAGGTATTTGTTCATAAAAATCCCCAAAAACGCAGTATTCACAATCCATGTTGCAATTTTCAGTAAGTTCAAAATCAATTGCAATTGTATTAGCAAGGGATCTTTTTAGAATAGACCCTGAATATACACCTTCTAACAATATCTCTTTTTTATCAAATACTCCATTGTCTTTAAGTAGTTCATATTTTTTTCTGTAATATTCATTCTCAAATACTCCTGATTTCATTTGACATGCAAATTCATCTGGGAAGAAATACACCCCCTTTTTATCGCTTAAATAGTACGATAATACTTTATCATCTATAAACATATTAAAAGAATTTATGATATTTATTTAAATCTAGAGGGTTACTCTAAATAAAATAACCCTCTAATTCATTACTTTAGATGTGGAAGATCCATATTATTAGCACCTCCATCAGTGCTAATACATGTGTCAATACCCCCGTGACACATACATCCAACACAGTTGCCACCTTTCACTTTTGCAAGGTTCTTTTTTTCAATTTTGTTTAAACTGTTTAATTTAAGTTTTTTTTTCATAATTCATTTTTTTTAGTTAAACATAATTTTAATTAATCAAGCGCTTGATTTGAAGCTTGAAATTAGATATAAAACATGAACCTAAAAAATGTTAAATCTTGGAAAACACAAAAAGCTGTCCGTTATCGGTCGTTTTTTGTATTACCGTATCATATTTTGGCATTTTCGTATCGTATTTTTTGACGAAAAGTTTTTAACAAATTAAAAAAGACCTGTTAGGTTTATCCCGATAACTATCGGGACTAACAGGTCTCTACATCTTATTCCCAAATTTCAAACTTACACTTCACGAACTCCATAAAATCTTTATATTTTCGGTGAGCAATTTTTAATTCAATTCCGTTATGCAGTAATACCGTTTTATCTGCATTAACGTTTATGCCTTTTAAATAATCAATGTTAATAATAAATGATTTATGAATTTTAAAGAATTTTTCATTTGGAAGTTTTTCTTCAACCCGGCTTAAACATTTCTTTATTAAATATTCTTTGCCTTTGCAACAATGTGTTTTGGTTTTGCAACCACAAGATTCCATGTATACTATTTCGCTAAGTTCTTTAACTTGTAATTCATTATCATTATCATTAATAACGATAATTTTTCTTTCTTCCATCATAATTCTGATTAATAAAACAGAAACCATCTCCAAATATTAACATTCGGAGATGGTATCACTGGGGTTAATAACAACAAATCTAACTTGATAATTTATACTAACTCTTGAAGATCATACACTTGTTTTAAACTTTCAAATAACTCGTCTTTTTTGTTATAATTTACAAATATTTCTTTGCCGTTTTCTAATACAACTTTAGATGCTTCTGAAGGAAATACTACCTCAACATGACGAAGATTTACCAGGTATTTATTATTAAATCTGAAAAATCCCTGGTCGAATAGTAAATGTTCTGTTTCATTTATGGTTAATAACAACTCGATTTTTTCGTTATTAATTAGTGTAAGCCTCGAACACTGAAGACTTGTTTCAATATAGAGTATCTGACTACAATCTATTTTCATTTTACCTTTTTCTGTAGGTATATAAATATTATAAGTACTCATAATTTATTAATTTAAATTATATTAAATCCTTTATTTCTTTCATGTTTTATTGGAATAGCAAAAGAGAATTCCTGGTTTTCAGAATCCATAGTCAACTCACCTCCCAACATTGATACCGAACCGGATAGAACTTTGTAATTAAAATAATCGAAAGAATTATCTTCATCAATTGAATACGACTGATGTTTATTTAAAAGATCATCAGCAGATAATTTTTCCTTTGCAGGACGAACAAATATATTCAAGTATTTATTCTCGGTTATACGATAACCCAATTCAAATTCTACAATAGGATATTTTACAGATACCAGGTTAATAATTCTTCGTAAAGCTTTTTTTAGTAACATTGAATCTGTTTCAATCTCCAAATCTTTTACCTTGGTAACCCACACAAGTATCAAATTAATATCGGTATCATTATTTTCAATTTTTCGGTTGTAAAAATCCTCAGTAAATTCCCATAAAATCTGATTTATATCGTATTTTCTTATTATTAACGAGTAGTTGTTTGCTTCAAATTGGGATAAATCCATAATATTATCTACAAACTGTAGTAATAAATTACTTCCGTTTAAAATACCCTGAATATATTCTTTTTGCTTTTCGTCAACTAATTCCCTTAAAACCAGTAATTTAGAAAAACCCATGATTGAGTTTAACGGAGTTCGTATACCATGCGAGATATGAGATAAAAAACTAATTTTTTCAGTGTTATATTTTTTCTTGTTTTCTCTCACGATCTTGCCGTTTATGGTTTTTATATTGTTTTTCATAGAATCTCGCATGAATTTCTCTCGGTTAATTTTTGATATCTTTTAATACTTTAGCTGCCTGTTCCCTGTAATAACTTTCCTCTTTTATTATTTCATTTAATACATTTTTTGCCTTAACGGTATTTTCAGTTTTTAAATAACACATTGCCAAATACCATTTAGCTTGCTCAATAAACAAGTTATCATTATGGGAAATTATATGATTAAATGACTTTGTGGCTTTCTGGTATTTTTCTTCTTCTATGTATGAAATACCGGAATATAAGCTAACAGCTATATCATTCTCCCTAGTCTCTAAAACTTCCTCAAAAAGTATCAATGCATGCTCAAAATCTTTTTCTTCGTAACGTTCGAGTGCATTTAATAATAATCTATCTACTTCGGTATTTCCGGAACGATATGTAACGGTGACATCATAAGGAGCATAATACTTTTCAAAAACTGCATTATTATCCAAATCAGGTCTTGCTAATCTCTGAACTAAGCCTCCTGTTGCAATTAATAAAGCAGCTGAAGCTGCAGCATAGTAAAATCTTCGGTTAGTAAATACAGGCGGTATTCTCTTAACCTCAGATTCTTCCGCATACATGTAGTCCATAGTTTCTCTCAGCGCCATTACATCATCTTCGATGATTGAGTTATTGATTTCCATACTCAGGTTATAATCGCGCTTTATATCGTTGTCAGTTGAAAGTAAGTCTTTAAAATTGAATAATTCCTTTCCTGCCAACTCTCCATCGATATATTTTTCAATCATTTCAAAGTTTGTATCCATAGTTTTAAGTTTCAAATT
>JAIORB010000049.1 GCA_021108325.1 Bacteroidales bacterium | reverse complement strand
TTTTTCTGTCATTTTATCATTTTATCATTAGCTATACCACAGTTTACTAATTTAAGATTACTCCGCTTTTATTTCAGAAGAAAGTGGAAATTTTAAATTTTCTGTTCCTGTTAATATTGCTTTTACTGTTCCTATTAGAATTTTAGCTTCAACCAAAATTGGTATTCTGTTTAAATCATCAGTAACCCAGACATACATGTCTTCTCCTCCACTAAAAATGGTGCCTTCAATAAGTAAAGCCGAAAATTTTATAGTATTAAATTTTCGATTATCGCGTGTTTTTAAAATCTCTTTTCCAAGATATCTTATATATAAATCAAAAATCTCGTTATCGATAATCATTCGAATAGGAATAGTATCGTTGATTTCGTATTTTTCGAAATCGAGATTACGAATATAATAGACACCTGAAACAACATCATAAATATTTTGCTGAAGCTCTAATGTATCTTCTGTGTAAGGTTTTTCTGAGTTTTCGGTTTGAGTATAAATTAAACTGTTTGAATAATCGAAAGTAAAACGATTGTGTACAGAATAACCACCTTCATAAGTGTTACGATCAAAAAATAATGGAGCTAAATCATTCTTTCGAGCATAAGATTGGAAATAATCACGTACTTTAAAAAGCCAATCATACGAAGGAACACTGGAAGCAAGGCTATTAAAATGATAACACTCTTTACCATTATACTTTGTTTCGTTGACCCTAAATTCAACAGTGCCGGCATTTATCCAAATAAAACCCCAGTTATAAACTGCAGAATAAGTAATTTTTTCACCCGGATTAAAAACAGGATATTGCTCAACAAGGCTTTGTGATTTTACAATATTTATAATTGCAAGAGAAAGGATTAAACTGATTATGGTAATCTTTTTCAATTTGAACATTTTTAATAATCCCAAATACCAAAGTTAGAACGATAAGGATTATACGTTGGATTATAAAAAGGCGAATTATAATTATATGCCGGATTTAAACCATTAGAGTATCTGTACTGAAAATTAAGATGTAAATTATCGCTTACTTTATATCCAACACCAATTGAAACTGTTTTATAATCATTATTGTACACATCTGAACGGTAATCGTTAAATAATGATTGATTTTCCAAATATGCTCCATCGCCCCATATGCTCAATCTTTCTGATAACTGATAATACGCTGAACCTGTAATACCATAATTCGACATATTAGAATTATATAAATATTCAGGAGAAGGACCATAAAATCCTTCCATACCATTCATGTTATTTTGCATGATAATTCCGGTAACAGAAAAATTCAATTTCGAATTTAACCAATAATTAACTGATGGAGCTATATAAGAATTCATCATCGACATATTATTACCAAAACTACTATAACCAGTTCCAACAGCAACAGAATATGATACTTTCTCGTGTCGTTTCATTAAGGTTTGCTTATCAGGTTCTTCCTCTTTATTATTTTTTGCCAGAACAGATGAATCTAAAGGCTGGTAATATTTGGGCATTAATGGAAATACCTGTGCAAAACCCGAGAAACTCAGAACAAAAATAAGTAATATGGTGAATATGGAAATTTTCATTTTTTCAAGTATCTAAGCTTTTAACGAACGCTAGACAGTTTTTGTTTATTGTTATACAAATTTAAAAATTAAATAAGTATTTTGAAAGACCTTATTGTTTTAGTTTAACAATTCTTAAAACCGCATCTTTTTATATGCCACAAAGACTCTAAGACACAAAATCCCACAAAACAATTCTATAGTTAACTTATTTACTATTTTACAAGTTTACCTGGAAACAAATAAACTAATTACCTTCCGAATCTATTCTAAGCACTTTTAATATTCCCTTTTCCTTTTTAAGTTTTGATATTAGCCCATCCAGATGTTTAGCGCTATCGACAAAAAGTTTAAGTTTACCATCGAACATACCATCGTTTGAATCAATTGAAATTGACCGCATTCGAACTTTTAAATCTTTCGATATAACATCAGTTATCTTACTTACCATACCCATTTCATCAACACCTGAAACTTTAATAGTAGCCTGAAATGATTGTTTGGAAGCATTTTTTGTCCATTGTGCTTTTAGAATCCTGTAGTTATATTTATCAACTAATTGCCGCGCATTAGGGCAGTTGGTTCTGTGTATTTTAATTCCTTCACTTACAGTAACAAAACCAAAAACAGAATCTCCCGGAATTGGACTACAACATTTAGCCAGTTTGTAATCTAAATCCTCAATTTTATCATCAATAATTAAATAATCGCCCTGATAACTTATTTCCTTTTCCTTATCAATACTTTCTTTTTGTTCAGGAACCTCTTTCACAGCTTCCTCTTCTTTTTTATTATCAGTTAGAACATTTTTAATGTCCGTAACGTCGATTTTCCCATGCGCTATCGCGTAATATAAATCAACCGGAGTTTTCAGCTTATAATGTTTTAATAATCCATCAATTAATTGATCCTCAAATTTTATTTTCCAGTTTTTTAATCTTCGTTTTAATAACTCCTTACCTGTTTCGGCTTCTTTAAATTTGTCTTCACGAAGAGTTGATTTAATCTTGGTTTTAGCTTTAGATGTAACTACAAAATTCAGCCAGTCTGTTTTTGGTTTTTGAGTTTTTGATGTAAGAATATTTACCTGATCGCCATTTTGTAATTGTTGTTTAATAGTTACATTTTTATGATTTATCATAGCACCAACACACTGGTTTCCGACATCAGAATGAATATCGAAAGCAAAATCAAGAACAGTTGATCCGGCCGGAAGCTTTTTTAAATCTCCATTTGGAGTAAATACAAAAACTTCTTTATTGTAAAGATTTAATTTTAAATCGTCAATTGTTTCGCCATTTGCCACACCATTAGTTTCAATTACTTCGCGTATTTTTTGCATCCACTGATCAATTCCCTTTTCAGCTTTAACACCTTTATATCGCCAATGTGCTGCATATCCTTTCTCTGCAACCTCATCCATTCGTTGTGTGCGAATTTGCACTTCGACCCACTTACTTTCTGGTCCTACAACTGTTGTATGTAATGATTCATAACCATTCGATTTTGGTATTGAGATCCAGTCTCGCAATCGTTTTGGATTAGGTTGATAAAAGTCTGTTACAATAGAATAAGCTCTCCAGCAATCAGCTTTTTCTTTCGAAGGTTTCGAATTTAAAATAATGCGAATAGCAAAAATGTCGTACACTTCCTCAAATTCCACGTCCTGTTTTTTCATTTTTTGCCAGATTGAATATACAGATTTAGGACGTCCTTTTATATCATAATCAATACCTTGTTCCTTTAACTCTTTTTCAACAGGAGCGATAAACTTTTTAATAAACCGGTTACGTTTAACTGTTGTGTTTTTCAGTTTTTTTATTATCTCTTTATACTTCTCATTCTCGGTATACTTCATAGAAAGGTTTTCCAGTTCAGATTTAATATTATATAAACCCAAACGATGAGCCAGTGGTGCATACAAAGAAAATGTTTCTAAAGAAGTTTTAATTTGATAATCTTCAGGAAAATTATTTAATCCACGCATGTGGTTTAGTAAAACGGCAAGTTTAATTAATATTACACGTACATCTTCGGCCAGAGTCAAAAGCATTTGCCTAAAGTTTTCAGCTTGATTTACAGATGTTTTTGTGTTGATATCAGTTATTTTAACTAATCCGTCTACAATAAGCTTAATAGTTTTATCGAATTCCTTTTCTATTTCACTTATTGTAATTTTCTTATCGATTACTGCCTGATATAATAATGTTGCAACCACCGACCGTGTTCCCAGCCCAATCTGATCAACAACAATGATAGCAGTTTCTAAGGTATCCATAATCGCAGGATCTCCGGATGGTAATCGTTTTCCTTCTGAAGCATCCAAAGCAATATCGAATGCTTTTCGAATTAATTCGAGTTCTTTCTTTTTAGTAAAGTTTTCTGATAACTGTAATAATTCGCGATATTTATTAATGACATTCTTTCGTTCTCTATCAGTAATCTTTCCTTCTGTCTTTTTATCGAAATTTATTTTTGGTAACATTTTTACAGTATTTTGAAATCGTCAGCATCAAGTGCGACCGGGAATTTTTCCCTGAATAGTTTTAAATCATCTAACGATAATTTTGCATTAATTATTTCATTTTTATAATCATTAGCCTTTGTAATAATTTGCCCTTTTGCATTTATTATAACCGTATCACCCGAATATGTTATTCCTTCACCATCATTTCCAATACGATTCACCCCAATTACATACGACTGATTTTCTATTGCTCTTGCTTTTAAAAGTGTATTCCAAACTTCTCTTCTGCTTTCCGGCCAACTTGCAATATAAATCAATAGATCGTAATCATTTTGATTTCTGCTCCAAACCGGAAAGCGTAAATCATAACATATCAGAGGGCAAATTCGCCAGGCATTATGTTTAAAAATTGTTTTCTTTTCGCCTTTAGTATAATCTTCATGTTCTTTCTCCATGCGAAATAAATGGCCCTTATCATAAGTATAATATTCTCCATTTGGAAACATTACAATAAATCGGTTATAATAGTTCTTATTTTCTTCAATTATAATACTTCCAATAAGAATCTTTTCAATCCTTTTAGATTGCTTCTTCATCCAATTGAATGATTTACCGTCCATCTTTTCAGCCATTTTTACAGCATCCATGGTAAATCCTGTTGTAAACATTTCGGGCAAAACAACCAACTCTGAATCAGCAGGTAACTGATCAAGTTTATTTGTAAATTGATTTAAATTCTGATCAACATTTTTCCAGGCTAATTCAGACTGGATACAGGAAACAATAAGATTATTTGCCATTTTATTTTGTAATATATTTTTCAAAGATATAAAGATTAAAATTTTGTATTACCTTAAATATGCAGATTTTTTTAACCGCTAAGTTCACAAAGATTTTAACATGTTTTTTCTTTGAGACTTTTGCGCCTACTTAGCGTACATTGCGGTTGGGAAATTTTTACTTCTATGCCATTAGACAGGATAAGGCCACACAATAAAATTTCGATTTTTTGCTTTCGCTACGAGACATAACAACAACTGGTTTTATTGTTCCCTGAATCAGTCCCGCTAATTCACCATCCCCGAACAACATTAAACCTTTATAAAAACTATTTGCCGATTCAAGCGATGGAAATATTAAAGCATCTGCTTCGCCGTTAATTGGTGTTGGTACACCTTTAATTTTAACACTTTCTTTATCGCAAGCTAAAAAAATATCTAATGGCCCATCTATTGTACAATTTGGTATTTGTCCACGATCAACCATCTTACAAATCTGGGTATAATCAGTACTATAATGGAAACTATCATTTACTTTCTCAGAAGCTCCGATTAATGCAATTTTTGGATTATCAATTCCAAACTTTTTTGTCATCTGAATGGTATAATTAACCATTGCGATTTTCTGTTTCAGATCGGGATAAGGAAGAACTGCTGTATCAGAAACAAACAAGAGCTTATCGTATTTTGGTAGTTCAAGAGCACAAACATAAGTCATAACAGCTTTGGGAGGCAATAGACCTTTTTCTTTGTCGAGAATAGCTTTCAAGAATTTATCTGTCCCAATTAATCCTTTCATTAACACATCGGCCTCATCATCACGAACCATACGCACTGCTTCTTTCGCTGCCAATGCATGGTCTGGAACATCAACAATTTGGAAAGATTCCGGTTTAGCATTCTCGCCAATCAATGCTTCTTCAATTTTACTTTTGTTCCCAATAAGAATTGGTGTTGCAAAACCTTTTTCCTGAGCTTCGATAAGTGCTCCGATAGTATTTTCATCTTCAGCAACTGCAACTGCAATTCTTTTATTTATTCCTGAATCGCATAAATATTGCACCATCTGTTCCAATGAGGTAATTGTGTCCATATCTTAATGTTTAATCAATCTCAAATTAATAAAATCACACGAAGCTAATATTTTCCTGCCAAATTACAAATCTTTCAATGTTACAAACCGGAAGTAATCTTTTTGATATTTATTAATCATTGACTAACCAAATACCTTTTTCAGCAGATCGGTTACTCGTGCTACAGGATTTTTTCTTATTTCTTTTTCTTCCTTGGCTATCTGTACAAATAATCCATCAATTGCTTTATTTGTAACATAATCATCCAAATCAGGATTTACTTTACTTACAAATGGCAGTTTATTATATGATGTAAAAACGGTGTTCCAATATTTGGTAGCTCCAACTTTATCTAGAGATATTTTAATTACAGGCTTAAATTTTTCAACAAGTTGTGTTCGGGTATGATCTTCAAGAAAACGGGTTGCAGCATCATCATTTCCGTTTAAAATATTCATAACGTCCTGTAATGTCATTTCTTTAATTGCGGTAACAAACAAGTCCTTTGCACCATTAGCAGCATCTTCAGCTGCACGGTTCATCGATTCAATAGCGTCATCAACTGCTTTGCCCTGACCCAACATTCTTAGTTTTTCTTCAACAGATTTTGCTTCATCAGGCATAGGAATTTTAATTGTCGGATCTTTAAAATAACCATCGGGTTTAGACAACTGCTCCACTCCTTTTTCTATTCCAATCGTAAGTGCTTCTTTGAGTGCTTTTCCCACTTCTTCTTCAGTTAATCCTGATGCATCTGTTTCTTCAATTACGTCTTCTGCAGCTTTTTTTAAATTTTTAAAAAATTGAGCTTGAGCTTGTAAACCAAGCACAAAGCTAAATAATAATAGATATGTTATTTTTTTCATGACGATAATGTTTAAAATAATTAATGTTGTCAACGTTAAATATATGAAAAACAGAATTGAAAATTCACTTCTCAAAAGTTATTTTAATAAAATAATTTTAGTACTATAATTTTTAACTTTTTTATCTTGCGATATCAACTGAAGTTTACAT
This sequence comes from Bacteroidales bacterium, assembly GCA_021108325.1. GTDB lineage: Bacteria > Bacteroidota > Bacteroidia > Bacteroidales > UBA12077 > UBA12077. The sequence goes on along the minus strand of JAIORB010000049.1, from coordinate 6,176 downwards.
ATATATATACCATTACTCATAATGCTTTTATTAAAATTCCTGCCATCCCATTTAATATTGTGTTTCCCTTTATTTTTATATCCATCAAAAAGAATACAGACAAGACTCCCGTTAAAATTGTAAACAGAAAGTTTTACAATTGCAGGTTCAGTTAACTCAAATCCTATGTTGGTTTCTGAATTGAACGGATTCGGGTAATTCTTCAAGTAATTATCAATGGATAATTCTTCAATATTTTGAACTAAAACACTATCAGTAAGCAAAATCAATTCTCCCCGAGCTAAGGTACTGGTATAATTACCATTTGATTCAACAAGGGTATCCAATATTTTATCACCTTGAGGATTATACCGGATTAAATGGCTTCCCCCGCTCCATGGTAAATCTATGTTAATCTCGGTATTGTATTCAGCAAAAATTATAGCCATATCATCAATAATTGCTATATCTGCCATTGTGGGAACATTCATTGGACCATTAAGTAATTCGGAGAAGATATAAGATGCTTCATGATGAATTAAATTACTATTGATCAAATATTTGTTTCCGTTTTGAATAATTAATGCTATATCATTCGTATTAACTTCTCCTGATAATAATACAGAGGCACTACTTGTGTTAATTTGTGAAACAGGAAGATTTTCAATAAGGGGAGAGATCCAAAGATTTACACCTCCCCATAAAACATTGAAATTATTAAAAGAGACACTTTCGGGTAATGCATCTATCAGTGTTTGTGTATCTCCTGAAGGTAATCCAAAGAAATTCCTTACTGAGATCCAATCTGACGCATCATTTTCATCAGGTATCCCAAAAGTAGGATGCAGAAAAACTGTTGATGCACTATTTAATAAGCTGTCAGCGTAATCAGGAAGTGGTGCAATTTCTGTAGAGTTTGCCCCACCAACAAGCATCAGGTAATAAAAATCAACATCTGGAAGAATTGCATTATTAGTGATAATGACTCTGTAACCAAGAAGTGTAAATGTGTTTACTATTGCTGGTATGTTTATAATTGAAGCATTTGCTACAGGATAAAATGTACCTGAATATACTGTTGACATATCACACACCAGATTCACAACCGGACGATCAGCAAACGATTGCCCTGAATATGACAAAATCTCATTACCCACATCAGTCATAAAATTAAAATCAGTATCCCAAATACAAAAATCTGTATCCTTTTCTTCAATTGAAAACCTTAGCGGTTTGTGTTGTATTTGTGAGAATAACAGAATATTTTTCCAGTTTTCTGCTTCCATTGAGCCAAATGAGCCAACAGCAACAGATAAAGGGAAGCCGTAATAATTGGCACCTTCGGCAATAACATGAAGATTCCCTAAATTCGATGGAGGATATGTACCTGAAAGAGCAATGAGAGAATCAAGTTCAGCTTGATTATAGTGATAAAAATTAAAAACACTGGCCAACTGCTCATCAGCATAAGTGGTATCATGCCACCATGAGCTGGCAGTTGTTTCATGAGTTGCACCCATTTGAGATGTAGCTGTTTGGATGGCCTGAAGATAACTTCCTCCAAACTGTTCTTCGGATATAAATGTAACTCCTAAAGAAAGAAGCTCCTGAACTACACCGGCAACCTCCTGCTCGGTGAGATATCCATATCCTGATTGTAATGTATCCTGGTTTGATTCTGCAATAATTTCCAAACCATCAAAATTTACAATAATTCCATATTCATCAGCTTTACTTAATATTATACTTAAATATGTCTCCAGACCAGAATCTGTTGGGTATCCGTTTGCATCCAGAGTAGGTGATGAAAAAGTGTGGTATCCATTTGGATAAATCCCGAAATACCTTAGATGTGTATATCCCTGATTTTGCATCCATGTATAATTGTCATCCAGGTTTTGCTCAATTCCTTCATCTATTCCTGTAATAAAACTTAGATTTTGAATGAAGTTATTGCAAAATTCGAATTGTTGTTGTGCGTATACGTTTGAAAATTTAAAGATAAAAATACATATCAGATATATATACAGTTTTTTCATATATTGTATGGCAATTATATCCTTATTAATGACTTTTATTAGTTATTGTAATTTGAACTCAAATTGAGCGATTCTTGCTCACAATAAAAAAAATATAAGGCTTGCATCACAGCATTTCAGTGAAAACTAACTATTTCTAATTTACTTTTTCAACGTCTTTTAAAGCAGCAAAAACCGGTTGAATTACCCAGCTCCCTGTTTTGTCGATAATTCCCCATTTATCTTCGAGTTTAGCAGCGGCATATCCATTTTTAAAATTCCGTACACCATCGAATTGTGGTTGTATAACCCATTCCATATTACTGTTATAAAAACCAATCTTTTCGTTTTTCTTTCCTTTTGCTAATCCTTCATGAAATTCGGAAATAGTTTCAGAATCATCAAATTGAATTATTTCTCCTTTTGTGTTTAAATAAATCCACTTTTCATTATGTTTGACTTTTGCCAGTTCTGTTTCAGGATCAAAATCATTTGTAATAAAAATCTGTGGCTGAATTACCCATTCGCCTGCCGGATTAAGATAACCGATTGTTGCTACATTTGTTTTAGCCCATGCCAAACCGGCATTAAAATATCCTACACTCACAAACCGTGCTTCTATAACTACATTGGCATTGGCATTGATAAAACCGTATAAGCCATTTTCTGTTTTGTATGGAGCCAAATTTTCTGAAAAATGTTTTATCTCGGTTACTCCGGGAACTTCAACTAATTTTTCGTTACCCTGTTTGTCGATTATATAAAAATTGCCGCCAACCTGTGCAATTGCATAACCATCTTTAAATGATGATACTTTACTGTATTTTGCGGGTATCGCAAGTTTTCCGTCAGTATTTAAATAACCCCAGTTTTCGTTAATCCGAACAGGTGCCAGACCCTCGTCAAATCCTGTAACACCAAAAACCTCTTTTAAAGCAAAACCTGGTATTTCAGTTTGCAGAGTTTCTCCCTGAATATTAATAAAAAAGTATCCTTCCTCTTTTTCAAAAATCGGTGCATATCCTTCTTCAGAAAACTCATAACATTTTCTGTACTGAGCATCGATTATAAAATTACCATCGAGGTTAATGTAACCCCATTCCTTTGAATCTAATGGTTTTGCTTGTATCACATAAGTTTGTGCAAAAGAACTACATGTTAGAAATAAAAATAAAACCGTTGTTAATAAATAGCTTTTTTTCATAATATTAAATTTTATAGATTTTTAAATTATTCGCCAATTTTATAGTTATCAACCTCTCCAAGCCTTATCCATTTGTCATTTTCACGTTCGTACATGGTTATCCATGCACAGGTAAAATCAAAATTATATATTGAATCGTTTTCCTGTTTTCGTTCGCCGCTAATTTTTACCTGAACAATAGTCCAGCCTATTGATCCATCGTTAGCCACACGAACAATAGGTTCCTCTACATCTTTGTATACAGAAAATTTTGTATTATTTAAATACTCTGTAAACTTAGCATATATATCCTCTTTAACAGGATATATAAACTCCCCTCTTTGAACTTGCATATAATCATTGGAAATATCTTTGATAAAAAAATCGACATCTTTATTTAAATGCGCATCAATAGTTGTTTGATGTAAATCAAGAAGTTCTTGCTCCAATTTTTCAATATCTACCTTTGATTGACAAGCGAATAAAAGAAAAAAGAAAGCAATAAATGGTAAAATAACTATGATATGAATATTTCTCATAATTTCAAATTTAGCACTTTCTGCGTTTTCTCTTACTATCAGCGCCTTTGCTTCCAAGAATTCCCCAACCGCCACTACCAATTATAAAACCAAACGCATACCATGCACCATTATTGTTTTGAGCATATACAGTAACATCATCGCGAAATAACATGGCAATTAAATCGAAAGGAGCAATAATCCCGTGTAGTAATCCACCCCAGAAACCGTAGGTTTGACCTTCGAGACAAGCATCAACAACTTCTTTGTTCGCACATGCCGAGAAGAAAATAAGGCTTATAAAACCTACTAATAAAAGGATTATTGTTTTTTGGTTTTTAAATGTTTTCATATGGATATTATTAAGTTTAATAAACTATTTAACATTGGCAAAAATTTCTCATAACTATTGCTAAAATAAGTTGACTAAAATTAGCTATTAAAGTTTTAAGATACAATTTATTTTCGAACCTCAATAAAATCGAATTAGTAAGACAACTTGTTGGTGATAATTATTTTAGTTCATTAATCAACTTACTTCCTCAAATTCTTTTGGATATTCAACAATCCCCGAGACATCTTTTAATCCATCGTTTATCAATTCAATTGCCATAAATACTTCATCAGGAACTTCAAAAGGGGCTTTAATTCTCCATCTGCTTGCCGGCAAAAATCCAAATTTCGGGTAATAATCCTTATGTCCTAAAACAATCACAGATTTAAAACCAAGCTCTTTGGCAATTTCAAGTCCTTTAGTAATCAGTTGTCCTCCAATTCCTTTATTCTGATAATCAGGTAGCACTGACATAGGGGCTAATGCGAGCGACTCATGCTTTTTTGAATCTTCTTGAATTTTTATTGGAAAGAACAAGATATGTCCTATGACCCTATTTTTGGATTCTGCTACAATCGATAATTTATTTATAAAATCCGGATTCAACCTTAATTTCTCAATCAATAATCCTTCGTCTGCTTGTTCAAACGCTAAATCGTTAACATTTTTTATCCCTGCATAATCATTGATTGTTTCGTGTCTGAGATTAATCTTCATATTAGCCTATTTGAATAATGCGTCGTAACCCCCCGTATGCTTTAAGACCCGCTGTTAGGCGCTGGCTGTTATTCAATCAATTTACTATCTCGCCTAAAGACATCTAAAATTTGATTGTCATTTCGTTTATCTGGTATTTCTTCTCCAATGAGTAATCCAGGATATCCTAACATTATTTTTAATTCATTACTCGAACTGAATCTAAATGGATCAATTACCACCCAATTACAACTCTGAGAAGAATAACTTGGCCAAAAATATCCTGTATATATTAGTTTATTATCAACTTTCAAAGCAAATGCCAATCCGTGTACTGAATGTTCTAAATTCTCTATTTTGTCCTTTGATTCACTTGAAATTTCAAAGATATAATCGTTTGAATCATATGATATAAAATCTGAATAATAAACTATTGGATTTTTCTTTGTTATAACAGTGCTTTCATCAATCTGAAAAGTGTTATCAATAGTTTCATACGATTCAATCAAATATAATTCAACGTTTTTTCCTTTAACAATCTCATCGTCATCACAAGCTATTACAATAAAATTTATTATCCCAATAAGAAATATTATGTGTAAATGTCTTTTCATTATGATTGTTTTTAGGTTTTCTTAATATTAGATGTAGTAATTTATATTTGGGTTGCGTACAGCTTGCGCCTAACGATTTGCTGTTTTTTTTGGGCATCCTGTTTCCTTACCCGCTAATGAAATTTGAAGATAGCAATTTGTTTGTATGCTACCAATCCCGATAATTATCGGGACCGCATTTTGTATGATGCATTGTTGCCCATTGTTTAAAAAACTAATCAATATAAGTTTCCATAAGTATCACTTTAACCTTTTCAATTTCCTTTTCGGTTAAATTATCAAGAGTCTTAACGATTCTTTGTTTATCAATTGTTCTTATTTGGTCTAATACAACCCAACCTTTCTTACTGTCATGTTTCACAGGAACTCTTGTTGGATATTTCTTAGATTGACTTGTCATCGGAGCAATTACTATTGTATTTAGATACTTATTCATCTCGTTTGGAGAAATAACTACACAGGGACGAGTCTTCTTAATCTCGCTTCCTATTGTTGGGTCAAGATTAACTAAAACGATTTCATACTGATTTATTGCCATTCTTCAAAATTTTCGTCTTCAAAAATGTCATTCATTAATGGCTTATCATCACCACTCTCATGCATTTTCTTAAATGCCTTTTCCCAACCTTTTCTTGGTTCTGCCTTTGGTTTCAAAATGATATAACCTTTCTCAAGTATAAGCTCAACTTTATCTTTAATGTTATACTTATCAAGCAGCGTTTTGCTTAATCTTATACCTTTTGAGTTACCTATTGGAATAATTGAAATATCCATAATATTAACTTTTAAATGTAATTACAAAGTTAGTACATTAATTTAAACTTATCAAGTTAT
>JAIORB010000015.1 GCA_021108325.1 Bacteroidales bacterium | reverse complement strand
AATGACTAAAATACATATATTATTTGGCAGTCTTGTATTTATTTTTACTATTACCCGAAGCTTTTTACTTTTTAAATCCAAACAACCCGACAGTTTAAAAACGGGTTCAAAGTTTGTCGATAAACTAGCTGTTTGGAATCATTATTTGTTTTATGTGTTACTCTTTGCTATTTCAGCAACAGGGATTGTTATTATGTTTACGGGACATTATCTGGAATTCTTAAGTAGCGGCAACATTGATGATATAGTAAAAACCTCTTCCCTGAAATATCATGTCTTAATGGCCTTTTTAGTGATACTACTGCTTATAATGCATGTGATTGGTGTCGTCAAACACTATATTTTTACAAAAGAAAACACTTTAAAAAGAATTATTTAAACTTAAATTATATTATTATGAAAAGACTACTTATTTTTTTAAATTTATTGTTATTAGTATTGATTTCATGTCAAAATGAAACTTCTCAAACAGAATTGATTGTTGTCGCAGGAACTGGCAACTCCGGATTTGAAGATGGTTTAAATGCAGAATTATTTAAACCAATACGACTGACTCAATACAAAAATAACTCTATCTTATTTGCTGACATTAACAATCATGCAATAAGAATACTTGCAGAAAATGGTGAAGTAACAACTATTGCAGGCGGACCTGAAAACAAAGGTTTCGCCGATGGTAAATGTGATTCGGCTAAATTTAATAGCCCTCATGGAGTAGCATACAATAAAGTGTCGAATAAAATTTATGTCGCCAGTGCTACAAATCATGTTATCAGGGAAATTACAGAAAGCGAAAATAAAGAATTTTTTGTAACGACTATTGCAGGTATTCCTGAAAAGAGTGGATATAAAGACGGGGCAATTGATTCTGCATTATTTAACTCTCCTCATGGTGTTTTGGTAAGAGAAGATGGTGCTTTAATTGTTATTGATATTGGAAATGCAAAACTAAGACTTATAAAAGATGGATTTGTATCAACTTTGGCAGGAAAAACGGAAAACGATCCACTAACAGTAGATTTTTATTACCCAATTGATCTGGCCTTTGATGGAAATGATATCCTAATAGCTGATGCTGGAAATAATAAGATTTTCAGAATAAAACCAGGAGAATCAGCTGAAGAGATTATTTTACAAGATACCCTGAATACACCACACGGAATTACTGCTGACGAAAATGGTAATATTTATATCGCTGATATGGGTACAAATCGTATTTTAAAAATCGATAAAGATGGGAGTTTATCAACCATAGTTGATAAAACAACCGATACTACTAAAGTTTCGAATTTAAAAAAACCGGCTGCAGTGTTGTTTGATAGAGGTTTTGTGTGGATTGCCGATTTAGATAATCATCAAATAAAAAGAATTGCTATTAAATAGCTATATTATACCAATTCTTCTTCAAGATGGTTGTTCCGATAAATAAATATAGGGATGGTATTTTGAAGATTAGAATTGTTAATGCCGATGCAATTTCAAAGGAGTATTTGGAATCTAACATGGATGAAAAAATACGACATTTAGAAATGCCATCGGTATTACTGTAGTTTGGTAAAAATAAGAAAAGGGTATCCAATTTTGGACACCCTCTTACTTTTATAGATTATATTTAAATCCTATTGTAATGGTGTTACTTTACCTCTATAATTCAAAGAAAGAACTCCAGTTGCTGTATTGAAATTGAATGTTGCGTCATAGTATCCGCTAAAAGTTGTATTACTTAATTTAATATCATAAATATTATCTGCAGCATCTGTAGCTTCATAAACCAATGTTACTTCCAATCCATCTCCTGATTCAGATGACATCATCCAGGCATTATCCCAAGATTCTCCTGTTGCAGGATAATGAGTATATTGAGCATCATATGTACCTACTTCTTTATCAGCACTCCAGGTATATGTGCGTGTTCCTGTACCATGAAATGCATCTAATCCCAATGATGGACTTATTTTAGCAAGATGAGGTGTTTCACTTGCAATATCACCTTCACAATCAAATCTGAGTTGTGATGCACCCATGCTCAAAAACCAATAAGCATCACCAGTAATTTCATACTCAGTATCACCATAAAAAGTCATCTTATATGTATTTGATATAGCATCTACTATAATATCTTGTGTAGCTACATTTTCTCCATCTCCATTTGTAGCTGTTAAAGTAACTGTATAGGTGCCTGCAGCAGTATACATATTAGTAGGGTTTTCATCTGTTGAGGTGTTTCCATCACCAAAATTCCATAAATAAGTTACACCTTCAGTTGTTGTGTTGGTAAATGTTACAACATCCCATTCTACAATTGTAGCCGGGCTAAAAGTAAAAGAAGATTCTGGCAGTACTTTAGGATCATCCTCTTCACAACTTGTGAATAATGATGCAGCTAAAATAGCTACAAATAAAAATTGACCAATTCTTTTTAATTTTTTCATTTTCATAAATGTTTAGTTAGTAATAATTTAGATTAAAGATTAAATAATTTATGTTTTATAATTTTTTATATTCAAAAACGGGATAAGCTTTTTCGCCTTCTTCATTATAATAGCTTATAAATCTTAATTTATAGTAATTGCCATCCACAGCATGAATTATATATTTTTTATTTTCATCCATAAAATAAAAGGGATTATCAGGATTCGGAAGTAATTTCCAGTCCTGGCCTATAATGTCTTGTGTGCATGAAAAATCATATATGTCAATATAAGAGATGTCTATGTTATCATAATCAACATCAGAATCATCAATTTTGATAACTTCAACACCGTTTAAGTAATTAATGTAAACACCACTCATATAATATGGAAGAAAATATCCGGGTGTTAATGTTTCGTACCAGCCATAATAAGGTGTAAACAACAAATCCCATTCTTGTTTACCGGGATCAGTCAATTTAGTTTCTCCCAGGGTTAATGAGAATGGCATAAAGCTTACAGAATTATTTTTTGTAATTGTTTTTGTAATTAACTGATCATTATTATTTATGTCAGCATATTTTATTACATATTCATTGGAATTAACACTTTCGAAAAATATTTTGTAATATGCTTCTACGTTATCGAAAACAACTCCCCTGTATAAAATATATACCATAGCAGTGTCGATCCAATTTCCAATGGCTGTAGAGTCTAAGTCCCCATTATTATGGTCAAATTTCCAGTTATCTGAACTTAAAAGATCATTGGCAGTATTTTTATCAACATCATTAATATCTGCTATTCCGGTATTTATAATTTGTGCAGCAGCACTATAGTTAATAATAATATGCCAGCCATCTTCACTGGTTTCAAAACCAAGATCCCAGTCTTTAGGGTTATTAGAAGCAATATACCTGATTTCATTTTCTTCGATCTTATAATATGTTTGAGTTTCCTGCATATTATTAACAGCAGTAATGGTTTCAAGAGGGTCTCTTTTTACAGTGTCTATTTCTTGCCAACAGGAAGTTAACCCAAAAGCTGAAATTAGTATTATGATTATTATTTTTTTCATCAGTGTTTTTATTTTAAATCAAACTTTATATAAAATTCCGATCTATAACATATCAAGTTTAATATTTAGTTTTATAAAATAGTATCTGCCGAAAGCAGTTGGTTGATTTGAAAAACTTCCATCACTATAACCAATATAATCATTATCTAATAAGTTTTTACCTCCTATAACTAAAGATATTTTGTCTTTCCAAAGTAATTTTGTAACTGAAGCTTCAACATCGCCATAAACATCTTTAGTAATTGTAACAAGTTCGTCATCTTTTAATACTATATGAGGGGTTGAACCATAATATTTCATAAATACAGCTAAAGTAAGTTTCTGCTTACGGAAATTATATTTGGCATTAAATGTATAGTTATTATAAAATGTATAATCAGGTAAATCAGCAACATCAGTACTTCGAGAGTATGAAGATCCGGTTCGGTTAAAACCGGCATTAATAGTTAAACCAGGGTAAAATAGAAATTTGACATTGAAATCCCCACCAATTGTTCTTCTTATACCCAAATTGGTGTTTTGGTAAGCATTAAAACCTTCTTCAATCTGAACAAGGGTAATCATGTTTTTACCATCATTAAAGAAAAAACGGGGTTCAAATTTGATCATATATTTACTTCGCTCAATACTATATGTAATTGATGTATTGTAACTATTATTTGTCTCAGCTTCTAAGGAATCATTACCGTGCAGATCGTGATTTGAATCAACAAAATCCAGATATAGTTCTTTAATTGATGGTGATCTAAAACCGCGCGCATAGGATGCTCTGAAATTAAATCCTTTAAAAAGTTCCCATTGTAAATTAACGGACGGTATTAAAGGAGCTCCATACTTGGTGTTATAAATGAATCGTAATCCTGGTTGAACAGATGCATTTTTTAGAAATTGGTATTGAGCACTTAAATATGCAGCATAATCTCCCATACTTGGATCATCGGTACTGATTTTATCACCTTTAGCATCATCAAGATTTATATCGAACCCAAATTGATAATTTAGTTTTGAATCAAGTTTCACAATTGAAAAATTGCCTCGCATCATCATATTTGTAAAGCTTGTTTGAGAAACATCTCCGACTGCTTTTTGCTCAAAAGTAGTAAGGTCTTTCCTGTAATTTTGTGTTTGTCTGTCGAAATATGAATACGCGCCAAGAAAATCAACATACAAGGATTCAGTAAGTTTATTATTTATTTGCAATGAATTAGTATATCGATTTGTATAAAAATGTACATCATTAGCAGTAACAGCATCTGCAGGTACCAGATTGCCATAGTGTCTTATTTCTTCATCAAAATAACTTGATTTAAACCTTACTTTCAAGTCTCCCTTTCTATACGAATAATCAAAACCTGCATTATATTGCAGTTTGGGTTTAAATTCCATAGAACGGGAAGTGTCACTCATGTCAATTCCCTGGAACATATTTCTGGCCCCAGAGAGCGCAAAAGTATGTTTTTTCCTGATAACGGATCCCGACATACTTAAGTTATATGCTCCTTCAGTACCGGTATAGGAAGATATATTAAGCAAATTTTTATTGCGGGTATTCTCTTTGGTAATAATATTCACAACCCCGGCAAGTGCATTTGTACCATAAACAACAGCCATTGGTCCTTGTACAATTTCAATATGATCAACATTATCCATATTGATTTGTGATAAATCAATATTTCCATTTAATCTTCCTATCATTGGTACACCATCAATAAGGAATTTAACATTTTCTCCGCTCAATCCTTGCAATGTTAAACTGGTTCCTAATGCAGGATCGTGTTGCAGTCTTATATTTGTTTCATTAGCAAGTGCTTCGGCCAGATTATTAACGCCCCGTTCCTCCATTTGTTTAAGTCCAATAACGTCAATTTTATAGATTGATTTATCGACTGGTTGAGGTTTATACTGACCTGTTACAACTACCGACTCCATTTCAAAATAACTAGGTTGAAGATGAATAGTTTTATTTTCACCGGGTGTTATATAATCAGTAAGAGTTTTATAACCAACATATGAAATTACTATCTTGGATTTTTCTTTAATTTCAAATGTAACATCACCATTATCATTTGATACTGTACCTTTCAAATAATAATTATTTTTATCGTATAAAACTACATTAGCAAAAGGGCATGGTTCCGATGTGTGCTCATCGAGAATATGTATAACAGTTTTTTGCGCAAAACTATTTGTAGCAACAAAGAACAATCCTAAGATAATGAGTCTGATAAATAAATATTTCTGTTTCATATTAACTTGTTGTTAGAACCTAATAATATTGCAATTAATCCCCGTCCCCTAAATTTTATTAGGTATAAATATTTTATTAACTATCTTTTAGTCTGGGTCATTCCATCAGCTACAACAATAGTATAGTTTGCAATAGTTGCTTTTTCTTCATCAGTCATTTCATCCCATTCTGATTGATAAACAGTTGCGATAGATTTGATGTTGTATCCCGGTTTAATTTTATTAACCCACCAGATAATACCCTGATTGTAATTTGAGTGGTAAGAACCTTCGAAGTGTAATAATAAATCACCTTCGTTATGGTTTATAATAGAGAAATGAGCCATAGTAGCATCTTTTGCTGCTTGTGATTTTGGGAAATTATCATTTGTCATTCCGGGCATCATACTCATCTTCATCATATTTTTATAACAAGCAACTTCAGGATCGTAAAGTTTAACAAGATCGGGACCAATATAACTTTTAGCCTCGGCACTCAATTCATCTAATCCTTCAAAACCTTTTTTATTAATTAATGAAGCATAACGGCGAGGAATATTTGTAGCAATAAACCTCAAGTTGTTTTCCTTGGCAAATTCAACCATAGGTTTGTAGTCTGTTTTATAATTACCCCAAAGTTGAGTTATTTCTGCCAACATTTTTGCTTCCGGATATAAACCTGCTAAGTATTCGTTTAATACCAATTGGTTCCCGTTTTCGAACATTTCGGCACCGAAAAATAATTTTTCTCCTTTTATTTCATGAAGACTTTTAGTCAATTCAATTTGCATCCAGTGAGCAATAGGGTCAGTATGATATTCTCCAAAGAAAACCATATCAGCATCGGCTAAATCCTTAACCATTTCTGCATATTTGGCTTCTTCTCCTTTTTGATTGTATAGCTTATAAGCAGGTTTGTCTTGTGCAAATGCAAAACTGACTAGTACAGTTAACAAAATAATGGATATGCTTTTTTTCATTGTTTATTTTTTAATGTTTATAGTTTGTATTAACGTTTAATAATATTATTCATCTAATTTTACAATAAATACTTCTTTCTTCCCTTCTCTCATTACATCAATTGTAATTGTTTGCCCGGGTTTTAATGCACCCATTCTGCTCATATATTCATAAATATTGTGAATAGATTTGCCTTCGATTGCTACAATTACATCATTTTTCAGTAGGCCGCCTTTATAAGCAGCTCCACCCGGAGTAACACCATCGATTCTTAATCCGTCGTTATTAGATTTTCCGAAATTTGGCATTATTCCAAGCTTAACTTTTGATCCCCGGGTTGGTTCGGTGCTTTTTCCTTTCGGCCCTGATTCCTGAAAAGTTAATATTTGATCTCTGTTTAAAATTCCAATTGACAAATCATATATGTAATCAGTTAGAACTTTCAAACCTTCAAAATTCAATTTATCAATCACATCCAATGGAGTATGATAATCGCTATGTGCTCCGGTTGAAAAGAAAAATACAGGGATATTCTCTACATAAAATGCAGAATGGTCTGATGGTCCAAAACCATTATACGAAATGCCTAAATTTAAATCTCTGCCTTCAATAAGCTTGTTTAAAAGATTTTCGCTTTCGACTGAAGTTCCAACACCTCCAACAAACAAATCTTTTGATTCCTTAAGACGGCCAACCATATCAATATTTACCATTGCCTTAATTTGTTTAAGATCAATCGTAGGATTGCTTGTAAAAAATTTTGAACCGATAGTACCAATTTCTTCTGCACCAAAAGCAATAATAATCACGCTTCTTTGTAAATGGCTTTTATTATCTGCTAATTTTTCCGCTATTTCAATTATTGATGCTATACCTGAAGCATTATCATCAGCGCCAAAATGCACTGCAATTGAATCGGGCATGCGCGATGAAGTGGATGGCCCGCCCATACCTAAATGGTCGTAGTGTCCACCGATAACAACATATTCATCTTTTAAAACAAGATCATTACCCTGTAGCATAAAAACTACGTTTTGAGTTTTAACTTTTTTGAAAGTAACATCAGATGTTGCTTTTAAGCTTGTTTTACAATCAAAAGAATTTGGAGTCATATTCTTATTTAATTGTTTCTCTAAATTGGCAATAGTTTTACCCGATTTTAACAATATTTTATCTGCAATATCCCTTTTTATATGGAATGCAGGAATACCCAAATTAGATTCTGTTTGATCTTTTTCCAATTTGGTAAGTTCATCTTTTTTGTCAAGTTCATAACCTGAAACAAATAAAACGCCTGCAGCTCCATTGTCTTTTGCAGTTAACACTTTTGATCTCTCATTTGAGTATCGGATAAATTCACTATCGGGATTTTTTAACTCTGGGTCGGCTCTTAATATTAGAATCCATTTCCCGGTAATATCCAGGTCTTTATAGTCGTTCCATTTAATATTATCAGTTTCTATATCAAAACCATAACCGGCAAATATTACATTTGCGTCTACTGTTTGGTTTGCAGAGTAATTATAAGGGGTAAAATTATCATTCAAAGTACCTGCGAAATCACCAAACTCAAGAGTGTTTTTATCTCCGGCTATAACTTTAGTTACAACATCGAAATATTGATATCCATTATCAGCAATAGGAGTAAATCCAAATTGTTGAAGTTTGTTACCAATATATTGAGCTGCTACCAATCCTTCAGGAGTTCCCGGTAATCGTCCTTTTAGCGAGTCTGATGCAAGAAACTCAATATGTTCTCTTAATTCTGCTTTTGTAATTTCCGGATTATCAATCCTTACTTGATTACAGGAAATAATAAAAATTCCCAGGCTAATAAATAGTAGTATTTTTTTCATGATTAATTGATATTATTATTTTACTGACTCTGTTAAAGCTTTTCTTGGTTCTATTTTTATTGATATCTCCGGCAATTTACCATCATAAGGTATAACATAATTCATTGGAGAATTTAATGCAGGAAGCGAGCCTTTTAATACATTCTTCGCATTTTCACCTTCAAAACCTAAAAATCCGTATTTGCCATAATGTAAAAGAGTCCTTGATAATCTTGTTATTGTTTTATCGTTATTTACACCTATAAATCCAATTGTGTTTTCAGAATTTTCAGGATTTGTTATTGCATAAACAAAAGCATTTTCCTTTTTTAAAAGTTCTATTTGACTCTTTATTTCGGTGTTAAAAGATTTGTCATATTCATTAAATATATTTACCTGATCAGCAAATTTATTATCAAATCCTATTACCCATAAAGCTTTATCATTAGGTAATGACTCAATGTCAGAGTCTTTAATAATTTCCAAAGTTTTATTTTGGGCGGCTTGTGTTTTTTGCCACATATTTGCTAATCCAGTGTATGCATCAAGATGTTTACTATTAGCTGGTAATATTATAATACTGTTTTTTGCTCCAAAAACTTGAGAAAGCGTTGCTGGAACTTCTTTTTTATCAAGTCGACGAATAATATCAAATTGAGGATCAATATCTATTCTAAGAGGTTTGCTTGAATAGTTAAAAGAATATTCTTGTTTTCTTTTCGACAGGTTTATCTTTTCATGAGTAACAGTTGTTTCACCTTCAAGATATACAACAACAGGGATATTTACATCAAATACATCTTCATTCTGAGTCTGTGCAATATTAAAAGATAATGTATATTGTTTCTTTTCTTCTTTAATATTTACATCTGAGAGTTTTAATGTAGGTGCACCTGTTCGCTTAAGCCATTGGTCAAAGAAAGAAGTAAGATCCTTACCTGTTACAGCTTCAAAACTAGCTTTAATATCATCAAAAGAAGCTTTCCTAAATTTGTTATCGGTATTGAATTTCGCATATGACTGAAGAAACACTTCAGCCCCAAACTCATAACGCAACATATTATTAAACATCATGGATTTGCCATAGCCAACAGCTTCTTCAGCAGAATTGCTTCTCGATAAAAATTCTACAACAGGAAAATCATTTTCCGGATTCACATAATCAGTAAATTTCTGAAGGGTTGTTCTTCTGTAATCAACTGCTTGTCCACTTTGTTCTTTAATCATATGATCGGCCATGTATACAGTAATTCCTTCACACCAGTTTCCTTCTTCGTAATCAACAAACACACTGTTACCCCAATAATTATGAAGTAGTTCGTGCGGGTATGATGAATTTAATATCCAGGGAAAACGGATCACTTTTTCGCCTAACAATGTAAAAGATGGCATTCCATAGCCGGTTTCCCAAAAATTTTCAACTAATGCAAATTTAGTAAATGGATATGGGCCTATAAGGTTTTCGTATATTTTAAGATATTTGCTTGTAGTATGAAGATATCTGTTTGCAAGGTCTTCGTCAGGAGTCCGCAAAAATGCCTGAACAAGTACATCGCCTGCCTGTAATGAGTATTCTGTCCATTGATTAGCAACCAGATAAATTTCATCCATAAGTTCAGGTGATTCGTATTTTACAATTCTGTTTTCACCCTGTACTTCATTAATGGTTCTTTCACCTTGCGAAACCACGTTCCATTGTTCAGGAAGATTTACTGTAAGGTTAAAAGAAAACAAATCAATATTTTCAAATTTTGGCAACCAATAAGTAGAACCTGCCATAAATACGCCATCTTCAAAAATAATTCCGCTGGTTTCACTAAACCCTCTTGCATATTCTGCTGCTCCTTCAGTAATCTGATCATTGATAATGCCTTTATATTGTAAAGGAATAATCAGCTTGTTACTTTTTCCTTCAATAGAAATTTTATAGCTATTTACAGGAACAGAAGTTTTTTCATCAGTATTATTAACTTCTTCAATTAAAAAACTATTATCTAGTGATTTAACTGTCAAATTGCTATTTAACCGAAACTGAATATAATCTTTATTATCAAGATTATCTTTCATTATTATCAGAGTGTCAATTGCATTTAACTCTCCATTAGTAATATTGAGTTTTACACTTACATTATGATGAAGAACCTGTGAAAATGAATACAGACTGGTCAACATTAATACCAAAGTCAATAATTTATTTTTCATGCTTTATATAATTATATTTTGTAAAAAGTTACTGTTTTTTATAAAAATGTGGTGTAAATATATGAATTAATTTTATTATTATCAATAAATAATTATTGAAAAACGATATAAATATATCTATTTACAGTAAAAGATATTGGCAATAGTAAAATATATAGGGTTTTATACATTATTAAATTTAATTTTTCCTGAACATGCTAACATAATCCAGATAGTATGTAATTTTTATTGAAAAACTGTTAGTTTGTGGCAAGTTGAAAACATTAACAAAATTCTCAGAGAATGATTCAAACTCATCGGTAAAAATAGGGGCCATATTAAATATATTATTCTTCCACATTAATGTTAAGAAGCTCCCCGGAGCAAAGTTCCAGTTATAAATCAGATCAACATTAAAGGCATTAAAGTTAAGGTCAGGCCCAAAATATTCAGGATAGTCACTCATAGTTCCATCTTGGTTTAGTATGAAATATTTATTGTAGTCAACTGTTGACCAATAATGTCGGACTTTCAAACTTATTATTGATTTGTTATTAAAACTATATGCACTGGTTAAAGATTGACTAATTCCTGATACTGTCCTTTCTCCAAAAAGAATAGAATCAGGATTCATCGCACCACCATGATCTGAACCAGCATATCCAATGTCATTTATAGTTTTCCATCCATCAGCAGAATAGTTGAATGTTAGCTTATCATTAATTCTTAATCCGGGAGTAATACCAATATAGTATTCAGGACCTTGTTCTTTTTTATATGAAAAACGGGTATTCCATGTAAAGGCTTTTCTGTAATCTGACATAACGAAGAAACCCGCACTATACGAAGCCGGACGCTTATAATACATGCCATCTACACGTGGCTCATAAAAATCTTTTTGGCCAAGCGGTTTCCAATATAAATCTGCACTAAGCGTATAATTATTTTTTAATATCCCAAATGATTTAAAAGAAATTCGAGACTCAGTAAAAGTATTTGGTTTATATAGAGTTTTATAAGACAACTGAATACTTGAACTAGTTGTTAAAAACATACCTTTAGGTTGAAAAGATTGTTTTTTAAAAGTAATATTATGATTTAGTTCATTTTGCAAAGTAAAATATCCCATGTCATTTGGGTCATATTTATCACTTATAAGTTCTAGATTATAATTATATTGAAATTTTCCGCTTATTTTACCCATATATAAGTTCATATATTCGCCAGTAGTTTTATCTGGTAGCATACTTAAAGCAGCAGTTCCGTAAACACCGTAAGCATTACTTTCATTTGTGAATTTAAAAGCAGCACCCGTAACATTTGATATGGCTCCATTTTCCCAAATATACTTATTTGTATTTATGATATTGAGATATGAATTTCTTCCAAAAGTTTGGTCAACTACTAAAATATTATAATTGGCCAATGGTTCGGTTAAAATAGTTCTTCTATTCCCAAGAGAATCTTCAATAGTAGCGTACGTGTTTTGGGTAATTGCATTAAAAAACCCTAAACCTAAATTATTATTTGTTCTTCCCGATATTTTAGTTGCATTTATGACTGATGTTTCTACAGGGTTATCAATAATTGTTTCACCATCCTGCAACATATTTTTCACTTTATCATAGTCGCCTGGCTGGTCGCCAATTCTACGCGAGTAGAATAACCCGGCCTTATTGAATAGCTCTGTACCTTCAGTAAAAAATTGTCTTTTTTCATCATATTTTGTTTCATGAGCTGTTAAATTCAATACCAGATTGTCAGAAGTTGTTTGTCCAAAATCCGGGATGAGCATCATGTCAAGAGTAAAACTCTCGTTTATTCCGTATTTTAAATCTAATCCCCCATTATAACTGTAGTCAAAACTTGAGTTTTCGGAATATTTTTCAGCATAAGTTGAAAGATATGGTCTTAATTCAAGACGTAAAGGAGCTTTTATATTTTTTATTTCAGTAAGTTCTCCCTGTTGATTTGTAACTCCTTGTACAGAACGGTCAACCAAATTCCATGTTGAGGTTTCTTCATTTTCTCTGTCAACTCTCCAGAAATTAATTCCCCATGTCATTTCCTCTTCTGATGAAAAACGAATCGCAGAATATGGAATCTTCATTTCAACCACCCATCCGTATGGTGTAATTTTTACTTCACTTTCCCATACAGCATCCCAATATATATCGAACTCACTGTCTGTAGTACTTGGCCCATGACTATTATCATCCGACTGAAAATCATCAGATACTTCATTAATTCTTTTTCGATCAACCTGTACGTTTGACGAAGAGATAATAAACTCAAACATATTCTGACTATCAGAGTGAGGATTAAGGCTAACATGGAAATAATCGGCATTCATTGTAATTTCATCACGTGCACATAGTCCTTTTGGAATATCCTGAGAACTATTATCGTATAATATTGCTCCAATATATAATGCCTTATTATTATACAATATTTTTACTTCACTTCTTTTTTTAGAAATCTGCCCAATAGTAGGACTGTACGTCATAAAATCACCGGCTATCATAGCTTCTTCCCAAGCCTTTTCATCAAGAATACCGTTTATTTTAATATTCTCTGTTGTTTTAATTGCTCTTAATTGCTTTTTTTCAGGATTAGAAAACATATCTATGGAAGAGAACAAAAAGCTTGAAAGTAGTATAATTATTAATATGAATTTTCTGTTATTCATGCGGTTAAATGTTAAAAAAACATTGATTTCTTTATTTCATTTCTTATTATTTTTACTTTAGGAAAAAGCTAATTGTTAAAAATTTCTCAAAGTAAAACCTTGCAATAATAATAAAAAATATTGAAATACGGCAAAAAGTTATTGAAAAACAATAAATAAATTACCCAATACGATATGTCATATTTTTAAATGCATTGTAATTATATAGATGGGTGATATAAGATTGTATTTCATTAAATCTCTGGAAATCTTGTAACTTCCAAACTTATTTAACTCTGTTTAATGTTAAG
>JAIORB010000055.1 GCA_021108325.1 Bacteroidales bacterium | reverse complement strand
ATAATTATAAATTTTTCTATATCAGGTATGAAAGTCTGCTTTAATATAAAGCAGGCTTTTTTATGCTTTAAATTATTTTTTATCTAAAGTAAATACTTACCTTTGCCGACCTTTTGATAGAAATTATTTATTGATTTATAAAATCTAATTATCAGATGATTACAGTATCGAATTTGGCCATTCAATTTGGAAAAAGATATTTATTTCAGGATGTGAATCTAAAATTTACAGCGGGAAATTGTTATGGTATTATTGGGGCGAATGGAGCAGGAAAATCAACGTTTTTAAGACTGATTTCAAATGATCTGGATTCAACCAGAGGTAAAATTACTTTAGGACCAGGAGAAAGATTATCTGTATTAAAACAGGACCATTTCGAGTTCGATGAGTTTACTGTTTTGAATACGGTATTGAAAGGCCATGATCAACTTTGGGATATTATGCAGGAGAAAGATGCTTTGTATGCAAAACCAAATTTTTCTGATGAAGATGGAATAAAAGCTGCCGAACTGGAAAATATATTTGCCGAAATGGATGGCTGGAATGCCGAAAGTGATGCGGCAAACCTGTTAAGTGGATTAGGTATAAAAGAAGATCTTCATTATAAATTAATGAAAGAACTTAGCGGAAATGAAAAAGTAAGAGTCTTATTGGCTCAGGCTCTTTTCGGTAAACCCGATAATCTTCTTCTCGATGAGCCTACTAACGACCTTGACCTGGAAACCGTTATGTGGTTAGAGAATTATTTATCGAACTTTGAAAATACAGTTTTAGTAGTTTCTCACGATCGCCACTTTTTAGATTCAGTATGCACAAATACTGTCGATATTGATTTTAGAAAAGTAAAACAATTTGCAGGTAATTATAGTTTCTGGTATGAGTCAAGCCAATTGGCTTTGCGTCAGCAACAGGCCCAAAACAAAAAGGCAGAAGAGAAGAAAAAAGAATTACTTCAGTTTATTCAACGCTTTAGTGCTAATGTGGCTAAATCAAAGCAAACAACCAGCCGTAAAAAGATGATTGAGAAACTAAATATTGAAGAAATTGAACCATCAACACGTAAATATCCAGGCATTATATTTAAACCGGAACGCGAACCCGGAAATAAAATTCTCGAAGTAAAGGGATTAAGTAAAAGCATTAACGACGATTTACTTTTTAAAGATCTGGAATTTACAATACAAAAAGGAGAGAAGGTTATCTTTCTTTCTCGCGATCATCGTGCAATGACTGCATTATTCGAAATATTAAACGGAAAAATAAAATCCGATTCAGGTTCATTTGAATGGGGGCAAACAATTAAAACTGCATATTTACCTTTGGATAATGTTGGTTTTTTCAATAATAACATGACTCTTGTCGAATGGCTTGGTCAGTTCTCTGATGATTCAAGTGAATTGTTTTTACGTGGATATCTTGGCAAAATGCTTTTTTCAGGCGAAGAAATATTTAAAAAAACAAAGGTGCTTTCTGGTGGTGAAAAAATGCGTTGTATGGTTGCTAAAATGATGCTTGCAAACGCAAATGTTTTGGTATTAGATACACCAACAAATCATTTAGATTTAGAATCAATTCAGGCATTTAATAATACTCTGAGAAAATTCAAAGGAAATATATTAATGTCTTCACATGATCATGAATTTATACATACTGTTGCTAATCGTATTATTGAATTAACACCAAACGGTGTTATCGATAAGCTTATGGAATATGATGATTATATTTCGAATGTGAACATACAGGAATTAAGAGAATCGATGTATAAATAATGCTATTAAAAAACTTTTCCAAAGTTAAATACTTTGGAAAAGTTTTGATTAATGTATAAACAGAATAAGTACTTTCTTATAATACAAAACTCATTATAAGCCCCGGCAAATTTGCTGTCATGTGTATTATAATTGCAGGTAAAATGTTTTTATGCTTTTCCTGAAAATACCCTGCAACAAATCCCACCATTGTTGTCATGATAACAATGCTGAAAATTATAGGGCCGCTTGTTTCAGAAGCAAGAAGAATTAGATGGCTTAATCCAAAAAGTATTCCACTTAAAATTACGGGCAAGCTAATAAAAACATTTTTACTAATACGTATTCCTATTGATTTTAAGGGTTCAAAGAAATTTTGGACAAATCCTCTGAATAAAAATTCCTCACAAATACTTGCGTACAGAAATATAAAAAGAAAAATCTGTAATGTACTCATACCGGAAATTACAGTAAGACCGTTACCTGATGGATCAATTGGAATTTTAATAATTATTAGAATTACAGTTGCTAAAATATTTGCAATAATAAATGCCAGAATAGCAATTAATCCTCCATAAATATAATATTTGAATTTAACTTTTTGAAATTGGAGTTTTAAAATACCATTCTTTGTAAAAATATACATTGCAATAATTGAAAATACTAATATCGTAGTATGCATAAGGAACGATTGCGGAATGAATTCAATATTTAAGTTAATAGTTCTTGATGCAATAGCTCCTAATCCAAAAATTATTATAGTTAAGGCTAAGCCTGATATTAGATTTGCTGATTTTTTCATTTTTGTAAATTTATTTTTTAAATAATCGTGTTAAAACAACTCCAATTGACATTCCTAATGCAAGAATGATCCAAAATCCTGCATCTGTTGGTTTTGAAGCAATTTCCGAATAAAAAACAAGATATAAACTTAATGTAATAATTACGGGTACTATTACCCAAATTCCTTTTCTCTTTTTCATTTTCTTTAATTTTAAGATTAATATTTGTGTTTGTTTTGTATTGATATTTTTAATCTATCTTTTAAATAGCTTATTAAATCCGGGAATATTTGTATTATAAAAATATTTTTGTTGATCTAAAATGCTTTTTACTTCGTTTTCAAAATTGGGCTTGTCAATTTTAGATAAGATTTTCATGGTAGTTTGTTCGTGCAAGCGACCTGCATGTAATATGCACGATATATAAAGATTATTACTCCATGTAGCATGTATTACTGTATCTAAATTATCATTCATTAAAGCAATTAAATGTTCTTCTCCATCTATAATTAAATTTAGCTGTTGGCTTTTCCAATGTTCTAAGGCTTGTTCACTAATATTTGCACAGGTAATGTCGGCTCCTTTAATTTCTATAGGAGCATAAGCTTCAATATAAACATCAACACCACGATTAACAGCGGTTTTTATCGAATCAATTACAGAATTAAGAGCTTTAGGAAACGCATCAATAACAGCAATAGTTTTACATTTACTCATCATAGTTCTGAATCGCTCAAATACCAGTGGAACAGATTCTATCGAATAACTTTTCTCATCGATAAATTCATTATTTAAAGTTTTTAAAAACTCCTTTGCAACTTTTGTTTTTTCTGAAATATTTCTTTCGTAAAGTTTTAAGAACTCGTCAGGATGTACAGCTTTGCATGATTTGTTTTTATTGGTTTCAATTATAACGGCTCCTTTATTGGCTAAGGTATCTATAGCTTTATAAACATTGGCAGTAGGTTTATTTATTAGTTTACCAATTTTATATGCTGTTGATGGTGGATGTGTTAATAAATGCACATAAACTTCTGCTTCCAGTCTGTTAAATCCAATGTTAATTAATATGTCAATATTTTGGAGCATTGATCTTTTATTTTACGTTTTGTAAATATAATAAAAAGCTACTACTAATAACAAACTCTTTTTAATAATTAACTTTTCATGAACATTTTGTAACTGTATTTGTTCTTAAATAAGAATAGTTCTTAACTAATAGTATTTATTAATGGAATTTGGTGAAATAAGAGATATATTAATTGATAAAGGATTAAAAGTAACTCCTCAACGATTAGCAGTTTTAGAGGCAGTAATTGAGTTGGGTAATCATCCTTCAGCCGAAAAGGTGATAGAATTCATTAAATCAAATCACCCAAATATAGCGGTTGGTACAGTGTACAAAACGCTTGAAACTTATGTCGAAAAGGGAATTGTAAAAAAGGTAAAAACGGATAGAGACATTATGCGTTATGATGCTGTTTTAGATAAACACCATCATTTATATTGTTTAGAATCAGACAAGATAGAAGATTATTATGATGATGATTTGAACAAAATAATAGAAGATTATTTCGAGAAAAATGAGATTAAAAATTTTAAAATAGAAGATATCAAATTACAAATTATAGGAAATTTTTTAAATTAATAATAACACAAAACTTAAAAAAAATGGAAGAAAAATTAGAACAACAAGAAGTAATTTCAATGCCACGTATTGGCGATGCTGCACCGAAATTTAAGGCAGTAACAACTCAGGGCGAAATAAATTTTCCATCAGATTATAAAGGAAAATGGACAATATTATTTAGTCACCCTGCAGATTTTACACCGGTTTGTACCTCGGAGTTTATGACATTTGCTAAGATGGAAAAGCAATTTAATGATGCAAATTGTGATCTTATAGGTTTATCAATTGATGGATTATATAGCCATATTGCATGGTTGCGTACCATTAAAGAAAAAATTGAGTATAAAGGAATGAAGGATATTGAAGTTAAATTCCCTTTAATTGAAGATATCAAAATGGATGTAGCCAAGAAATATGGTATGATTCAACCTAACGAAGATAGTACAAAAGCAGTAAGGGCTGTATTTTTTATTGATCCTAAAGGAATTATTCGTGCAATTATTTATTATCCATTAAGCTTAGGTCGTAATTTCGATGAGCTTTACAGGGCTCTTATTGCTATGCAAACATCAGATGAATTTGGAGTTGCTACACCGGCTGACTGGCGTCCTGGCGATGATGTAATTGTATCACCTGCCGGATCGTGCGGAACAGCGCAAGAACGAATGGAAAGCAAGAACATGGATTGTAAAGACTGGTTCTTCTGCACAAAAAAGTTAGATAAAGATGAAGTAATGAAGAAAGTTCTGAAAAAATAACTTTTTAAAGAAAATTGTTCTAAAAAGAGGGTGTTTATTTTAAGCACTCTCTTTTTTGTTAACAACAAATCAATATTCTAATATTTTTTTATAAATTTACTTTTCTTTTTTAAAGACTCTATTTAGTATGAAAGTTTTGAGTTTATTATTTACTGCTTTTATTTCTGTTTTATTGTTTTCGTGTAATAACATGAATTTTAACAATAAAAAACAATCAATCGAGAAGTATTGGGAAACGCTTGATTCAAGTGGATTTTCCGTTTATTTGGGCAATGCAATAAAAAAACAACAGATTTTTACAAATGTTATAACCGCAGATTTGGAAACCGATGAAGTTGCGAGTGAACCGGGAATAGATGCTGCTGATGATCCTGCTATTTGGGTAAATACAAAGAATCCTGAAAAAAGTTTAATACTTGGTACTAATAAAAAAGGCGGTGTTCATGTCTATGATTTGAATGGAAAGGAACTACAATATGTACAACCCGGTTGTATTAATAATATCGATTTAAGAGATGATTTCGTTTATAACGATCAAAATGTTGTTCTGGTTGCAGGTAGTAACTGTACATTAAATTCTGTTTCAGTGTTTTATATTGATAAAAAGACTCTTATATTATCGGATATAATTTTGAACATTAAATCATCGGTTGATTTGGTATACGGACTTTGTATGTATAAAAGTGCAGTAAGTGGTAAATATTATGTATTTGTGAACGGAGAAGGAGGTGAGGTTGAGCAATGGGAACTGAATTCACAAAAAGGAGACTTAAATGCTGATCTTGTTCGTAATTTTAAAGTTAGTAGTAAACCTGAAGGAATGGTTACCGACGATAAAGAAGGAATTTTATATATTGGAGTTGAAGAAGAAGGTATTTTAAAGCTAAATGCAGAACCTGAATATGAATTTGAAACCATTTGGGTAGAAGGTAGTAACCCTACAGATCACTCACTTATATCTTCCGATATTGAAGGACTGGCTTTATATAAAACCAGTGAAAAAACTTACCTTATTGCATCAAGTCAGGGAAATTTTTCTTATGCAGTTTTTGAAACAGGCGAAACAGATAAATACTTATTTAGCTTTGTAATTGACGATGGCAAAATTGACGGAGTTATTGAAACAGATGGTCTTGAAGTTGTTAATTTTCCTTTAAATGCAAACTTTTCAAAAGGAATGCTGGTAGTACATGATGGATATAATTTTAGTAAGGATACTCTAAGAAATCAGAATTTCAAATACATTTCCTGGGAAAAAATCGAAACATTTATAAATAATCAATAAATTATATGTGATTATTAATCTCTTAAATTAGAATGATTTACTAATTATTTTATTTGATAATTTGATTTATTTCTATTTTTACGCTATTTTGAGAACAATTAGTAAAAGTATTTATGATAGAATTCGGTCAAATATTAATTATTCTATTTGCATTTATCTGGGTTGTTATTGCTAGCAATCAAGTAGCTAAATTCTTTCAGAAAATAAAATTTCCGTTAATTACAGGTTTTCTTTTATCTGGTATACTTATTGGTCCGTATGGTTTAGATTTAATTCGTATTGATTCAATTGGTAAATTAGATTTTATTAACTATACTTCTCTTGCTTTTATTGCTTTTGCTGCAGGTGCCGAGCTTTATCTTAAAGAAATACGAAATAGTATTAAAAGTATTGTATGGAATACATTCGGGCAATTAGTGGTTACCTTTATTCTTGGGTCATTAACTATGTATTATATTGCTGATATTGTTCCATTCATGCAGGGAATGTCTCATGAATCAAAGATAGCTGTATCAATTTTAACAGGAACTATATTTGTGGCACGATCGCCTTCATCTGCAATTGCTGTAATTAGTGAAATGCGGGCAAAAGGCCCCTTTACCAGAACGGCTATAAGTGTTACTGTGATTAAAGATGTGTTAGTTATTTTTCTTTTTACAATTTGTTTGTCAATAGCAAATGTATTGATTCATGGAACCGATTTCCATTTAGATTTCATTATTTATTTAATTTTTGAGTTAATACTAACATTCATATTTGGGTTTATTCTTGCGAAAATTATCGAAATTTTACTAGCGATTCCGGTATCTGATTATATAAAAGCTATTTTTATTTTAATACTTGGATTTGGTGTTTATGAATTTTCTCATTTTTTACGTGATAATACTTTCTCGTTTCTTCCATTTGAATTATTAATTGAGCCCTTACTGGTTTGTATTATAGCAAGTTTTTGGATTACCAATTATAGTAAGATGAGACTTGATTTTCATAAAATCATAGAAGATGCCGGTCCTTTAGTTTATGCAGCTTTTTTTACTCTTACAGGAGCTACATTGTCAATAGAAATCTTGTTAAAAACATGGTCTGTTGCTCTTATTATATTCTTTGTTCGTTTAATTACCATGATAATAGGAGCTTTTGTTGGAAGCACTTTGGCCAAAGATCCAAAAATATATAAGCGAATAGGATGGATGCCTTATGTTACTCAAGCTGGCGTTGGATTGGCTTTAGCATTTGAAATTGCTGAAGTGTTTCCAGATTGGGGTGGTCAGTTTGCAACAATAATAATTGCGGTAATAGTATTAAATCAACTAATAGGACCACCTCTTTTTAAGTGGGCGATTAAATTGGTTGGCGAAAGTCATCTCCCTTCGAAATCTTCAGATAGAACCAATAAAACTGCTTTAATTTTTGGTTTAGAACATCAATCTTTAAATTTGGCCAGAGATTTGCAAAATGAGAACTATTCCGTTGAAATAGCTTCAATCAAAAAAAGAAAAAATATTCAACATATTACAGATGTAAAAATTCATTTTTTAGAAGGATTAAGTGTAAAATGTCTTAATGCAATTAATATAAAAAAGTTTGAAACTATAATTCTGATGTTATCTGATGATGAGAATTATAAAGTGTGCGAATTAATCTACGAAAACATTGGAACCAAAATGATTATTGTTCGTTTGTTTGATTCAATTTATGCAGACAAATTTCATGAGCTCGGAGCATTAGTTGTTGATCCTTCCACAGCCATAAGCAAATTAATAGAACAATTTGTACGTTCTCCAATTTCTGCATCACTTATATTTGGTGAGGATGATGATAACAAAACTATGGTTGATATTAAAGTGCAGGATAAAAACATACATGGAATTGCTTTACGTAATTTACGACTACCTCCTGATGTCCTTATTTTATCTGTAAAAAGAAAAGGACAAATGCTCATTTCACATGGATATACCAGACTGAGAAGAGGAGATATTGTAACAATGGTTGGATCTATGGAAAGTCTGGAAGATCTAAGTTTACAATTCGAAGAATAGCTATATTATTCCGGGCTTTTGATTTTTTCTAACCATATTCTCCATTCATCCCGATTCTTACAAAAGATTGTCTCCATTATTTCGGTTCTAAAATATCATTTAATAAATCAACTGTTTCTTTAGAGAAAAATTCATAATTCGTTTGTTTATAACCATCAAGGCTATTTTTATAACGGTCTATTTTATTAATAATTTCCTCAATTTCTTTGCTGCTCATATTTTGACCAACTTCTTCTATAATAGCTCTTCTGTAGTTTAAATTTCCATTTAAATGTATAATATCATTTATATATTCCTTATAACTTCTTTGCCAATAATTATCTAATTTAAAACCCCAGTCATTAAACGAAATGTTATTTGTAAGTTCTATTATTTCTGTTATTGATATATCATTTTGTTTCGGGATTAATTCTTTATCAATTAAGCTTATTTCACCTGTTTCCAAATCAAACAAGTTTAATTTATTATTTGCCTTATATGCTATTTTATCATTATTTATCCAGTATATAGGAATAAACGCTGTGTTTGTTTCTAATTTTTTAATAATTTGATTCTTGTTTTCAGCAATCATTAAATGCCATATCTCAACATCTAATGAATCTCTTTTTAAATATATAATTTGATTTTCGTCATTTGATAATTCCTGACAATGTCCGTCGTAAACAAAGTGTTCTAATCTTTCATTTTCAAAATCATATTTATAAATCCCCATATATCTATCATACAGAATTTTAAATACTTCGCTTTTTGTTGAATGTTTTATTCTCCAATCCCAACCTGCTAAAGGACAGACACCAAAAATTAAACTATTATTTTGAAGAGATAAATTATAAGTCCAGGAACCAAATGGCAGGTTCCCAAAATCAAATATTTTTTCTAATATTTGATTTTCCGTATTGTAGGAATAAAGACTTGCATTTTTAAAAATTATTTTTTGTGTTCCTCCATCAGGAAACCGGCTAATTCCTTTTGGTGGTTGTCCGACCTCTAATGAATGAAAAAAGAATACCTGGCTGGAATCCTGATTTATTTTTCCTGATTTAAAGTGCGAATGAATTACAATAAAATCTTCGTAACAACCGGTAAAAATAAAGCTTATTAATACCAGACTTAGAATTTTGCGTAAAAAAGGATAGTTCATTTTTTTAGTTTTAGGCCTTCAAATTAAAAAAATGAACTAAGCTTTCAAAATTTATTATTGCAGTTTTTTACGATTTTAACTTGTTTTCTTATAAACAATGGCCACAATTGTTTTATCATCACCACCCATATTTACAGTCATTCCGTACGGACGATCCGAAGGAATATCAATTTGGGCTTCACCGGCTTTTCCTGTTAACTGTTCCCATATTGTTACAGCCTGATGAACACCTGTGCCACCTGTTGGGTGTCCCCAGCCAATTAAACCGCCTGTAGTATTCATAGGGAATTTGCCTTTTCGTGATGTGTTACCATTAATAACGAAATCTGTACCTTCACCTGGTTTTGCCAGGCCTAATGCTTCAACCATTAATATTCCGGCTACTGTAAAACAATCATGTACTTCGATAGTTGCTACATCGTTTATAGTAATACCGGCATTATCCAATGCTTCCTTTGCCGCTAACTGAGCAGTTTTTAGTTTTGTAGAATCTTCAGGTTGTTCAGTCAGGTTATCAACTTTTAATGAAAAACCAACAACTTCTACTGCTTCAGATTTTGGTACACCAACCTTTTTAAGGCCTTCCTCAGAAAGTACAGCTATAGCTGATGCACCATCAGAAACTTTAGAGCAATCAAATACATTCAAATGGTCTGTAAAAGATCTAGGATTTGGTTCTGTTAATCCAACTTTTTCCAAATCATCTGTTTTATTATCATATTCCTGTGCAGTAGGGCATAAGCGCGCATTTTCGATAGCATTTTTATACCATATAGCAAAGGCTTTTCGTGCTTTATCACGACCGTATTTTTCGTAATATACTCCGGCACGATTACTGAACTGACCGGGGAAAAAATATGCATGTCCGTCTTTTCTGTCTTGAAACCAGCCTGCTCCGGCAAGAACATCGGCTCCATAAATCGCTTTAACAGAATTCTGAACTTCAACACCTAAACTTAAAACAACATCGGCTGATTCTGATAATATCGATTTTATTCCTGAGATTAGAGATATTCCTCCGGATGCACAGGCACCTTCAACCCTTAATGATGGTTTATATCGGAGACTCTCGTCAATCATTGGCATAAATGCTCCAAGGTGACCTTGTTTTACAAAACGGCTTGCCATAAAGTTCCCAACAACACCTTCATCTACATTCTTTGCCCCATTAATCATCTTTAAGGTTGCTTGTCCTGCTTCTTTTATATAATGCTCGATTCCCGGCCTTGGCTTTTTAGGATGAAATTCTTTTCTTCCTGTACCTAATGAAATCGTATTATATCCTGCGGTCATATATATTTTTCTTTTCATCGTAGTAGTTTTTTGATTTTTATAAATATATTAACTGAAATAATTATTGATCGGGCCATAGGCATGGAAAAAACCTGTTAGCATAACAGTGTTTACATGATCTTCTTTATCAGTAACTTTATCGGCAACTAACTTTAATCCAATATTTTTGGAGTTAATTACATAATCTCTTGTAAGTTTTGATCCCAAGGTATCCATGCCTTTTAACTCATTAAAATACTCTGTCAGAACTTTGTCTTTACCTTTATTTCCGATAACTGATTTCCATGGTTGATGCGTTGTTGGTAAGGAACCCAACATTTTATCTGCTTTATCTTTGAAATCATCTATTTTAACGTAATCTTTCTTTTCGGGATCGTAAACAGCAACCACCCTTCCTTTCTTGTAAGATAAAATTCCTGCTTTTTGTGATCCGTCGGAATTCTGACCACCTTTAACATTCAAAGAATTCAGCTTATCTATAAGGTCGCTTTGTAAATCGTTTTCATTTAATCTTGGTTTCATTACAATCATTATTTTCTGACAAACATCAAGACCAACATAATCCATAAGTTGGAAAATCCCCATAGGCCTGATCATGAAATCCTGACTTACTTTATTTACGGCATAAACAGCTTCGGTAAACGACATTTCATTCATTAAACTTTCTGCCTGTTTGATACCAAATAAAATATCGCGCATAAAATGCCCGTTTCCAATAAAACCCGCTTTATCGTTGGATGGAACTATTGTTTTTCTCAGTTTCTTTGCATATTCATGAGCGAAATCAATAAGTTCTTTATTTGTATTATCTGTAACAATAAGTTCAACAAGTCTTTGCACAGCAGGAGGATTGTAAAAGTGAAATCCCAGAATTTTACCATTTATATTTGCATCAGTATCCAGTTCGTTAATCGGAACAGAAGAAGTATTTGTAAAAAACCACGGATCATTATTATTGTTTGCAAGAATTTGTTTTATCAGTTTAACTTTTAGATCAGAATTTTCGATTATGGCTTCAAAAATTAAACCTGAATCATAAGCAGATTCAATACTTGTACTTGTATGTACAATTTTTAAAACATCATCAATATACTGATCAATAATTTCACCGTTTTCAATTAAGTCTTTATTGTCTTTATAAACAGATCGCAGAAGTCCAACCTTTTTCTCGGCTATTTTTCTTACCTGTGTTTTTAAAAATCCGTAAAGTCCTGTAAGGGCTGCCGGTGAGACATCAATTGCATTTAACGCAAAGTCTCTTGAATGGTTTTCGGGTTTTAACTGCAAATCAGCCATTTCGACTGCAGTAAGCAATAAAATACCTGATCCCATTTTACCTGCTGCACCAAGTACCGTTATATTTTGTAGTTTTTCTTCGTAATTCATAAAAATTATTTTTTGAGATTATTATTTCCAATTTGGTTTTCTTTTTTCGAGAAATGCTTTCATACCTTCAGGTCCGTCACTTTCGAAAAGTTTTGAGAATTCTGTGCTTTCAAGATCATAAGCTTTGTTAATATCAGTCTGATAACCATTGCGAACCACTTTTTTTAATGTCTTTACTGCATTAGGTCCATGTTGAGTAATTTTTTTGGCAATTTTCAAAGCTTCGTTCATCAGTTCACTTGCTTCAGTTACTTTTTGAACAATTCCCATTCTTAATGCTTCTTCGGCATCAATCATTTGTCCTGTTAATTGAAGAAATAAAGTGTTTCCTAATCCTGATAATCTTGATAGCCGTTGTGTACCACCATAACCAGGAATTAATCCTAAACTGACTTCCGGCAATCCGAATTTACCATAATTATTTGATATTCTAAAATCGCAGGCTAATGCAAGCTCGCATCCACCACCTAAGGCATAACCATTGACTGCAGCTATTACAGGAATATCAAGATTTTCAAGTCTTAAATATGTATTTTGACCGGTTTTTGAAAACTGAAATGCTTCTTCTTTTGTCATGTTCTGCATTTCTGCAATGTCTGCTCCTGCAACAAATGCTTTTCCGTCGCCTGTAATTATGAGAATTTTCACCTCTGAATTTTTATTAATAGAATCCAGATAATCGTTTAATTCCTTAAAAAGAATACTATTTAAAGCATTTAAAGATTCAGGCCTTGAAATTGTAAGAATAGCAATTTCGCCTTCTAATTTTGTGTTAATAGTTGAATAGCTCATAAATTATTTAATTTAATAAGTATTGTTTTGATTAAATGAAAGTTAGTGGAAACGTTTAATTTGTTATTTACTTTCATATTTTATATAAATATATGTGCATAATAAAGCATACAAGATAAAAAAATGTTTTTGATTATTAATAAGATTGTAAGGACAAATTGTATATTTTGGGAATATGTAATTGTTAGTTAGGTAAATACGGCAGGCTTGTGCTATTGGGTTGGCTGGCTATTTTCAGTTATTCCAATATAATCTTTTTTGTTACTATTCCTTTTTCTGTTTTTACTTTAATTAAGTAGATTCCTTTATGAATTTTACTTAAATCAATTTGCATTTTGTTACTTGTTTCTTGTAATTGCTTTACAACTTTTCCTGTCATATCAATAATCTCAATTGCTTGTATATTTTTGGCTTCAATATGAATTATCCCATTAGTTGGATTGGGATAGATGTTTAATAAATTGGAATTTTGGCTTATATTTTCATTAATTGCTGTAGGATTAACATACTCGTAAGCACCAATATCATACCCTGTACCTTGTGGTCTGGAATTTCCGTAAAAATCATCATTTGGAGCATCTATAGAAGAACCATTATCTATGGCTGGTGAACTTTCAAGTAGATGAAAGTCTGCCCCAGAAAAATTTACAAACATAGGATTTCCTACTACACTATCACTGCCATAAATCTCCCCGAAATATCCCATATAACCGTCAATTAAATTATGGTCAACAATGAGATTTTGTGGAGTATCTTCTATTACGATTTGAAATGACAGGTTTTGGCTACAAATGTTGTTTCTTATAACAACATTCTCAGCATCCGAATTCATTACATTTATTCCGCCGCCCCATTCATTTCCATTGTTGTAAAGCGTATTGTTTATCACTTCAATATCTTTCATTGGTTGCTCTGATGCTAAAGACCAATTTGCAATCCAGATGCCAACTTCCTCATTATTGTAGGCAATATTGTTATAAATTCTGA
>JAIORB010000113.1 GCA_021108325.1 Bacteroidales bacterium | reverse complement strand
ATTTTTGCTTGTTCATCAGGAATTCTTTTCCCTTCGCCCATAACATCATTCATTTCTTCTATTAAATCTGCAACCGATTGTGTTGATGCTATTTCAGGATATTCTTTCATATAATCCCCTGTTTTAATCATTGTTTTTAAAACATCAGGATTTTGCATATCGCCTTTAAAAACAACAAAAACAGGTATAGAGCCGCCAAATTTCTTCTGCATAATTTCTTCTATAACTCTGGTAGGATTATCTTTTTGAAAATATTCTGTCATATTAATACTGGTTTTAATATTAAATATTCCCCAGATACTAATTGCCATTATAGTAATCCAAATTACAGTAATGTATTTAGGATGCTTAACAATTAAATTAGAAAAAGGGGTAAGAAACATTTTACCCATAATAGTATCTTCTGATTTTTTTTGTCTCTTTAAAGATTTTCCGGATTTATACATTGAAAATGCAGAGGTAACAGCAGGAACAAATACAACAGAAATTAATAATGCAATTAATACACCAAGAGAAGTAAACATTCCAAAATCGCGAATCATGGTAAGATATGCTCCAAAAACAAATGAAATAAAACCAAAGGCAGTAGTAATTCCTGATAGAAATACAGGGATAATAATATATGTTAAAGCAATAATCAATGCTTTCCTCCTGTCTTTTTCCTTACACTCATTTACCCTGTTAATAACATGAATAGTATAAGCACTACCAACTGCAAGTAGGACAACGGGCATATTGATTGAAACTAAATTCAACATATAACCTGATAATTGCATAAACCCCAACACCCAAACAGTAGAAATACTTGCTGTTAAAAGAGGTAAAATAACTCCACGGGCAGACCTGAAACTTATTAAAAGAACTAACATTATTACAATAAATGTAATAGGAATTAAATTCCTCATATCAACCAACATTAAGTTTGATACATCATCCATCATCATAGGTATTCCCCCGAAGCTAATTTTTTCCGAAAGATTTAGTTTGGTGATTTTTTCTTTTATTTCTTTTGCTACTGCTTGTTTGTCTGCATCATCAAGTAAAGTAAACATCACCAATGTTGATGTTCCGTCTTCAGAAACAATGTTTCCTTTGTACATTTCTTTTGACATTACACGATGCTTTAAGCTATCCAATTGAGCTTTTGTAGAAGGTAAATCGTATTCATCAACTAATTTCCCTATTTCTATTCCCCAATCACTCCCTTTAATATCAATAACATCAGTAAGGCTTGTAACTGTTGAGATTCCATCAACATATTTAATAGTATCAGTAACTTGCTTAATATCTTCTAATACTTTAGTATCGAAAATATTATCTGCTTGTATTATAACCATGCCCATAGTATTCCCGCCATATTTATTGCCTATATCGGTATATAAAACAGCAGTTGTATCATCATCGGGTAATGAGTTAATAACGTCTGCATCAATTTTCATATATTTAAGTTGATAAGCAAAAAATGCGGTTAATCCCAATACTATAATGATTATTAACCATCTTAATCTTATTATTCCTTCTGCTAATTTCTTCATACTTCTTTGTTATTTTTAGACCATTTATGTTTATTGGTCATATTGTGAATAAAAAAATTTAATTAAACCTTTTATCTGTTGCAAAATTCTCAGGATATTTTGCATTTACATCCTTATACATTCTGTTTATTTTGGTTATTGTTGTACTAATATTATCGTTTTCTGTAATTACACCTTTGATACCTAATTCTTTTTTCTTGTAATCTATATAACCAACTACAATTGGGACGTTAGCTTTTTCGGCCATATAATAAAATCCTTTTTTCCAATGTGTCGTTTTTGCCAATTGACCTTCGGGTGATAATACTATATGTAGCTCTTTGTTATTATTAAATAATTCGGCAATCTGATTAATATATTCTTTGCTTTTATATACAGGTATAGAACCAAAAGCTTTAAAAAAATATCTCATCGGGAATTTGAAAAATTCCTTTTTTGATAAAAACTTATAACTAATATCAAATTGCATCAGGAATAATTTTCCATACAAGCCATCCCAATAACTTGTATGAGGTGCAAAAATGACAACGCTCTTTTTAATATCAGGAAACTTACCCTTAATTTCCCAACCAAACAGGTCTAATAAATATATAGATAATTCTTTCATTTTTGTTAATTCAAACTCTTATTGCTTTTAAGCAGTTTTTGATAAAGAATTTATTAGTCTGTTGTTTCAAGAACAAATTGTTCCGGGCATTTTCCTGACACACCTTTATACATATTATTTATTTGCTTTATTACTGATTCATAATTTTTTGTATCATAAATTACACCTTTAACACCCATTTCTTTTTTCTCATAATCGAGGTAAGCAACTACAATAGGAACTTTTGCTTTTACGGCCATGTGATAAAAACCTTTATTCCAATCTGTTACTTTTTTAATCCAACCCTCTGGTGATATTACAATATGTAATTCATCAGTGCTATTTAATAAATCAACAACTTGATAAATTGCATTTTTACCTTTAACCCCTCTAACGGGAATAGAGCCGAATTTTTTCATAATTAAATTCATCGGAAAAAAGAAAAGTTCTTTTTTTGATAGGAATGTATACTTAACTCCTAATTCAGTAACGCCTAATTTACCATAAAGGGCATCAATATGAGCGGTGTGAGGTGCAAATATTGTTATTGATTTTTTTATGTGTGGAAAATTACCTTTAATTTCCCAACCTAATTCTTTTAATATTTTTCCTGATATTGTTTTCATATTACAGTGTTCATTATATTTTTATAAGTTTAAAATGGCGAATCGGGTTCTTTTAACATTTCATGTACAATTATCCTGTCGGTTATGCTTGGAAAATTTCTATGCAACCAAACTACAAGTTTACCCTGTGGAGTTAAAATTAAATCGCGTTCTCGTTTTAAAGTTGCTTTCGCGATAATTTGTGCTACCTTTTCGCTTGACATCATTTTTTCTTCATCCCTCGGTGTTTCTTTTTGAGCCTGACCGTTTTTATCAAGTGCCATATTCCTGATATTCGAACTTGTAAATCCGGGATGAACAATCAAAACATTCAGTCCTTTTTTAATGTTTTCTAATCTTAAAGTGTTTAAGAACCCATCCATTGCATGTTTTGATGCGCTGTAACCTGTACGACCGGGTAACGGTGTTAGTCCTGAGATTGATGAAATACCAATTACAGTTCCTTCTTGTTTTAATAAATAAGGTAATGCAAATTTTGTACAGTAAACAGCACCGTAAAAATTTGTATCCATTAACTCTTTTATTACAGATAAATCTAAATCTTCAAAAGTTGCTCTCATTGAAATACCTGCATTATTAATTAACACATCAATTTTTCCGTATTTTTCTATTGTTTTGTCAATTAAATATTTACAGTCGTCAATATTCTTAACATCAGTTATAACAGATAATGCTTCACCGCCTTGCTTTTTGATTTTTTCTTCAACCTTTTTTAATTCGTTCTCCCTTCTTGCTGCAAGAACGATTTTTGCTCCATTTTGTGCAAACTCCAGTGCGCATGCTCTACCTATTCCCGATGAAGCTCCGGTTATTATAACAACTGTATCATTAAACTTAGGTTTAAACTTTATAATATTTTCGCGTTTTTTTATTTTAGGCAATTGTAAATTATACCGTTTAAATAAGTCTTTACTAATAAGATATGAATTTGGAAATAGTTTTTTAATGTTTTTCATAGTTATAATTTTTTAATATAACATCTTACTCTTTTGTGTTGTCTGTATTCGAACTTATTCCACAAATTATTAACTTTCATATTATTTTCAAGTTCTCGTGTTGATTCGAGATTAGTAATTCCGTTTTTAACAAAAGCACTGGAAATATCATTAAAAATAATACCGTTAACGCCTTTGTTCTGATAGTCCTTTTGTACTGCAATAAGTAATGTATCGACTGTATCATTTTTCCGTAAAGCATGCATAACACGGATAAAACCAAATGGAAGCAGTTTGCCTTTTGATTTTTGCTGCGCTTTTGCAAGAGACGGTATAGTTATTCCGAATGCAATTACTTTACCTGTTGTATCCAATATTATTGATACATATTCGGGTCTGAGAATTGAAATAAATTGTTTTTTAAGTTCTTCTATTTGTCTCTTTGTTAATTCCGAAAAAGCATAAATGTCTTTATATTCAGCATTCAAAAGCCTGAATAAATCATCAGAATATTTCAATATATCTTTTTTCTTTTTGAGTTTAACACTATGTAGCTTGTATCGTTTTTTTATTAATTCAGCTCCTTTTAGAAATTTTTCAGGTACAGATTTCGGAACTTTAACATTATATTCAATCCAATCAATATCTTTCTTATATCCAAATTCTTCAATTAATTTCGGATAATACGGAAAATTGTAATGAGCAAAAGAAGTTGGCATTTCATTAAAGCCCTCAGTAAGAATTCCAGAAGAATCAAAAGAAGAAAATCCGAGCGGCCCATGTATATTTTCCATTTTTTCATTTATTGCCCACTTTTCAACTGTTTGCAGTAATAACATTAATACTGCTAAATCATCTACAAAGTCTAACCACCCAAATCTTGCATATTTAATATTGTGTTTTTCATTGTGTTTGTTATTGATAATTCCTGCTATTCTTCCAACGATTGTTCCATCTTTGATTGCTAACCAATATTTAGCTCTGCAAAATTCAAAAGCAGGATTTTTATCAGAGGATAGAGTTTGCAACTCTTTTGTATGTATAGCAGGAATATAATATTTATTACCTGAATACAATCTGTCAGGAAATTTGACAAATTCTTTAATTTCCTTTTTTGTTGATATTTCTTTAATTGTTAAACTCATTGTCTTCTGTTAATTAGTCTAATATCGTTTTTTAGTCAGTTATATGAAAAAAATTATGTGTTTATAATCTACTAACCAACTATATACCTATCAGTTAAAATCCTTACTCCAATTTTTATTTATGCCTATTTGAACTCTGGAACATCCATGCCTGTCTGCCAATGGTTAGATGTGTACGTTAGTGCATGGACGTTTCATCAAAACACAAAACAAATATTCAAATTCTTGTGTCAAAAATTTGTTGTAAGTTGGTGTTCCTTCTGTTGCAGCGAACTTTTTTCCTAAACCATGCAAAAATTTTGGTACTATTTTATGTATTAAATTTTCTCTTTCGCTTGTTGATAGTTTTAGTGCTTCTAAAACATTTGCTGTAATTTTTTCATCTTTAAAAAAAATGAAATTTGAATTTTTCAATTGTGTATTTAGTCCTTCAAGTTCTATTTCATGTCTGAAATCAGCAAAAAGAAAAACTCCGCCTGGTTTTAAAACCCGATATACTTCATCTAAGAATTTATCCATTTGAGAATAGCGATGCGAAGACTCAACATTTATTACCACATCAAAAGCATTATCCTGAAAGTTTAAGCTTTGTGCATTTGCCTGTAAAAATTTAATTCTTTCATTTGAATAATGCTTTTTGCAGAATTCAATTGCTTTTTTATTCAAATCAACCCCGGTTACAGAGTTTGGTGATAAATAACGATTTATATATGATAAACCACCACCACGTCCACAACCTACCTCTAAAATATCTTTCCCTTTAATATCTGCACCTGTTGCAACTAAATTATAAAGTTGTGCTGAGTACCTGTTTTTTTCATCATTTTCATCAAGTTTGATTTTATGATTATCTTTTGAATAACCATAGTTCATAAAAATAACTTCGGCGTTTTTATCAACTGTACTTACATACCAGTACCAAACTCTGAAAAAAACATTTTTTAGTTTTTCTTTCATTCTCTTATAAAAAATTATTTCGACAATCCTTTTATTAAGATTCCTGATAAATCATCAAAATAGGGTGAATATTTTTCATATTTATTTTGTAAAAAGAAAGGTATTTCAAGTCCTTTTAATACCATAATAAACATGTCAATTAAAACATCAATATCATCAATAATTATAAATTCTCCTTTATCAATACCATGTTGTATTATCTTTTTTATATTATTTTTTTCCCAATTATCCAATCCGAAACGTAAATCATCAATAAAATCGAAGTGTTCGAAGAAATCTGCTCTAATTGTTTCATGGTAACTTACAGCATTATTTAAAATCTCCATTCTTTTAATTAAATAAAGTTTTATCTTT
Source organism: Bacteroidales bacterium (assembly GCA_021108325.1). GTDB lineage: Bacteria > Bacteroidota > Bacteroidia > Bacteroidales > UBA12077 > UBA12077. The sequence goes on along the minus strand of JAIORB010000113.1, from coordinate 8,688 downwards.
TCGGCTGCTTTTAGTTCATTATTACTAATAATAACCGATAAATTACTTTGGAGATTATGTATTTCCTTTGCAACTACTTCTCTAAACAACTCTTCTTTACTTGCAAAATGATAATATAAAGAACCTTTAGCTTTTCTTGCTATTTTAGCAATTTCGTCCATAGAAGTTTTATGAAATCCAAATCGGCTGAATAATTTTTCAGCTACTTCTAAAATTTTATTTTTTGTATCGTCTATTTTCATAATATCCGTTTTGACTATTTTCGTTTTATAGTACAAAGATATGCATAATTTTTATACTGCCAAATTTTTTAACACATTTTAACTTTTTGCAGTGAAAGAAAATTCAAGAAACAGTATAAATACACAAAATTACAGCGTTTTATTCGTTTAAAACCTCTCATAAATCCTAACATTAAATTCTCGGAAGGCGAAAAAGTAGTCTTTGATTTGTAAATTTAAATACGTTTATATTTCCAATTCCCAAACTTTAAATACAAATAAGATAAGAGGCCAATTATTAAACCGTAGACTATTTCGACACACCAAACCCATTCAACTCTGGAATTTTCAAGATTGACAAGTAAATATGTAATCAAAATATAAAGAACAATAACAATAGTTTCTATCATAAAAGAAACTTTGGTCATGCCGGTACCAGATACACCACTAAAAAACACAAATCCAGTTGTTAAAAATATAGCTGCTATACTAACCACGTAAAGTGCCGGTAACGAATCCTGAATAAGTAATGTATTATTAGTATAAATTGACAAAACTTTTTCGGGAATCGTTAGATTTACTAAAACTAAGCCCAAAACGCCAAGAATACACAACTTTAAAATTTTAATAACAACAGGTATAACTTCACGGGTTCTTTCGCGTCCAATAAGAAAACTTACCAAAGTATTTGTTGCCGAAGTAAATCCCCAAATCGGAATCAACATAACAACATAAATACTTCTAATAACATTTGAAATAGCAAGTGAATGCTCTCCCATTTTCTCTACAAATAAGAAGAAGAAAAACCATCCTGTAAATGAAATAAAGTTTTGCATCATCATTGGCAATGCAACAGTTAATATTCGTTTTAAAAGTGCAAAATTGAATCTTTTGAACTTGAATAATCCAAAATACTTTGTATCAATAAATTTAATAGTATAAAAAATAAAGAAAATACACGCTATAATTTCAGCAATAACCGATGCAATAGCAGCACCAGCAATTCCATACTCAGCAAATCCAAAATTTCCAAAAATCAAAGCATAATCAAAAAACACATTGGTAAAAGCCATAAAGATTGTGGTCCAGGTAATTACCTTCGTTCTGGCTATCCCAATATAAAATGCTCTAAATCCAAAGTTTATACAGGCAAATAGTAATCCTAGTATCCTGTAATTCAAATATTCCTGTGTTGCAACTTTTACTTGTTCCGACTCCAGAACTTTATCAAAAATAAATGGCATTGCACTTTTCATTGCAACAACTAATATTATAGCAAGTAAAATCAGGAAGTAATGAGAATGCTCAATTATAATACCTATTTCATTATGTTTATTTTCACCATACCTTCGGGCAACAATAATTTGGGTGCCTACAGAAAATCCGAACCCAAGCATTATTAAAGTAAGATAAAAAACACCTCCAATAGCAGCAGCACCAAGCTCAACTTCCCCTACTCTACCTAAAAATGCAGTATCAGTAACACTAATAATATTTTGCACAATACTGCCAAGTATAATTGGATAAGCTATCTTCCAGATTCTTTTATATGTTATTGAAGTTTTTAACATTATTGCAAATTAAAAATTGCTAACAAAATTAAATCAAATTTTAATTATTAAGTAGCAATTAATTATGGAAAGTTTATTTCATCAAAAGTTTAAATAAACAAAAATTATATATGGTCATGATAATTGAATGATTTATCAAATAAAAGTGAGTGTTAAACAAAATATATAGTCAATCATTAAATGCAATACATTAATCTTTGTATATTTGATATTTGGTTAATCTTAATATTAATTAGCATTACAAGCACATAACATAATTATTTTATGTTGAGTAAATTAGTAAAAATCCAACACCTTTTTATATTTATACTAGCAAGTATCTTAATTATATCCTGTAAACCGTCTTCCGATAAACAGGAAAACGAGGAAAGGATCCCGTTAAGAGAAATTGATACATCTACTGTTTTACTTAAAATTAATAATACACTGTTTACGTTACCTTCACCATATCAGGCAACCTATTCTATAAAAAACAGTGACATAGCATTTAAAAAGTCGTTATTAAATCCTCCGGATAATGTTTCAAATTATACTACAAATTTCAAGCAAGCAATAAATGTGGGAATTTATGGCACAGACTTAGGGTATTTAAATATTTATGATCAGGTTCCTGATGTAATTTCCTATTTTACCGTTATAAAAAAATTGAGTCAAGAGCTTGGAATTCACAATGCCATACAAATTGATATTATAGATAAAATTGAAAGGAACATTGATAATCAGGATTCTTTATTATATTATTTAACCGGAACTTACAGACAATTCGACTCCTATTTAAAAACAAATAACCGCAAAGATATTGGTGTACTAATTATTACCGGCGGTTGGATTGAAAGTTTATATATACTTTCGCATACCGCTGTTGAAAGTAAAAACAGGCAGATAATAAATCGTTTGGGAGAGCAAAAACATCCCTTAGATAATTTAATTGAAATTTTATCTCCATATTATTATAATTCAAAAGATTTTTCTTTGTTAATTGATGATTTAGTTGATCTTGCCTATGAATTTGACGGAATAATTTATAGTTACACATACAAAAAACCGGAAATTAATCCCGAGAAAAAACATACACTGGTGAATAGTACATCGAATGTTATAATATCAGAATATCATTTAAAGACTATCGCTAATAAAATTTCATCTGTCAGGAATAAAATCATTTACTAATTTGATTTTTTATGAAATCTACATTCACAAAATACCTGGTGCTTCTCATTATTAGTTTATACACGAATAATATAATAGCTCAAGATAATTCTGTAAAAAATTGTGCTGATTTTCTTACATCAGGATTTGTATCGGATGGACAAGAATATATAGCCAAGTTAGATGAAAATAACAGGGCCAAATTTTATACTACTTTTTATGGGGGAAGCCAGTATCGCATCATTTCTTGTAGTGATATAGAAAATCATCCTTTAATATTATCAGTATTTGATACCGAAAAGAACTTATTATTTTGTAATAAAAATTACGATTATACTCCTTTCTGGGATTTCACATTCACATCAACCATTGATTGCATTATTGAGCTTGAGTTTGACACTGAAACTCTTTTAAAAGATGAAGTAATGTTGTTAATTGGTTTTAAAGAAAAATAATCGTATTTTCGTGTATATCAACATTCTCGTTAGTTATAAATAGAAGCATATGAGTGAGCAAATTCTAAAAGCTTTAATGCAACTTTTTGCGATTATAGCACATCCGACAAGCGATGCAAGAGATCGAAGGTCAATTGTTGAATCATTTTTAAAAAGGCAATTAAATCAGGAAACTGTAAAAATTTACTTAAAAGTTTTTACAGATTATTATTCTGTACATCAGGAAAAGCTTAGTGAAAAGAGTAAACGTAAAAAGCGATTCTCTTCAAGCTCTGTTCGAGTGCTTAAAATTTGCACCCAAATAAACGAAGAACTAACTCAGAGACAAAAAAATGTTGTGCTTGTACAGCTTCTTGAATTTGTAAAATCAGGTGGCGCAATTACTGAGCAAGAAATGGAATTTGTTACCACAGTTGCTGATAGTTTTTTTATCGAACGAGGTGAGTACCAAGAGATTGAAGATTTTGTATTTTTTGGCACAGACAAGCTTCCTGATACTAAAAAGCTTTTAATAATTGATAATAACGAAAGCTTTGAGCATGAGAATATATTCCACATGACAAACCCTTCGCTGGAAGGGCAATTTAGAGTTCTTGAAGTAGCATCTGCAAATATGTATTATATAAAATACATGGGCAAAAGCGAACTATATTTAAACGGGCAGTTGCTTGAGCAAGAGAAAGTTCATGTTTTAAATAACGGCGCTTCGATCAGAAATCCAAAAATAAAATCTATTTATTACGGCGATATTATTAGTCAATATAATGTTGATAGAATAAAATCAAGAATTGTATTTGATATAAGAGAAATTGGGTACAAGTTTAAATCCGGAGCTATAGGTCTACAGACTATGAGCTTTACGGAAGAATCTGGCAAACTTATAGGAATTATGGGAGCTAGTGGTGCCGGAAAATCTACTTTACTCAATGTTTTAAATGGGAGTTCTGCTCCCACTTCCGGGGGCGTTTTTATAAACGGAATCAATATACATACTGAAAAAGATAAAATAGAAGGTTTAATCGGTCATGTTTCTCAAGACGATCTTCTTATTGAAGAACTTACTGTATATCAGAATCTTTACTATAATGCTAAGCTCTGCTTTGATAATTATACTGAAGAAGAATTACAAAAAACCGTTCTTGAGGTTTTAGAAAACCTTGGGCTTTATGAAATTAGAGATATACAAGTTGGTAGCCCGTTAAATAAGAAAATAAGTGGAGGACAAAGAAAAAGATTAAATATTGCATTAGAATTAATACGTGAACCTGCCGTTTTATTCCTCGATGAACCTACATCTGGTTTATCATCGCGCGATTCAGAAAATATTTTAGATTTACTTAAAGAATTAACTTTAAAAGGGAAATTAGTAATTGTTGTAATTCACCAGCCATCGTCAGATATTTTTAAAATGTTTGATAAGCTTATAATCCTCGATGTTGGAGGATATTTAATTTATAATGGCGATCCAATTGATTCTATTATATATTTTAAATCAAGTATGCAACATGCTAATTGGAGTGAAAGTGAATGTCATTGTTGCGGTAATGTAACTCCGGAACAAATATTCAATATTATTGAGACAGAAGTACTTGATGAATATGGAAATTTTACAAATGACAGGAAGATATCTCCTCTTGAGTGGAGAGAAAATTTTGATAAACACAAAGACGAAGAAGAAATTGATCCAAATTCAAAACTTTCTTCACCTGACCAAACTTTACCTGAAATTTCATTCAAAACACCGAATAAGTTTAAACAATTTCTAGTTTTTGTAAAAAGAGATATTTTATCAAAACTTGCTAATACACAATACCTGATCATCAATTTTCTTGAGGCTCCCTTATTAGCATTTCTGCTCGCTTATATTATTAAATATTATAATGTAGGAAACAAAATTGGATATTCACTTAGTGAGAATAGCAATTTACCTGTATATATTTTCATGTCGGTCATTGTTGGATTATTTATAGGATTAACTGTTAGTGCCGAAGAAATCATAAAAGACAGAAAAATTCTTAAGAGGGAAAAATTTCTGAACTTAAGTTGGACAAGCTATTTATTTTCAAAGATCGCAGTACAATTTACATTGGCAGCAATACAAGCATTCTTGTTTGTTGTTATTGGCAATTCAATAATGGAAATCAGAGGAATGTATTTTGAATATTGGCTGGTACTTTTCAGTACATGGTGTGCAGCAAATATAATGGGTTTAGTAATCTCCGATAGCTTTAAAACGGTTATTACGATATATATTCTAATTCCATTCTTAGTAATTCCTCAATTGATTCTTAGTGGAATACTCGTAAAATATGAAAAACTGAATCCAGATCTTTCTAATCCGAGAGATATCCCGTTTTATGGTGAAGTAATAACCGCACGTTGGGCTTATGAAGCATTGGCTGTATATCAGTATAAGGAAAATAAATATGAAAAGCAGTTATACAAATATGATAAAGCAATGAGTATTTCAGATTTCAAGAAAAACTATTGGATCAGAACGTTAAAAAATAAAATTGCATTTATTGAAAGAAATTTTGAAAATAAAGAAAAATCAGATGAATTTAACCAAAATCTTAAACTTTTAAGAACTGAAATAAAGAAAGAACTGAATTCAGAATCTGGCCGAATTGTTAAATTTAAGCATTACAATAAGCTTTATCATGATAAAATAGATACAGAGACCATACAAGCATTAAAAAATTATCTTGATATTTTAAATAAATATTACATTAAACTTTATAATAAAGCTAACGGACTTAAAGATGTGTTAATTTCGGATCTTCAAAAAACGCCAGAAGATCGTGAAAACTTTATGAATTTAAAACGAAAATATTATAATGAGAGTCTCTCTGAGTTATTAAGAAATTCAAATGAAATTAATAGAATTATTGAATTTAAAGGTGAACTTTTCCAGAAAATTGACCCTGTGTTTCTCGATCCTCAAAATAAATTTGTGAAAGCACACTTTTATGCACCGCGCAAACAATTCCTGGGCAAGTATTACGATACTTTTTGGGTTAATATTATTGTTATATGGGCAATAACAATAATGCTTTATTTTATTCTAAGATACAGATTATTAAGAAAAGCTCTTGACTACTTCGAACAAATAAAATTCAAACCTAACTAAAATAGAATACCCATCAATAACTGATGGGTATGTTTTATGTTAATAAAAGCTAAAGAATAATCTATGGCTTTAATATTTTATCAAATGCATGGATTGTTATTAATCGACTACTTCAATCATTTTAAAAGGGATGCGAATAATTGATTCATAATCTTCACCTGCTTCAAGCATATCTTCATCATCCTCTTCGTAATACCAATTTATAATAACTTCATTACGAGCTTTTTTAATAGCTTCTAATTTCTTAAAAACATCCAAAATACATTTTGACGAACTGGTATTAAAATATTCTAACTGAATATTAACAGTAGTTAACTGTTGAGGTTCTTTAGAATATTCTTCCAACCATTCCACCAACGGACGGTAAAATTCTATTGAATTTTCGGGTATTGATCTACCTTTTATTTCAACTATTCCTGTTGCACCATCCATATTTACTGTTGGAGTTTTAGGTGTTCCTTCTAATGCAATTGATTCCATATTATTGTTTTATTTAAGGTTTTTATATTAATTATCTATGGTAATTGTAAAACTAAAAAAAGAATAATCATTGTCATAATTATCAAACTCATAATCAACTCCACCTCCGGTTCTTCTTGCAATATCTATTAAACCAAGACCTCCGCCACCTTTATCCGAGAATTTCTGATTATTTAATACAAATTTATACAATTCTTTTAATTCATCCCTGGTTAAAGATTTTATCTTATCTAAACGTTCTGTCAGCTTTTTAATCTTATCGTTTCTAATAAAATTTCCAGTTCTAATAACGTATGATTCATCCATTTTAGATATAACAAAAATTCCAAAATGAATATCCATACTCTCATTTACCATATAAGGTAAATCATCAACATGGTGATATAGATTTTGTAAGCTCTCAACAAGTATGTTATAGATTTTCTTTTTTGTAATAGATTTATCAATAACATGATCGAGTTTTGATTCCACAACTCCAAGCACATTAGTTATAAGTTCAGCAGTTATACTTCCTTTATAAGCAAGAAGTACTTCCCCCTGATTCATTTTTGAATAACGCTCGTCAATATTAAAGCTCATAAAGGCTTTATAGTTTATTATCTTATCAAGTTGTATAAATTTAAAACTTTTTTCAACTTAAAACAAATATATTAAAAATTGGTTCAATTTAATAATTCAACCAACTTAAATTGCCAACTTGAACAGATAAATTAATAATTTGCACTTTTATTTTCTTACTAAAAATAAACAAGTAAACACTTGAATCAAAATTTTTTTTTTAATCGTATCAAAAAACTTAATGAATGGTGCTTTTTCTTATATTAACGTAAGTACATACTAATTATATTTACTCTTTTTACTTCCTTCATAAATTGAATAATTCAGGAATTTGCATTCTAATGGACCATTAAATAGTGTTAGTTTTTTAGATGGATGTAAACCAATATGCTTTATTGCTCCAAAATTACTACTTAACAACCATACTTCATATCCTTTATACCTATCTTTAAATTTATCACCTAAACCCTTATAAAAGCTATTAATTTCATTTATTTTAATTCGCTCTCCGTATGGTGGATTTGTAATTATAATTCCTTTTTCTGTTTTAGGAGGAATATAATTTTCAATAGGATTTATATGAAGATCAATTTTCCTTTTAAGCCCTGCATTTGAAATATTCTCTTTGGCTATTCTTATCGCTATTTCTGAGATATCAGAACCAACAATCTTAATATCTGATTCAACTTCAGGGCTATCTTCTTCGTAAATTTTTTCCAATAAATTATTATCAAAATCATTCCATGTTTCAAAACCAAATTTTTTTCTATAAATACCAGGAGGAATATTATTTGCAATCATTGCGGCTTCTATAATTATTGTACCTGAACCACACATTGGATCAACAAAAACATCTGTCTTATTCCATTCTGACATAAGAATCATACCAGCAGCAAGCACTTCATTCAGTGGTGCTTTATTGGTTTTTAGTCTATATCCTCTTTTATGCAAGGAATCACCGGAGCTGTCCAGGGAAACAGTACACAAATCGTTAGAAATGTGAATATTAATTCTAACATCCGGATCTTCAACATCTACATAAGGTCGTTTTTGGAATTTTTCACGAAACTGATCGACAATTGCATCTTTTACTCTTAATGCCACATATTTTGAATGAGAAAAAT
>JAIORB010000032.1 GCA_021108325.1 Bacteroidales bacterium | reverse complement strand
TTTTAATACCGTTTATTATTCAAAATGCCATATTTGTGAAAAACAAATATGGATTGAATATATAACGGCATTAACCATTCTAAACTTCAAAATATAGTTAATGATACGACATCTTGAAGAAGAATATGGTATAATACCAATGTGACATATAATATAGTCCAATATTGTTGTTTTTAATATTTTTTTTGTATTTTTGGACTAATATATAAATCATATTATGTCATATCCTAAAAGTATTATAGTAAAAGAGAGCCTTCAAGAGTTGAAGAGCTTATTAAAGAGAGCAAAACAAATATTTGTCCCACGTATTAGAATGCTCATTGAAATAAAGAAAGATAGTTCTCCGGGGATTTCAAAGCGTCAATTAGCGGATTTAGTAGGAGTAAATCATAACAGTATTCAAAACTGGCGATTACAATATGAAAAAGGGGGAATAAATTTACTATGCAGTCATAAATTAGAAGGCTTTAAGCCTTCTGTTATTAACAGACAAGAACATAAAGCCATTGAAGAAAAGCTTAATAATCCGGTAAACGAATTACAAGGATATAAAGAACTCCTGGCTTGGTTTGAACAAGAATTTTCTAAACAGATTAAATATAATACCTTATTAAAATATTGTAACAGAAATTTTAAATCAAAGGTAAAAGTAGCTAGAAAAAGCCACATTAATAAAGACGAAAAAGCAGTAGAAACTTTTAAAAAAACTTCAGTCAAATCTGTACAGAAGCGATAGAAGCAACAAAATTTGAATTTAAATCTATAAACTTATATTATCAAGATGAAAGTAGATTTGGTTTATTTACAAGAAACGGAAAGGCATTAACGGCTAAAGGAGTTAAGCCGGTGTGTCCATTTCAACAAGTATTTAAATCTACTTATTTATATGGAGTATTTTCTCCAATCAATGGGGAGCACTTTATGTTAGAACTGCCTTATTGTGACACAGAGCTATTCCAATTATTTTTAGATGAATTCTCAAAACAGAAACCAAAAGAATTAAAATTGATAGTTGCTGATAATGCAGCATTTCATAAAGCTAAAAAACTTAAGATACCCGAAAACATAATATTAATATTTCAGCCACCTTATTCACCAGAGCTTAATCCTGCTGAAAAAATATGGGCTAAATTCAAGCGAACATTTTCAAATAAATTATTCTCAGATTTAGATAGTCTTTCAGAATTCATTTGTAATCTAGCTGTATCTCTAACACGGAAAGAAGTGATTAGCATTTCAAATTTTGATTATATTTTTGCTAATACTTATTGGACTAATATATAATTCATTTTGGTATAATATATTAAAATGAAAAAGTAAAAATCTATATAACCCATATAAACGGATTATACATTGGAATTATCTTTCTTTGATTTTCTAATTTGCCTTCTTAAAAGGTACATAATAAAAGCTACAAACGAGAATATAAAAAAGATATAACTTTTTGAAAATCCTTCGTAATATGTTTGATGTATTGCAGCAAATAAGCAAAAAACAGAAGTAATTATCCAAAGAATTTCAAGGCTACGTGCTAATTTATTTTTCATTGTCAATATTTATGGTTCCTGAAGTTTTTTTGATTTTCCAGTTTGATAGATCCTGATTAGCTTCAAATCCTTTTCCATGAATGATTCCATCTTCATTAGTAATTCGAACATATCTGTCGGAGTATATTTTTCCTTTCCTCTCATCCCAAATAAGAAATTCTGTATTTAAAGTATTTCCTTCATCACTTACCGATACTACATCGTTTTCGGCAGTCCACAGCTTTTCAGTCTCATCGTAAATGCAATAATTTGCTTTAATATATGAAGTGACCGTTTGTGTAGAATCATAAAATTCTACATATAATCCTTGTGGAAATTCAGTATAAGGTTCTTCAACATTTAAATACCTGTTTATTTGCTTTGATATTATTTTTACTTCAATTAGTGCATTTTTAGTAAAAAGAATTTCGGTATTTGTAACTGATAATGTTGGGGCGTTTGATTCGCTTGTAATTGTATTGATTATTTCAATGTTACTTTGCTCACAAGATGCAAAAAGCATAATTATTCCCGCAATTGCGGGAATAATTATGCTTTTTAAGTAAGACTTACTTAAAAAATTATCTTGCTCTAACTGTAGTCTTTTCATTTATCCAACATCCAACTGTATAAGAACCACCTTCTTTATCTCCATTGAAGAATATAGTTTCGTTATCGGGAAAATGAGGTTTGTATGCTTCGATGAATCTATTGGCATCATCAGTTAACTCAGGGTCAACAGATTTTGCTTTAATAAACTTATCAACAGCGGCCCAATAAACAGCTTTTTGCTCATATTCTTCTTCGCCACATGATTTGCTGGCTGCAGCATAAATATTACCAATTAATAAGTATGGATAACCACTGGTAGCATCTAATTCAATAGAATTTAAAGCGTAAGTTCTTGCTTGTGAGTAATTACCTAAACGACGGGTAACATCACCTAACTCTAAGTAATATTTTGCTTTTTGAACATCTTCTATTTCTAACTCAATAGCTTGTTTATAATATCTTGTTGCATCTTCCAGCTTATCGCTCTTGTTTGTTAGTTTAGCAAGTTCATAAGCTAATTTTGCAGTTGGTGCTAAAGAATTTAATTTAGCAGCCATATTAAAGAAAAGCTTTGATTCTGTACATTTTGTAGCTCTTAACATGTCTGTTGATTTTTCTAAGAACACGGTATCTTCCGGAGTCTCTTCAAACTTTTTAGCATATAGCGGAATTAAGTTTTCACATTGAGCTGCTCCACTATTTTCAAAAACCTGATCAACAGAAGGTTTTGCTTTTTCTACATTTTGCCAGCCTTTTTTCTTGTTAGCAATAATGTAATCGGCTATTTCTGATATTGTAGCGTAATCTTCTACAACCTGTCCTCCTTCAATTGCATTTGCCTGAAATAATGAATTTGAAGCTTGCATAAAGGTTAATAACTGTGCAGGTCCACTTTTATATTTTTGAAGTTGAACTGATTCTTTTAAACAATCATATCCCTTTTGCATATTCTCAACAGTCTTTTCAGAATATTTTATAAAATTAACTCCCTTATAACCTAATACTTTACCTTTTTCATTGTAATATTTAATTCTCTTATCGTAAATTCTCATCATGCTATCAAGAAGAATTTCTTTTTGTGCAGCATCTTCTTCTTTTTTAATAGCACTTTCTATCATCTTAATACCATCAATGTATATATATTTACTTGCTTTTGGACATTCAGTATAAACAATTACCCAAAAATCTAATGCAATGTCATAGTTTTTTTGTCTTGCATATTCTCGGTATAAAGATAAATTCTTTATACAACGAATACTATCCTCACCATGCCCAAATCTAGAACCATCCTCAACACCTTTTTGCCCATAAACAAAACCGATGGTAAGCGTTAAAAACAAAGTTGTTAAAATCCCTTTTGCTATTGTTTTCATTTTTATAAATTTTTAATTATTGAAATTTTCTTTTTATGAACCAGAAATCATATAATGTTATATTAATACCAAACGCCGTATAATTTTCTTCAATTAAACCATTATCTGTTGTGCCTCTTTTCCCGATTGTACAAGATAAATTAAGGCTTGTTCTTTGATTGGCTATAGGGAAACCTAATCCAAATGTTATGCCATAATTTTTTATTTGTTCATTGTTTAGTTTAATATAGCTGTTGTTTAGGTACATACCAGCCTTGTAACTTATTTTTTTATGATAATTTCTTAGTGAATATTTATCAGGAGTATATGCAAGACCAAATTTAAAACTTTCATCTGTTTCAAAATTACTACTATTATTTAATGATTCAATATTTGACCAGTCCTGATATGTATAATCGAAACCAATAATTAATTTATTTTTAATACCGGCTGTAAACCCAACACTGTATCTTGCAGGGATTTCTACTTTAATATTGCTTGTAACAGAAGAAATCGTGTCAAATTTACTGGAATAATATGCCAGATAATCAACAACATTAACACCGTATAAATTATAGTTTTCTGTCATTAATACAGCACTTTCATTTGTGCCGTTAAATTTGATTTTATTGGAATAGGTTAATCCAAAAACATAAAAATACTTATTTGCAAATTCATCATAATATTGCAAGCCAACATCGTATGTTAATTTGTTTAAAGAAATTTTATTTGAAACAACAGTAGCATAACTATTCTCTGTATCAAGATAAGCCTGATTATATTGTTCCACAGAACCAAATAAATAATTTACGTTGAAGCCAACCGAAAGATTTTTAAATAGAATAAATGAATTACTTAAAAATAATTGGTTAATGCCCCCATTTCCATAATAATCATAATGCATGTTTACAGTATCAATAGGAGGATATTCATCGATTTGTTGAATATTGTATCCAATTTTTGAATAAGGTGTTAAACCAAAACTTGCAAACCACCATTTTTTAATAGGGAACGACATAGCTATATGATCAAACGCAAAGTCATTATATTGTGCACTGGTTGACGTTGATTCCATATTTTTAAAAATGCCATTTACACCTAAATCAAAAATAAACGACATAGTATCTTGGGCACTTATTGCAGCGGGATTCATGTAATTGATCTGATTGTTTACTCTAAGTCCTGTCGAAAGGCCTCCCATTGCTCTACTATTATTAAATCCGTTGCGATCAATGTCTCCAATTCCAAATCTTGAATATGGAGAATTAGTTACACTCTGACTGAATGAATATATATTGGTTAATGTTATAATTCCTATTATAAAAAGATATTTTTTAATCATGTGATTTATTATGTTCTAAAATTTTGTTTAATCCTATATTATTTAAATTCAAATTTACAAAGATGGTATTTTTTAACTTTTTATCAAAAAAAATAGCATCACCTCCAGTTAAAATTATTTTCAAGTCATCATATTTGTTTTTTAAAGAGTTAATATAGCCATCAACTTCAAAAATAATTCCGTTTTGTACTCCGGATATAATGGCATTTGTAGTATTGTCAGCGATAATATTATAACTTTCGCTTTTATTAAGCAATGGTAATTTGCCAGTGAAATGATTTAAGGCTTTAAATCTCATTTCTAAACCTGGAGAAATTGTTCCACCTAAGTATTGATTATTTTTATTAAGAAAATCAAAAGTTATTGCTGTACCCATGTCAATGACCAAAACGCTTGTGTCAGGATAAATATTGTTTGCTCCAATTATTGCTGCTAAACGGTCTTTTCCCAGGGTGCTTTTTGTTTTATAAAAATTTTCGACAGGAATTTTACTTTTTTCATCTAACTCCATAAAATAGCTCAGGCTAGAGTTCAAATATGATTTTATTGAAGAATCAATGTTTTTTACTGTTGAAAGAATTGCATTTTCAATATTAGAATATTTTGTTAAGATATTTTGAATAATAGAAATAGATAACTCGCTATCTGTTATTACATCAACGATTTCATTTTTATCAAAAACAGCAAATTTATTTCTGGTATTACCAATATCAATAGTCAGGTTCATTGAACATTAAGGTGTTTAAAATCAGCTCGTAAAATTATAAAAATATTCTATAAATTAAGATTATTTTAAATAAATTTACCCTACACTAATATTTTCTGAATTTTATCAATTGCATTTTGCACATTCTTAGTATGATCGAAACTCAAGGTCAATTTGTTATTTGTTTCTTTCATTTTTATATCTTTTGGGTTTTGTTGAATAAAACCTAAAATTTTAGAAAATATTGTTGATTTGTAATAAGGAGATTCCTGGTTGCTTATAAAATAGGCCACCATTCTCTTATTTTTTAAATTTATTTTTTCAAAACCCAGTTCAACAGCCAGCCATCGTAATCGGACTACGTTCATTAGTTCAACTGTTTGTGAAGGTGATTCCCCAAATCTATCTTTTAATTGATTTTTAAAATCTAGAAGTTTTTCTTCAGTTTCAATATTATCTAACTCTCGATATAACCTGATTCTCTCAGAAATATTATTAATATAATTATCAGGAAAAAGCAGTTCGAGATCAGTATCAATTTGGCAATCAGTGACAAACTTTTGTTGTGCAATTTGTTTCTCTATTTCTTGTTCTTGCTCTTTTTCATAAAGTTCATGGAAAGATGATTCTTTAAGTTCTAAAATGGCTTCATTTAAAATCCGATGATAAGTTTCAAATCCAATATCGGTAATAAAGCCGCTTTGTTCAGCTCCTAGAAGATTTCCTACTCCTCTGATATCTAAATCCTGCATTGCAATATTAAATCCACTACCCAATTCTGAAAATTCTTCAATAGCTTTTAATCTTCTTCTGGCTTCCTGAGTTACTGAAGTTAACGGTGGGGCAAGTAAATAACAAAAAGCTTTTTTGTTTGAACGACCAACCCTGCCTCGTAGCTGATGGAGATCGCTTAATCCAAAATTTTGAGCATTATTAATAATTATAGTATTCGCATTCGGAATATCTAAGCCAGATTCAACAATAGTTGTTGCAATTAAAACATCATAATCGTAATTGATAAAATCGAGCATAACTTTTTCAAGTTTATTACCTTCCATTTGTCCGTGTGCAACAACCGTTTTAACATCAGGACAAAGATTATTAATAAGAATTTCAATTTCCTGAATGTTTTGAACCCGGTTATGTATAAAAAATACTTGTCCGTTACGTTGAAATTCGTAATCAATAGCTTCTTTTATAATGTCTTTATTAAAAGTATGTAGTTCTGTTATTATCGGATACCTGTTAGGAGGAGGTGTGTTAATTATAGAAAGGTCGCGTGCACCCATCATTGAGAATTGTAAAGTTCTCGGGATTGGTGTAGCTGTTAGTGTTAACGTATCAACATTTATTTTTATTTTTTTCAGTTTTTCTTTTACAGCTACTCCAAATTTTTGTTCTTCGTCAACAATTAGCAATCCAATATCTTTAAAACGGATTTCTTTTCCAACTAATTTGTGAGTGCCTATAATAATATCAATTTTTCCGTCAGCTAAATTTTTGATTATCTCTGTTTGTTGTTTCCTTGTTCTTAATCTGCTTAAATATTCAATATTACAAGGAAAATTTGCAAGTCTTTCTTTAAATGTTTGATAATGCTGTAAGGCCAATATTGTTGTTGGAACCAAAATAGCTACTTGTTTACTATCGGTAACAGCTTTAAAAGCCGCACGTATTGCAATTTCAGTTTTGCCGAACCCGACATCTCCGCATATCAGCCTGTCCAGAGGAGTCTCAGACTCCATGTCTGCTTTTATTGAATTTGTTGATGTTAATTGATCTGGTGTATCTTCATAAATAAATGATGATTCTAACTCTTTTTGTAGATATGTGTCGGGCGAAAAAGCAAATCCTTTTTGTTCTTTACGTTGTGCGTACAATTGAATCAGTTCCTTAGCTATGTCTTTTATTTTTGACTTAGTATTTTGTTTTAGCTTTTGCCATGCACCCGTTCCGAGTTTATAAATTTTAGGCGGTTCTGCATCTTTGCTTTTATATTTTGAGATTTTATGTAATGCATGAATACTAATATATAAAGTATCCTGATCTTTATAAACCAGCTTTATAGCTTCTTGTGTTTTTCCATTAATATCAATTTTCTCTAAACCACCGAATTTCCCAATACCATGATCAATATGTACTATATAATCGCCTGGATGAAGTCCTGTTAACTCGCGAATGGTTATTTGTTCTTTCTTTTGCAGGCTATTTTTTATTTTAAACTTATGATATCGTCCAAAAACCTGATGATCAGTATAAACACAAATTTTTAGGTCATGATCGATAAATCCTTCGTGGATAGTTTTTAATATTGGTTCAAATTTTATTTCCGGGTTTATATCATTAAAAATAGCATCGAGTCGATCAATTTGTTTTTCATTATCTGATAAAATATAAGTCGTGTAACTCTTTTTAGTGTTTTGTAAAATGTTATCAGCTAATAATTCAAAGTTTTTATTAAATGCTGGTTGGTGCGATGTTTTAAATAAAATTTCATTTTGTTTAAAGTAACTGTTCTGTCCAAACTCAATACATTTAGATTTACTTATAGCTTCAAGTATATTTTCTTTAGATATTATTTGGTTTTCTTTTGTTTGCTCATTCAGTTTTTTTTGAATTTCGGCTATCTTATCTAAGATGAAAGTAAGATTATCAGTCCAAACAATAAAATCCTGTGTAAGAAAATGGAAAAAAGACTCTGTTTGTTTAAAATCTGTATTGTCTTTATCGGGATTAACAATTTTGGGAACAATTGAAATTTGAGAGAAATTTTCTTTAGATAACTGGTTTTCTATATCAAACGATCTTATCGATTCAACTTCATCACCGAAAAAGTCAACTCTGTAAGGCAGATCTGATGCAAATGAGAAAATATCTATAATACTTCCTCGGATTGAATATTGACCGGGTTCGTAAACAAAATCGACATACTGAAAATGATATTCCTGCAAAAGCTCTTGTATAAAATCAATTGAAAGCTGTTCGCCGACACTCAGTTTTAGAGTAGAGTTTAATAAATTATCTTTATTAATAACTTTTTCTATAATTGCTTCAGGGTAAGTAACAACAATTAATTTTTCATTGTTTGCAAGCAGTTGTAATGTTTCTGCTCTTAATAACAGGTTTGAGCTATCTTCCTGCCCATAAATAATAGATCTTTTAAATGAAGTCGGGAAAAAGATTGTTTTTTGATCAGAAATAATTGATATATCATTCTGAAAATAGGCAGCTTCTTCTTTATCGGGAAGTATTATTAAATGATTGCAACTAAGATTATTTATGATATTGGAAATATAAAAACTCCGGGCAGAGCCGGTAAGATTTCTTAAAAATAATTTTTCAGTTTTATTAATTGAATTAGTACATTCAATAATTTTTGAATGCTCCTTAATAACTTTATTTAATAATTTTATTTCCAAAACCTGACAAAGTTAAAAATAAAAAAGGTAGTTGTAATTCAACCACCTTTTTTGAACGTATTTTTTAAAAATAAGTTTATTTTCCCAATTCAGTTAAAAATTTTTCAGCTTTTTCAACCATGTGTTTCGAGCCCGTGTATAAAGGAACACGTTGATGTAAAGTTTCAGGTTTAATGTCAAGTATTCTGATATCTCCGTTTGTTGCTTTTCCCCCTGCTTGTTCAGCTATAAAGGCCATAGGATTACATTCGTACAATAATCTTAGTTTCCCATTTGGAGCACTTTCGGTTTCGGGGTAAATAAATACTCCTCCTTTTAATAAGTTTCTATGAAAATCTGCAACAAGTGATCCAATGTATCGTGCCGAATATGGCCGATTAGTTTTTTTATCTTTTTTCTGGCAATATTTAATGTATTTTTTAACTCCCTCGGGAAATTTATTGTAATTTCCTTCATTTAATGAATATATCTTACCGGCTTCAGGAGTCTTAATATCAGGATGCGAAAGGCAAAATTCTCCAATGCCTGTATCAAGCGTAAATCCATTAACTCCCAATCCTGTAGTATAAACCATCATGGTTGATGAACCATAAATAATGTATCCTGCGGCAATTTGTTTATTTCCTTCCTGTAAAAAGTCTATTAATTGTGCTTTTTCGCCTCTTGGAGAAATCCTTTGATAAATAGAAAAAATGGTGCCAATTGAAACGTTAACATCAATATTTGATGATCCGTCTAAAGGATCCATACAAACAATATATTTGCCATCTAGTGAAAGTTCATCATCAAAAGTTATAATTTCCTGATTTTCTTCCGATGCAATTCCGCAACATTCACTACTGTTTTTTAAAGCAGCAGTAAACTGCATATCGGCAAAAACATCAAGTTTTTGTTGAGTCTCGCCTTGAATATTGATTGCTCCTGCTTCTCCCAACACATCAACTAACCCGGCTTTGTTTACTTTTTTGTGAACCACTTTAGCAGCGATACCAACGTGATGAAGTAAATTCGAAAGTTCTCCTTTTGCGTATGGGATATTGGCCTGACGACGAATTATAAATTCGTTTAAGGTAGTAATACTGTAGCCTTTCATTAAGCAATAATTAAAGAGTTAGAAATGTAGAAAATTCAACGAATCAAATTGAATTTATCTAATTATATAATACAAAAATAGATTTAATTTTATGAATAAGAATAAAATATTGAAAAAAACCTCTTAATACAAAGTTTATTGATTTTTACAAGGGTTAAAAAATAAGAAATGTTAAATTTGTAAGCTTTTATCATTTTAAAATGAATTGTTTAGTATGCTTGTTTTTAAATTTGGTGGCGCTTCAGTTAAAGATTCTAAAGGAGTTGAAAATCTTTTAAATATTGTAAAAAAGTTTTCTGATAACCTCGTTATTGTTGTTTCAGCATTAGGAAAAACAACAAACGCTCTTGAAGAAATCTTAAAACTGTCTTTTGAGGAAACCGACAAGTGTATCAATAAATTCGAAATTTTAAAATCTTATCATTCTAATATTATTAATGATTTATTCCCAGATAAAAATAATACTATCTATTCGGAAATTGAGAATGAATTTAAAAAGCTTTATAATGTACTATTCGAAGAAAAATATGATTCTTTTGATTTAAAATATGATCAGCTTGTTCCCTTTGGAGAAATATTCTCAACAACGATTGTAAGTGCATTTTTAAATTCGCAGCAATTATCAAATAAATGGATTGATATTAGAAAGGTTTTGATAACTGACGATACTTACCGAGAGGCAAAAATTGATATGGAATTGACCAAAGTCAAGGTTGATGATTCTTTCAACTTTAAAAATGATAAAATTTATTTAACACAAGGTTTTATTGGCGGATCGAAAAAGGGATTTGTGACTACCTTGGGTAGGGAAGGTTCTGACTACACTGCTGCGGTATTAGCAAATTTATTAAATGCAGAAAAAGTTATAGTTTGGAAAGATGTTGAAGGTGTTTTAAATGCAGATCCACAATATTTTATCGAAACAGAGAAATTGAATAAAATTTCATATCAAGAGGCGGTTGAGTTGGCTTATTTTGGAGCAAAGGTTATTCATCCTAAAATGTTAAAACCATTACATAATAAAAATATTCCGCTATATGTTCGTTCATTTATTAATCCTGATGGACCGGGAACAGAAATAGATTGTTTTAAACAATATGATCAGGACTTACCTATATTTGTTTTGAAAAAAGATCAAATGCTTATTAGTTTGTTTCCTAAAGATCTTTCTTTTGTTATGGAAGATGAACTTAGTAAAATCTTTAAATATTTGTCGGAGCATAGAATAAAGGTAAACCTGATTCAGAATTCGGCTATTAGTTTTTCATTATGTATTGATAATGCAAACAGCAAAGCGAAACAATTAATTGAACGATTTAAAGAGGATTACAAAGTATTATACAACGATCAACTTGAGCTTCTTACTATAAGGCATTATTCCGATGACGCAATAAATAAGGTAACAAAAGGCCGAAAAATTTATATTGAGCAGAGAAGCAGGCATACCGCCCATTTTGTGATTAGGTAAAAGCCTTGATTATTTTATCAGCTAAAAATTCAGAAAGTTTTATACTCGATTCATGAGTCCAACCTGCTATATGAGGTGTTAGAATTACCTTGTTGCTTTCAATCAGGTATTTGAATGTTTCAGGTAAATCATTACCTGAGTGTAAGTGCTCGAAAGAAGTTTGTTCATATTCAAGTACGTCAAGTGCAGCTCCTAAAACCTTACCCGATTTTATATTTTTAACAAGATCATCGGTTTTTAAAACTTTTCCACGTGCCGTATTTAATATATATATGTCTTTTTTAAACCGGTTTATAAATTCATGATTTACCATGAATTGTGTTTCATCAGTTAATGGCACATGTATGCTAAGAATATCTGTTTGCTCAAAAATATCTTCCAAGCTTTTCTCACTTACAAATTCATCTGAATAATTAAATTTGTATTTATCATAAGCAATAACATTTGCCTCAAAACCTTTTAATCTTTGAGCAAAAGCACTACCCATATTTCCGTATCCTATAATACCTATTGTTTTTCCTTTAATTTCTAATCCGCGATTTCCTTCACGAATCCATTTCCCGTTGCGAACTTCAGGGTCAGCTTTTAAGATATTATTAAATAATGTAAGCAGCATTCCTAAAGTATGTTCCCCAACTGCATCCCTGTTACCTTCAGGCGAATTAAAACATTTTATACCTTTTTGTTCTACATACTCAACATCAATATTTTCCAACCCGGCACCAACTCTTCCAATAAATTTCAAGTTTTTGGCAGCATCAATAATCCTTTTATCAATTTTAATTTTACTCCTTATTATTATACCATCATATTTAGAAATAATATTGATTATTTCTTCAGGCTTTATATCAGGTTGATAATCACAAATAAATCCCGATTGTGTCAGTTTTTCTGGAAGTTTATCATGAGTCGAGTCCACAAACAGAACATGTGTGTCTTTATTCATTAATTTGTCGAATTATTTAAAATATACTTTAAATGCAGGTTTGTAGCCTTTTATTTCTCCAAGGGAATTATAAATCTCATAAGCAAGCATGATTGAATGTACTTTTTTTACCATTTTCTGATTAACAGGATTATAATGCCATGCTTCTTCAAACTGAACTCTTGCAATTTTATCCCTGCTAAATGTTGAATCATTTTCTAATGCTTTAATGTCTTTAATGCTTAAAATTTCATTTTGAAAAAATTCATAAGGGATAAGTTCGCCTGCATAAACCGATTTGAAAATTTCATCAACCAATGTTTTTTTATCCAGATTCCTCAGACAATACTCTGTCCACTCATCATTGTCTGGATTCATTATAATAACATCGTTAACTATAGTATCTGCAATGACTATGAAGTTTTCATCGCTTCCCGGGTTTGCAACCTGAGGTTCGTTTTGCTTTAAATTACAAGCGGCCATTGTAATAGATATTATTAATACCCATTGAATAATTTTAGTTTTGTTTTCCATAACTACAGAATAATGGATTATTTATAATTAATTATCTTTCAAATAATAATCTTTTTCCTTTTACTGATTCGTTGAAAATGCCATTGTCATATACCAAATTGCCATTCACAATTGTGTGAGTCACTTTAGATTTAAATGTTATATTTTCGAATGGCGACCATTTACATTTATATAAGGTATTGTTTTTATTTACCGTCCATGGAGAATCCAGATCAACTAATACTAAATCGGCCCAATATCCTTCTCTTATATATCCTCTTTCTTTTATTTGAAATATATCAGCCGGTGTATGGCACATTTTGTAAACAATATCATTTAACGATAATTTATTCTGGTGATATAATTCAAGCATGGCTACTAACGAATGCTGAACTAATGGTCCACCCGATGGTGCTTTAAAGTACGTATTGTTTTTTTCATCGCTTGTATGAGGGGCATGATCTGTAGCAACAACATCGATTTTATTATTTTTCAAGCCATTAATTAAAGCTTCCCTATCTTTTGTTGTTTTAATTGCAGGATTCCATTTTATTTTCGTACCATATTTATCATAATCGGCATCCGAAAACCATAAATGATGAACACAAACTTCTGCAGTAATTCTTTTTTCTTCCGAAGGTACCGTATTATCAAAAAGCTCTAATTCTTTACCAGTACTTAAATGTAATATATGTAACCTCGAATTATATTTTTTAGCCAATTTAACCGCTAAGGCTGATGATTTGTAACAAGCCTCTTCACTGCGAATTAATGAATGATACTTTAAGGGTAAATCTTCTCCAAATTCTTCTTTATATTTAATAGTGTTTTTTTTGATGGTTTCTTCATCTTCGCAATGTGTTGCTATTAATACTGGCGATTCAGAAAAAATTCTGGATAAAGTTTTTTCATTATCAACAATCATATTCCCTGTTGATGAACCTATGAATACTTTAACTCCACATACTTTTTTAGGATCGATCTTTTTTATTTCCTCAATATTATCATTTGTAGCACCAATATAAAAAGAGTAATTGGCCAATGATTTTGCAGATGCTATTTTATACTTTTTTTCCAGTAATTCTTGTGTAGTCGCTTGTGGAATAGTATTGGGCATTTCCATGAATGAAGTTATGCCTCCTGCCACAGCGGCTTTTGATTCCGTATAAATTTCGGCTTTATGTGTTAGTCCCGGTTCTCTAAAGTGTACATGATCATCAATAATGCCAGGTAAAAGGTATTTCCCTTTTCCATCAATGATTTTTTGAACCTTTAGTTCAGGAGGTTCATTAGTCGTAAATATTTTCTTGATTTTGCCTTCTTCAATTAATACACTTCCCTGAAATTGATTTCCTGCATTAACAATGAGTACATTTTTAATCAGCAAACTATACATTATATATTATTAGGTGTTTATTTTGCTATTTCGTATTTTCTAAAAAAACTTCTGAATTTCATTTTTATAACTCCCCAAATAGCTTCATTAAAAATGCCTCCACTCATTTTTGAAACACCTTCTTGTCTTTCGGTAAAAATAATAGGAACTTCAACGATTTTAAATCCAAATTTCCAGGTAGTAAATTTCATTTCAATCTGGAAAGCATAACCTTTAAGTTTTATTTTATCAAGATTAATAGTCTCAAGAACTTTTCGTTTATAACATTTAAATCCCGCAGTTGTATCCTGAACATTCATTCTTGTAATCATTCTTACATAGATTGATGCAAAGTACGACATCAAGATTCTTCCCATAGGCCAATTTACTACATTAACTCCTGATATATATCTTGATCCAATGGCTAAGTCTGCTCCCTGATTTTCACAAGCATCATAAAGTTTTATTAAGTCATCGGGATTATGTGAAAAATCAGCATCCATTTCACATATATAATCATATTTATTTTCAAGAGCCCATTTAAAACCCGTAATATAGGCAGTACCAAGTCCAAGCTTCCCTTCTCGTTCTAATAAATGCAGTTTTTCAGGATATTCCTGTTGTAACGATTTTATAATATCAGCTGTTCCATCAGGCGAATTATCATCAATAATAAGTAAATCAAAAGGTGATGTTAGAGAAAATACCTTTCTAACCATTTTTTCTATGTTCTCTATTTCATTATAAGTAGGGATTATAACAAGTATTTTTGATGTTTCCATTATTGCATTTAAATTGATAGATTTTGTTGAGCGAAGATAAAACTTTTATTTCAATTTGATTTATTTAAGAGCCTATAACGATAAAATTAAAAAATTATTTTGTTGTGTTTTAATTGCTTAGCTTAAATAGATAAAAAAAATATAATAAAGGGGTTGCAGAATTGAAAACAGTATTTATATTTGCACTCCCAAACGGGAAAAAGTTCTTAGATAGTATAA
>JAIORB010000048.1 GCA_021108325.1 Bacteroidales bacterium | reverse complement strand
GTATATATTATTTTATGGATTGTGATACCTGAAAAAAACAATCTTTATTAATTTTTATTTATTTTTTAATATGTCCCTTTTTCATATTGAATTTAATATATGAACTTATTTGCGAAAGTTCTTTTTTTTCAATAATTTATACGAGAATTAATATTGATAAAAATCTTTAATCTAAATCTTTATGAGAAAGAATATTTTATTCTTAATTTTCACATTCGTTCTTTTTCATTACTCAAACAATGATCTTTTTTCCCAAAAATCTAGAACTGACAGTCTTTATATTGAACTTCAAAAAGCAAAAGAAGACACAAATAAGGTAAATATCTTAATAGATTTTTCCCTGGAGTTACAACATTCTTATCCAGATTCTTCCATATATTATGTTGAAAAAGGATTAAGCCTTGCAAAAAAACTAAATTACAAAAAAAGAGAAGCTTATTTATTTAATAATCTGGGTAATATTAACAGGAATCTGGGACATTACGATCGGGCTATAAGCTCATATCAAAATGCTATTGAAATTTTTACCGAATTAACAAAATCACCTAATGTTTATTTAAATTCAATCGGAAAAAGAGGAATTGCAAACAGCTATAAAGGCTTAGGAGCTGTTGCTTATATGCAAGGCAATTATAATATTGCAATTAATTATTATCAGAAAGCAATCAGAATATTTGAAGAACTTGATAATATGAACGGTATGGCAAGTTGTTATAATAATATTGGGATGGTTCACTGGAAACAAGATAACTATGACAGAGCAATTGAATATTATAAAAAAGCATTAGTAATTAACGAGAAAAATGATCGTAAAATAGGCATGGCTGCCTGTTATAACAATATTGCAATAATCTATAAAAGTTTAAGGAAATATAAATTAGCCATTAATCATTATCAAAAATCACTCGCTATTTGTGAAGAACTTGGTCATCAGAAAGGAATAGCCGTATGCTTTAACAATATTGGCAAACTGTATGAAGAACAAAAAAAATATTCATCAGCTTTAAATTATTATCAAAGAGCTTTGAATTTAAGAAGACAGATTGGTGATAAAAATGGCATAGCATCATCATTGGGTAGCCTTGCCGATTTAAATATAACGCTTGCAGAACTTTCAGATAATAATGAAGAAAAATATGAAAAATATGTTAAAGCTTTTAATCATGCCACAGAAGATCTTAAAATAGCCAAAAAAATTGGAGCTTTGTTTTTAGAAATGGAAGCATATAATTTCATATCAGAATCGTTGGCAGGATTAAGGAAATTTGAAGAATCGCTTAATTATTATAAATTACATGTCGAGTTAAAAGATAGTTTGTTCAATAAAGAAAGAAACGAACAGATTGAAGAAATGGAAGTTAAATATCAGACCGAGAAAAAACAACTTGAAATAGGAAACCTTGAAAAAGAAAATCTGCTTAAAGCTGTTAAGCTTGAAAAAATGCAGATCAGACAAATTCTATCCTATGGAATTATCTTTGTATCTGTTTTTATAATTATTTTATTAATCATTATTAGAAATAAGTTAAGAAAGAAAAACTCTACTATTTTTGAACAAAACGAAACCATAACTATTCAATATCAGGAAATTCTTTCACAGAATGAAGAAATTCTTACACAAAAAGAAGAACTGGAAAAACATCAAAATCATTTAGAAAAATTAGTAACTGAAAGAACTAAGGAACTTGAAATCGCAAAAGAAAAAGCAGAAGAATCTGACAGATTAAAAACCGCATTTTTAGCAAACATGTCGCATGAAATAAGAACTCCTATGAATGCAATTATTGGTTTTACTGATCTGTTAAATGACTCCGAGTTAACTGATGAAACAAAAGTAGAATTAACAGGACTTATTAATCATAACAGCGATACACTTCTACATTTAATTGATGATATTATTGATCTTTCAAAAATTGAATCGGGCCAGCTTAAAATTGATAAAAGAGAATGTAATATTGATAAAATATTTAATTTACTATTTGAAATATTTAATGAAAGAAAAAATATTCTATCAAAAAGTAAGATTAACATTATCGTAAACAATAAGCTTAAAAACGAGCAGTTCAAATTGGTTACAGACCATATCCGTTTACAACAAATACTTTCTAATTTAATCGATAATGCACTTAAATTTACTGAAAAAGGATTCGTAGAATATGGTTGTTTTTTTAGTGACAAAAACGATCAGGAATTAACTTTCTATGTTAAAGATACAGGTATAGGTTTATCTCCCGATCAACAAGTTCAAATCTTTAATCGATTCTATAAAACAGAAGAAGATAAAAGAAAACTTTATCGTGGTGCAGGCCTTGGTTTAAGTATCAGCAAAAAATTAACTGAATTACTTGGTGGAAAATTATGGGTCGAATCTGAAAAAGATATGGGTTCAGTTTTTTATTTTACATTACCATTTACTAAATTAGCTAAAAATGAAGTAAAATAATATTGATACTCAAACATACATGATTTCAAAAACAGTTACATGGATTAACAAAACCATTCTAATTGCTGAAGATGAAGAAAGCAATTATCATTTTCTAAAGATGGTTCTTAACAAAACAAAAGCTAATGTTGTGTGGGCTCATGATGGTATTGAAGCAATTAACTTATGTAAAGAACATGAACCTGATTTAATACTTATGGATATTAGAATGCCAAACATGGACGGGTTAGAAGCAACACGAGAGATTAAAAAAACCCATCCCGAGATACCTATTATTGCACAAACTGCTTTTACCATGGAAAATAACGAAAAAATGAGTAAAGAAGTAGGGTGCAGCGCATATATCCAAAAACCAATACAAAGACCAAATCTTTTAAGTTTACTTAGCACATTCCTGTCATAAAATCATTTAGCATTTCATCACTTAATTATAATAATACATCAAAAACACATTTGCTAATTTGCTAAAGTTCTTTTTTTTAATACTTTTTAAAAATAAATTGTTAGAATCTAATGACTTATAATGAGAGAAACTTTAAACAAAATAAATAAAATAATTCGCTGTAATATTCCCGGTAATTTCGAATCAGAACCTGTAAGAAAAACCGTTACTATAAATCTTTTTTTAATTATTGGGATAACATTTCTGGTAAGTTTTGGAATTCAAAGTATTATAAAATATAAAATTTCATATGCAATTGTATTATTAACAACTGCTATAGTTTCATTATCAGTTTTTTTATATTTACAAAAATCCAGAAACTTTAAAATTGCAGGATTATTAATTGTACTAATACTGTTTTTTCTGGAAACATACCTAATTATTAACGGTGGATTAGAAGGAACAGCATTTTTATGGCATTATGTTTTTCCTGTTTTAAGCCTGTTTACTTTAGGATTAATCTGGGGTAGCATATTTACTTTCTTATTGCTTGGTATTACCACCATTTTATTCTTTACTAACCCTGCATTCATGTATCCATACGATACTGTCCTGGAATATATCTTTATCTTTTCATTTCTTAGCGTTTATTTAATAGCTATAACTTTCGAATTTGTTAGAGATAGAACTTATAAGTCATTACTATTATCAAATAAAAAGCAATCATTATATTTAGAGAAAATAACTCAACAACAAAAAGAAATATTATCTCAAAATACTGAATTAGAAAAACATAGATATCATCTTGAACAGTTGGTAAAAGAAAGAACCCTTGATCTGGAAATTGCTAAAGAAAAAGCCGAAGAAAGCGACCGCTTAAAGTCTTCGTTTCTTGCAAACATGTCACACGAAATAAGAACTCCCCTGAATGCAATGGTTGGTTTCTCGACCCTAATAACTGACCCCGATTTGCCAGCAAAACAAAAAAATGAAATTTCGTATTATATAAATCATAACAGCGACACTCTTCTACGTTTAATTGACGATATTATTGACCTTTCAAAAATTGAATCGGGTCAGCTTAAAGTTGATAAGAGAGAGTGTAATATTGATAAAATATTTAGTTTGTTATTTGAAATATTTAATGAAAAAAGAGAGAACTTATCGAAAAACAAAATTGAGATTAAAATAAACAATAAACTTAAGAAAAAGAATTTCATAATATATACAGATCCTACCCGCTTACAACAAATACTTTCTAACTTAATTGACAATGCTCTGAAATTTACTGAAAAAGGATTCGTAGAATATGGTTGTTTTTTTAGTGATAAAAATAACCAGGAACTAACTTTCTATGTTAAAGATACTGGTATAGGATTATATCCTGATCAACAAGATCAAATCTTTAATCGATTCAATAAAATTGAAGAAGATAAAAGAAAACTTTATCGTGGTACAGGCCTTGGTTTAAGTATCAGCAAAAATTTGGGGAAATTGCTTGGTGGAAAATTATGGGTCGAATCTGAAAAAAATAAAGGCTCAACCTTTTATTTTACAATTCCTTTTTAAGAAATTTAAAATTTTATTCTCATCACTACTTTTTGCCTGTATATCAAAAACTTTCTAATCTTTCTTGCTAAAGTTCTTTTTTTTCAATAATTTATCACTGTTTTAAATAAATGCCTAAACCATTACATTGAATGAGAAATATTTCTTTTCTTATATTGACCTTTAGTATTTATATTATTTCTTTTAATCTATTTTCGCAAAATAACATCAAACAGGGTAATCTTTTTATTCAGAATTACAATGATGAAGATTACAATACACTGGGAAATCAAACATGGATAATTATACAAGATCAAAGAGGGGTAATGTATTTTGGGAACAATGATGGAGTATTAGAATTTGATGGAAATAGATGGAGGCTTATTGAAATCCCTAATAAATCTGCAATCCGTTCACTGGCTATTGACGACAGCACAGGTAGAATATATGTTGGTGCTGTGGGTGATTTCGGTTATTTACAACCCGATAGTATTGGAACTTTACAATATGTCTCAATCCTTGATAAAGTACCTGAAGAATATAAAAGCATTGAAGATGTTTGGCAAATTATTGTCTTAAACAAACAAATAGTTTTTAGAACAACTACTGCTATTTATTTATTAAAAGATAATACTATAAAAGTATTAACTCCTGATGATAGGTTTCATACTGGATTTTGTGTTAACAATCAATTTTATGTTCGTGAATGGGGGAAAGGTTTATTAACTTTAGTAAATGACAGTCTTAGGTTTATTGATCAAAGTGAGCAATTTGCAAATGAGCGTATTTATGTTATGCTGCCTTATGAAAATGATAAAATTTTCATGGTTACCAGAACACAAGGTGTTTTTATATACTCACCTAATCAAAAAAAAACAGGCAAGTTTGTAAAACTTTCTAAATTTCAGGAAGTTGACAACTTTATCATTAAAAATCAAATCTATTGTGGCGTAAAATTAAGCAAAGATCAATTTGTTTTAGGAACATTCCAGAACGGGATATTAATAATTGACAAAACTGGTACAATTATCCAACATTTAAATGAAAATTCAGGTTTACAAAATAATATGATTTTAAGCCTTAATATTGATATGCAAGAAAATATATGGGCAGGTCTTAACAATGGTATTTCATATATAATGATAAATTCCCCTTTTACTTATTATAATAAAAAAAATGGTCTGAATGGATCTGTTTATACAACAAAAAAATTTAAAGGCCGACTATATGCAGGAACATCATTAGGACTTTTCTGCAAGAACCAACAAAATAATTTTATAATGTTGGATAATATAAAAGGACAAAGTTGGTGTTTAGCCAAAATACAAGGAGACTTATTTTTAGGACATACTGAAGGTGTTTCTTTAATAAAGGATAATATTGCAAAAACTAGCGTGACAAATATTGGAAATGTATGGTCATTAAATAAACTGCAAAACCTATCTGCCCTGTCTACCAAACAAGCAGGCGACAGGCAAGACAAATCATATATTTTGGCCGGTACTCATAAAGGTCTGAGCCTATTGGAATATTACAAAAGAAACCTGACAATAAAACACAATATCAAAGGTTTTAATGAATCTTCGCGCTATATGCAAATAGATAATGAAGATAATGTATGGATAAGTCATCCAAACAAAGGTATTTTCAGGCTAAAATTAAACGAATCATTTGATAGCACTGCAGTATTGACCTTTTTTAATACAGATCATGGTTTACCGGCAAATACAAATAATTATGTTTTTAAAATTAAAACAGAGGATCAAACCTCAAGAATATTATTTGGTACCGAAAAAGGAATTTATAAATACAACCCGCAAACTAATTATTTTGTTCCTGATGAAAGATTTGATATCCTCTTAAATAATGATGGATATATTGACTTATTTGTACAGGATGAAAAAGGAAATATCTTTTTTCAACAAAAAGAAGAGAAAGGAGTGCTACTTCTTCAAAATGATGGCACATATAAATTGGAAAGAATTCCTTTTTTGAAATTTAAGGACATATTTATTGAGAACATTTCTATAATTGATTCAACAATAATATTATTTTGCTCCAAAGATGGAATTGCTCAATATAATCCTCAAATCAAACCTGATTATGATGCTCCTTATCCTATAATTGTCAGGCAAGTATTTGCTAATGATTCTCTAATTTTCAGCGGTAAAGGAAATATAACAAGTATTATAAAACTACCATACAAATACAATAATTTACAATTTGCGTTTTCAGCATTGTATTATGAAGATCATGATAAAACGCAATACAGCTATTACATGGAAGGATTTGATAAAGACTGGTCAGAATGGACTCTTAAAACCGAAAAAGAATATACAAATTTACATGAAGGAAACTATATTTTCAAAGTCAAAGCAAAAAATATATATGAAAAAGAAAGTACCATTGCACAATATAAATTTGAAATTTTAGCACCATGGTATCGCACCATTATGGCTTATATTCTTTATGGAATAATTGCATTCATATTTATATGGTTTGTAGTAAAATTTTACACCAGAAGATTAAAAAAAGAAAAAGAAAATCTTGAAAAAATTGTTAAAGAAAGAACAAAGGATTTGCACGAGGTAAATACGCAGCTGGAGGAAAAACAAGCCGACCTGGAGATGAAACAGGAAGAAATAACAACACAGAATGAAGAAATAATTGTACAGAACGAAGAACTAGAAACTCATCGTAATCATTTAGAAAAGTTAGTTGATGAAAGAACCGAAGACTTAAAAATTGCTAAAGAAAAGGCAGAAGAATCAGACAGCTTAAAATCGGCTTTTCTCTCTAATATGTCGCACGAAATAAGAACTCCCTTAAATGCAATTGTTGGTTTTTCAAGTTTAATTAAAGATCCTAATTTATCAGTAAAACAGAAGAATGAAATTTCGTATCATATAAATCAAAATAGTGACACTCTTCTACGTTTAGTTGATGATATTATTGATCTTTCAAGAATTGAATCGGGGCAGCTTAAAATTGATAAAAGAGAGTGTAAAATTGATGCAATTTTTAATTTACTATTTGAAATATTTAATGAAAGAAAAGATATTCTATCAAAAAATAAAATCAACATTATCGTAAACAACAAGCTTAAAAACGAGCAATTCAAATTGTTTACAGACCCTATCCGTTTACAACAAATACTGTCTAACTTAATTGATAATGCTCTGAAATTTACTGAAAAAGGATTCGTAGAATATGGTTGTTCTTTTAGTGATAAAAACGATCAGGAATTAACTTTCTATGTTAAAGATACTGGTATAGGATTATATCCTGATCAACAAGATCAAATCTTTAATCGATTCAATAAAATTGAAGAAGATAAAAGAAAACTTTATCGTGGTACAGGCCTTGGTTTAAGTATCAGCAAAAATTTAGTTGAACTGCTTGGTGGAAAATTATGGGTCGAATCTGAAAAAGATAGAGGCTCAACCTTTTATTTTACCTTGCCATTTACTAAATTAGCTAAAATGAAATAATATCATAAAATATACAAACGCTCATGATCTCAAACACATTTAAATGGAGTAACAAAACCATTCTAATTGCTGAAGATGAAGAAAGCAATTATCGTTATCTGGAAATGGTTATTAACAAAACAAAAGCAAATATTGTATGGGCTAAAGATGGTATTGAGGCAATTAACTTATGTAAAGAACATGAGCCCGATTTAATATTAATGGATATTAAAATGCCGAACATGGATGGGCTGGAAGCAACTCGCAAGATTAAAAAAACTCATCCGGAGATACCTATTGTTGCACAAACGGCTTATGCCATGGAAAATGATGAACGCATGAGTCTGGAAGCTGGATGTAATGCATATTTATCGAAGCCCATTAGAGCAACTAAATTAATAGAAACATTATCAACATTTTTAATGAGTGATTAAAAAAATATATTTATGTGCATATAAACTTATTAATCATGCCTCATCTAACTTTATATAAGGAACAACTAAAATATACATTAAGTATTTTTATCTTTTTTATAATTACCGGCTTTACTCATGCTCAAAATGATAATTATAAATTTGAAAAAATATCTGTAAAAGAAGGGCTTTCACATAGTAATGCTTATACTATTATTCAGGATCATTCAGGATATATGTGGTTTGGGACACAAGATGGCCTCAACAAATATGATGGACATGAATTTACCATATACAGACATGAACCATCTAACCTAAACTCGCTTTCGTCAGGTAATTTCGGGAAAATACATCAGGACTCTTCAGGAATATTCTGGTTTGGAACTTATGCGGGTGGACTGGATCGATTTGATCCTAAAACAAACACATTTACTAACTTTTCAAATAAACCCGGCGATCCAAATAGTCTTAGCAACAACCTGACACTATTTATATTTGAAGATAGTCATCATGAAATATGGATAGGGACTCCAAATGGAGGATTAAATAAATTTAATGAAAAAGAGCAAAATTTTACACGTTTTCAGCCGAACGCAGATGATCCGTTTAGTTTTAGCAGCTCACGAGCTAAATGTATGTGCGAAACAAATGATGGTACATTATGGATTGGTTCCGGAAATGGCTTAAATAAGTATAATAAAAATAACAACAACTTTACAATATATACTCATGACCCCGATAACGAAAATAGCCTAAGTTCAAATAGTATCCATCATTTATATGCTGATGAAGATGGTATAATCTGGATAGCATACAGAGAAACCGGAATTAGTAAATTCGACCCTAAAACCGAAACATTTAAGCATTACATGCATAAGCCCAATGATCCATCGAGTATTAATGATAATAATACCGAATTTATTCTTAAAGATTCATATGGATATTTATGGATTGGAACATACCAGGGAGGATTAAATAAATTTGACCCAAATACCGAGAAGTTTATTCATTTGACACATGATCCAAACAATTCAGAGAGTATTAGTCACAACAGGATTGAATCTATTTATGAAGATGCTTCACGAAATTTGTGGATAGCAACCCGTGGTGGCGGAATAAATAAACTGGATTTAAAACCTGAAAAGTTTAAAAATTTCATTCATAACCCTGAAGATATTAATTCACTTCCTCATCCAAGCGTAATGGCTATTGACAAAGATAAAAACGGGAATTTATGGATTGGTACCGATGGTGGAGGAATCTCGAAATATAATCCGGTTACAAATACTTTTACTCATTTTCAGAATAATCCATCGAACACAAACTCGCTAAGTATTAACCGTGTATGGTCTGTTTTAGTTGATCGGGAAGGTATTATTTGGGCAGGAACATACAGAGGTGGATTAAACAGAATTGAATATAAAAACGGTAAATATAACTTTACGAGATATCTCCTCAAACAAGGAGATAGCTCGAGTATTCGTAATAATCAAATTAATACTATTGTTGAAGATCAGGATGGAACAATTTGGATAGCTACTGCCAATGGATTAAGTAAACTAATAAAATCAGGTAATCCTGAGAGTTATACTTTTAAACATTATTTCCAAAACCCAACCGATTCTTTAGTTTTCGTTGATAACTACGTAAGTAATTTATATCTGGATAGTCAAAACAGATTTTGGATTGGATCATATGACGGAGGCTTATTCCGGTTTTTGCCAGATGAGGAAAAATTTATTAATTACTCTCCATTAAATCTTGAAAGCTCAGAATTTAAACAAAAAATTCATGTATTAATTATTTTTGAAGATCATAATAAAAATCTTTGGCTTGGTACCGAATCGAATGGCATAATAAAATTTGATCTGGAAAATAATAATTTTACACAACATCCCAAAAACAACGAACTTTTAAGTAATATGATTATTGGAATACTGGAAGACGATATGGGAAATTTATGGATTGGTACATCGAGAGGTTTATCAAAATATACACCGTGGAATAATAAATTAAATAATTACACCCATGTTGAGGGCCTCGAAAGTGGAGGATTTAATCGAAATGCAGTTTTTAAATGTAAAGATGGCAAGATGTATTTTGGTAGCAATTCAGCCTTAACTTACTTTTATCCGCTCGAGGTAAGCAATAACCCTTATTTACCAAAGGTTGTTATAACCGATTTTAAAATTTTAAACGAATCGAATTGGAAGAACAATCTTTTAATTTATGAAAAAATTCGTCATGAAAATAAACCTATTGAACTCACAAAAGAAGATTACTTTTTTACTATTGAATTTGCTGCTTTAGATTATACTATCCCTGAACAAAATCAATATAAATACATGCTTGAGGGTTTAGATGAAGACTGGATAGAAGCATCAAATAACAGAACTGCTACATATACTAATCTTGATCCCGGAATATATACATTTAAAGTAAAAGGAAGCAATAACGATAAAATATGGAACGAAAAGCCTACCGAGCTAAAAATAAAAGTAATCCCTCCTTTTTATAAAACCTGGTTGTTTATAATTTCCATTATAGTAATTGGTATTATTATCATTATTTCATACGTTAAAATTCGTGAAAGGAACCTTATAAAAGAAAAGGAAATTCTTGAAAGAAAAATTCAGGAAAGAACTACTGAAATTAATCTTCAGAAAGAAGAATTAAAATCTCAAGCTGAAAATCTTGAAAAAACAAATACAAAACTTGAAAATCAACATAATAAACTTGAAAAATTAGTTCAGGAACGCACTGCTGATCTAGAGATTGCAAAAGACAAAGCCGAAGAATCTGACCGATTAAAGTCAGCTTTCTTAGCTAATATGTCACATGAGATTCGTACACCTATGAATGCAATCATAGGATTTTCAAGTCTTATAAATGATGAAGAAATAGAAAAAGAACACAGACAAGAACTAACTAAATTAATTAAGAAAAGTAGTAATACCCTTCTTGATCTTATTGATAACGTCATTGATATTTCCAAAATAGAATCTGAACAACTTGAAATAAAAGAAAAAAACTGTTCGGTTAACCAGATTTTTAATGACATACTAATGGATTTCAAAGATGTTATTCAATCTAACGATCTGGTATCAATTAAAGTTAATGAGGAACATTTATTTAATCCTCTTGAAATAATATCAGATCCATATAGACTTCCACAAATACTTAAGAATCTCGTAAACAATGCTATAAAGTTTACCGAAAAAGGAATTGTTGAGTTTGGATATAAACTAGATAAAATAAAATCTGAAAATCAGATTCTGTTTTTTGTTAAAGATACTGGAATAGGAATGTCTATTGAGCAACAAAAACAAATATTTTCGAGATTTGCTAAAATTGAGAATAACAAAAAGAAAATATATCGAGGAGCAGGTCTGGGTTTAACTATAACAAAAAATTTAGTAGAGTTAATGGGTGGTAAAATCTGGGTTGAATCTGAATTAAATAAAGGATCAATATTTTATTTTACCATACCATATAAACCAATTGGTGCCGAAACTAAAGCAAAACCACAAATAAAGAAACCAGCTTCGAAATTCAACTGGAATAATAAAACTATTCTTATTGCTGAAGACGAAGAAAGCAATTTTAGATTTCTCGATATGATCATTAGAAAAATGTCTGCCGAAATTTTATGGGCAAAAACAGGTAAACAAGCTATTGATATCTGCCAAAGTAACAATAACATAGATTTAATTTTAATGGATATTAAAATGCCCGAAATGGATGGTTTAGAAGCAATACGAGAAATTCGAAAATTTAAAGATAAAACTCCTATTATAGTTCAGTCGGCTTATTCAATGCCTGAAGACAGAAATCTGAGTTTAGATGCCGGTGCAAACGATTTTATTTCCAAACCCATAGGAACAGAAAAGTTGCTTAATATAATAGATAAACATTTAATATAGTGCTTGTCCAAAAATTAATTATTTTATTAATCTTTAAAATTTAAAGTTATGAAAGGAACAATCGCAATTTGTTTACAAGATTTAGTAAAAACTAAATTTGGTAAAGACAACTGGGAAACTATATTAGTTAAATCGGGTTTACCCAAGGATTTAGCAATTTACAGCCACCATGACATTGGAGATGATGTTATTATGAAAATAGTGAATAATACTTGTGAAGTATTAAGTATTACATTGCAACAGGCAGCTGATGCTTTTGGAGAATATTGGATGACTGAGTATGCTCCAAAGAAATATTTTGCGTTTTTTACCGATAAAAAAACTGCAAAAGAATTTTTACTTAATATGGATAAGCTCCATACTAAAATGACAGACAAAATAGAAAATGCAAAACCTCCAAAATTTACTTATAAAGAAATAGATAAAAACACAATAATTATGACTTATATTTCATCACGAAATTTAGAACCAATATGGATAGGATTAATTAAAGGTGTTGGAAAATATTTTAACGAAAATATAAATATTGAAAATTTATCAGAAAATAGCGTAAAAATCACGTTTGATTAATTTTCACACAAAATGAAAAATATCGTAAAATTTGTAATTCCCTTAATCCTTGTAATTGCTATTCCTATTATACTGTTTCTGCAAGAGGAAGAAAACGATTTACAAAAGTTTGATCGAATAACTCAAAAAGTTTTCGATGAATTCCGCCCCACAGGTTTGAGTATGGCAATTATTAAAGACGGGGAGATTATTTATCAAAAAGCTCTTGGATATAAGAATGCACATAATATTGACTTTTTAGATAATAATGATATTTTTAATATCGCTTCGTGTACTAAAGCTTTCACATCGGCAGGTATTGGAAAATTGGTTCAGGAAGGTTTATTATCATGGGATGATAAGGTTATTGACTATATTCCAAATTTTAAACTTTCAGATGAGTATATTACTAAAAACTTAACTATTACAGATATCTTATCGCATCGCACAGGAGTAGGAACATTCTATGGAGATTTATTATGGTATAATACTACCTATACAAATAGTGAAGTAATTGAACGAATGCAATATTTGCCGGTTATTTATGATTTCCGTACCAGATTTGGGTATCAAAACAATATGTATATGATTGCAGGTGAAATTATTGAATCTGTTACAGGGCAATCATGGGAAAGTTTTATAAAACAAAATTTCTTTGACCCTCTTGAAATGAATGATTCCAGAACATCGAGCAATCAGTTTGATGGAACTGAAGATATTGCTTTCCCTCATCATCAGGATTCTGTCATTGGGGTGCACTATTTTCAAGCTACAAAACCCGCTATATCTATTTGGTCAAACCCCGGAGATATAGCCAATTGGGCTACTATGTTTTTAGATAATGGAAAATGGAAAGATGAAGAGATTCTTTCACCAGAGATAATAAGGACATTAATAACTGCACAAACCATTTTACCGGTTTCTGAGGAAAGAGAAAGTTTTGGAATACATTTTAGAAATTATGCTTTGGGATGGAGTACCTACGATTACAACGGTCGTAAAATTATTGAACATAACGGTGGAATGCCAGGATATATTAGTAAAGTAGCCTTAGTTCCTGAAGAAAATATGGCTGTTGTAATCTTAAACAATGGATTCGATTTATATGGTAATAATGCATTGTTTTATTCGATTGTAGATATTGCAACAGAACATTACACTACAGATTGGGTTGATTATTATCTAATTAAAAAAATGGAATCTGATAATTCAGAAAAAGAATTTTGTGATAAAAGATTAGCTACAAAAAATACTGATATAAAATCCACACTACCAATTGAAAATTTTATTGGTATATTTAATGATAAAATGTACGGTAATGCTAAAATTACCTTTGAGAATAACGAACTAGCTTGCACTTTACTACCCGCCAAAAAAGTATTTACAAGCAAACTGGAACATTGGAACGAAAATACTTTTAAGATTGTATTTAAAGATCCATTCCTGCCTTATGGATTAATAAAATTTGAAATTGATGAATCGAATAAAGTAACAGGTTTCAAAATTGATTTGCCCAGCAGTGACTTTCATTTTAAGAACCTTGATTTTAAGAAAATTAATTAAAAAAATTATTATCAGACCTAACAGGTTTTAAAAACCTGTTAGGTCTAAAAATTTAACGAACTATTTAATCCCCGGTATAAATGCCGGAGTTAGTCAATATTATAACCATATTCCTGATAAACCATACATTAAATTGAATAAATAATAATTCGAACATGAAGATCAGGATATTTTTAATATCTATTTTAATTTCGATCACCTTTGTTTGTTTTGCCCAGATTGATTTAAATATATATTTAAATAAAATAACAGTAGAAAGCATAAGAACACATGTTGATACACTGGCCTCAGAAAACATGGAAGGTCGAAATACCGGGGAACCCGGACAGAAACTTGCAGCCCGATATATTGCTAACGAATTTTATAAATACGGATTAAAGCCGTACAAACCTGACTCTGAGAATCCATATTACCAAAAATTTAATCTTTATAAATATCAAACAGGTGAATCTAAAATATATTATAATAAACTTGTTTACAGGGTTCCTATATATATTGGTAATCGAAGTATTTTAGATAGCATTTCCGGAAAAATTATCTTCGCAGGATTTGCAAATAAAAACGATCTGATAAACCTTGATATAGATAACAAAAGCATATTCTTTTTATCGGAAAGTGTGAAAAACGCCATAGATAAAGCGGAAACAATATCAAATTCCTATTCCGTTAACACATTTGTTGTTGGTTTACCATTTGGAAAAGAACTTGATGAGAAAAAATTTGAAGAAGTTATAACTGATATAAAATCATTCAGGGAACTTTTTTATTATTATCATTATTTTGTTACAAATCACAGAAATAAAAATGACTTTAATAAATTGCTTGACCAAAATAAACTTATCCCAAATTTAAAAATAGAATCAGAAAAAAATATCAAAATCTTGTTTGTTCCTGAGAATCTTGCCGCAGGTTTGTTTATAAAAGATTTTAAGGAATTAAAGAAAATTACCAAATCAAATAAAAAATCTGGAAAAAATAATTTGCGTTCCGTAATTCCTGCAGATTTTTCATATGAAGTATATTTTGATCCTAGAATTGATTCACTTAAAACAGAAAATATAATTGGATATATAGATAGTGATTTAAGTAATGAAAATGTAATAATTGGGGCACACTACGATCATATCGGACGAAATTATAATTACGAAATAAATTACGGAGCTGATGATAATGCTTCGGGAACAACAGGAATACTAAGTATTGCTGAATTAATATCACAGGCTTCAGAAGATGGCATTAAACTTAAAAAAGATATTATTTTTATTGCTTATTCAGCTGAAGAGTTAGGATTACACGGATCGGATTATTATGTTCAGAATCCTTTATTTCCGTTATCTAAAACAAAAGTACTGTTCAACCTCGATATGATTGGTCGTGATATGGATGATGACCCCGAAAATTCAAACAGGGTGTTTCTTCTTGAATGGAAAGGTGGTGCTAAGTATATTAAAAATGTCGAAAAGTTAAATAAAGAATATACCAATTTAATTGTTGATAAATCACCCGGTATGAAGAATCGTATTTTATGGACTTTTGGTTCTGATCATTACTCATATGTTAAAAATGGCATTAGCAGTGTTGCCTATTTCACAGCATTACACGATGATTATCATACTCCAAGAGACACACCCGATAAATTAAATTACGATAAAATGAATCGCATTATTAAGTTGGTTTTTCTAAA
The DNA here is from genome assembly GCA_021108325.1 of Bacteroidales bacterium. GTDB lineage: Bacteria > Bacteroidota > Bacteroidia > Bacteroidales > UBA12077 > UBA12077. The sequence goes on along the minus strand of JAIORB010000048.1, from coordinate 228 downwards.
TATGTTAGATATATCAACTAAAAATTAATTTATGAGTCCTGTATAACATTCGTGCATTAGCAGCAAAAAAAACAGCCACGAATACACGAATAAAAATTCTTAAATTTCTCTGTAAATCAATATTTTTAATTTTAGCTCATTCATGCGGATTTTAGTTCATTTTTAATTTCCTCTAAAATTCTTCTCCTTCACTCATATCATCTATGTTATCATTTGATTTACGCTTTC
>JAIORB010000009.1 GCA_021108325.1 Bacteroidales bacterium | reverse complement strand
GACCCAGGGAGGACTCGAACCCCCAACCCTCAGAGCCGAAATCTGATATTCTATCCATTGAACTACTGGGCCAGTTGGACTGCAAATTTATAAAAATTATTTATTTGTTCGGATATTTCATAGAGAATAACCACCGAAAGTATTATTTTGTCCTAATTACTATTTATTAATAAACTTTTTCTAATTTCGCAGATTGAAAAAACTTTCAAATACTACAAATGATGGAATATAATTTCAGAGAAATTGAAAAAAAATGGCAGAAAATTTGGAACAAGAATGAAACTTATAAAGCGAAAGTAGATAACTCCAGACCTAAATATTATGTTTTAGATATGTTCCCTTATCCTTCTGGAGCCGGATTACATGTTGGGCATCCATTAGGTTATATTGCTTCTGATATTTATTCCAGATATAAAAGATTAAAAGGCTATAACGTGTTGCATCCAATGGGATACGATGCATTTGGCTTGCCTGCTGAACAATATGCAATTCAAACAGGTCAACATCCTGCTATTACTACTGAGAAGAATATTAAAAGATACAAAGAACAACTTAGCAAAATAGGTTTTTCTTATGACTGGAGTAGAGAATTAAGAACATCTGATCCTAATTACTATAAATGGACACAAAGGGTGTTTATTGAGTTGTTTGAGCATTGGTTTAACAAGAAAACCAAAAAGGCTGAATCAATTTTAGACTTGATAAAGATATTCAAGACAGAAGGAAATAAAAGCATTGATGCTGCATGTGATGAGACTCCTGTTTTTACAGCAGATCAATGGAAAAGTAAGCCTGAAAAGGAACAACAGGAGATATTAATAAATTATCGCCTTGCATATTTAGCGGATACAATGGTAAACTGGTGTCCTGAACTGGGAACTGTTTTGGCAAATGACGAAGTAAAGGAAGGGTTTTCTGTTCGAGGAGGTTTTCCTGTTATTCAGAAAAGAATGAAACAATGGTCGTTAAGGATTTCTGCTTATGCGGAAAGACTATTAAACGATTTAGATAAGCTTGAATGGACAGATTCCTTGAAAGAAATCCAGAAAAACTGGATTGGTCGTTCAGAAGGTGCTGAAATGAAATTCAAAGTAAAAGATCAGGATATAGAGATAGAAATTTTTACTACCAGACCTGACACAAGCTGGGGTGTAACATTTATGGTTTTGGCTCCCGAAAGTGAATTAGTAGAAAAAGTTACATCATCAGAGTATAAGATTGATATAGAAAGATACATTCAGAAAACTAAAAAGCGATCGGAGCGAGAACGCTTGACTGATGTAAAAAAGGTGAGTGGTCAGTTTACCGGAGGATATGCAATTAATCCTTTAACAAATCAGGAAATTCCTATTTATATTAGTGATTATGTATTAATGGGATATGGAACAGGAGCTATCATGGCTGTCCCGGGACATGACAGCAGAGACTTTAAGTTTGCCCGGTATTTTGATTTGCCTATTATTCAGGTAGTTGTTAAAAAAGGAGAAGAGCCAACTGATCCGGTAATCTGGGAGGATTCATACGATTCAAAAGAAGGAAGAATGATAAACTCAGGTTTTATTAATGATCTTAATGTAAAAGAGGCGATTGGAAAAACTATTCAGCATATAGAGGACAAAGGTATTGGAAATCAAAAAATAAATTTCCGATTACACGATGCAATTTTTAGTCGCCAAAGATATTGGGGAGAACCATTCCCTATTTATTTTAAAGAAGGGATTCCTTACCCTGTTAAAAAAGAAGATTTGCCATTGGAATTGCCTGAGGTTGATACGTATTTACCAACAGAAAAAGGAGATCCTCCATTGGGTAGGGCCAAAAACTGGCAAACAGAGGAAGGCTTTCATTTTGAGTTAAGCACAATGCCTGGTTTTGCAGGATCATCTGCATATTATTTGCGTTATATGGACCCAAAAAATAATGATGCTTTGGTTTCTAAAGAGGCTAATGAATACTGGCAGGATGTAGATTTATATATTGGTGGTACTGAGCATGCTACAGGTCATTTAATTTATTCTCGTTTTTGGAATAAGTTTTTATTTGATATTGGTTGGGTTTGTAAGGATGAACCTTTTAAAAAGTTAATTAATCAGGGAATGATCCAGGGAAGATCAAATTTTGTATATAGAGTAAAAGGAACAGCTAAATTCGTATCATTGAATCTTAAAAAAGATTATGATGTTACACCAATCCATGTTGATGTTAACATCGTAGATAACGATATTCTTGATACAGAAGCTTTCAGAAACGCGAATCCTGAAAATAAAAATGCAGAATTTATTCTGGAGGATGACAAGTACATTTGTGGTTATGCAGTTGAAAAAATGTCAAAATCATTATACAATGTTGTAAATCCCGATGATATAATTGAGCAATATGGAGCTGACACATTACGTATGTACGAAATGTTTTTAGGTCCGTTAGAAATGTCAAAACCTTGGGATACAAATGGAATTGATGGTGTACATAAATTTTTACGTAAATTTTGGAGATTATTTCATGATGGAAACAATAACTTTAATATATCAGATGAAAACCCAACCGATGATGAATTAAAGGTTTTGCATAAAACTATTAAAAAGATTCAGGAAGATATTGAACGTTTTTCGTTTAATACATCTGTGAGTGCATTTATGATTTGTGTAAATGAATTAAACGATCTTAAATGTAATAAACGCAAGATTCTGGAACCTTTGATTATTTTATTATCGTCATTTGCACCTCATATTACTGAGGAATTGTGGCAGATGTGTGACAATTCAGAAAGTATTTCTTATGCAGAATTCCCTGTGTACGAAGAAAAATATTTAGTGGAGAGTACATTTGAATATCCCGTTTCTTTTAATGGGAAAATGCGATTTAAAATTACATTGCCAATGAATATAGGAGCAAAGGATGCGGAAAAACAAGTGTTAGAGCATGAGTTGACACAAAAATGGATGGAAGGTAAAACTCCACGGAAAGTTATTTTTGTTCCGAAAAAGATTATTAATATTGTGATATAATTATATCAATTGGCAAAATGAATAAATTTTTTAAAGATTTTAAGGCCTATTCGGTAATAACCTTAGGTCTTTTTATTAATGCTATAGGTTGGACTGCTTTTTTAATTCCTGCAGAAATTACAGGCGGAGGTATAACAGGTGTTGCAACGGTAATATTTTATGCCACAAAAATTCCGGTTTGGATTCCATATCTTATTATAAATAGTATTCTTATTTTAATAAGTATAAAAATTCTTGGAAGAAGCTTTGGAATTAAAACCATTTTTGCAACAGCTACTTTATCGCTTTTCTTTTATATTTTACAAGGTATAATTGTCGAACCTATTGTAAGCGAAAATTTCATGTCGTCAGTTATTGGAGGTATACTGGCAGGTGTGGGTGTTGGTATTGTATTTAGTCAGGGTGGTAGTACAGGGGGTACAGATATTATTGCAATGATAATTAACAAGTATCGAAATATAAGCCCCGGTAAAGTAATCCTTTATGCCGATGTAATTATTATTTCTTCATCATTTTTGATTTTTAAATCTATTGAAAAAATAGTTTATGGTTATGTAACTATGGCTGTTACGGCATATGCTATTGATTTGATATTAACTGGTGCTAAAAGAACAGTACAATTATTTATTTTCTCAAAAATGCATGAGAAAATAGCAGAGAAGATTTCAATTGACATAAATAGAGGAATAACATTAATTGATGGCACTGGTTGGTATTCTAAACAGGAATCGAAAATATTAATGGTTCTGGTTAAAAAACAAGAATCGAATAATTTATTAAGAATTATTAAGGATATTGATCCTGATGCTTTTATTTCGGTTAATAGTGTTATGGGGGTTTACGGAAAGGGTTTTGATCGAATAAAAGCGTAAATATTTGATTATTAGGATTTAATTTTTTACTTTGGCTGCAAATATCTAGTAATATGCAAATTAAGAAAATTTCAATAGTAAGTTTTGTAATACTGATTTTAATTTTTGTTAGTTTATTTAAATCTACGGAAAGTAGTATTCTTACCAGGAACATGAATATATATGCTGTTGGAATAGATCAAAACATAATATACTACGATATTAAAAAAGAATATGAAATTACAATAGATTCTTTTAAAATTGTTCAAAATAGAATCCGAAGAAATTATAATCTTGCGAAATTACTTACTGAGGCAGGTCTGGAATATACAAAAGTTGAAAAAGCAACAAGGCATTCAGCTGAGGTATTCGATATTCGAAGGATTAAAGCTGGAAATTATTACAGGTTATATTATACAAAGGACAGTTCTAATACACTCAAATATTTTGTTTATAAACATAGTCCTACAGAATATCTTAAAATATCACTTGGAAGTGAGTCACATGCAATTAAGGGAGAAAAAGAAATAGTTAATGTGAAAAAATCTTGCTCCGGAACAATTTCTTCATCCTTATGGGCTACCATGATCGAAAATAATATTGATCCTATGATGGCAATCAGGTTGTCCGAAATTTATGCATGGACTGTTGATTTCTTTGGATTAGAAAAGGGTGATCAATTTAAAGTTGTATACGATAAGCAGTTTGTTGATAGTATACCAATAGGGATAGGCGAAATCTATACTGCAAGTTTTACACATCGAGGTGAAGAACTATTGGCTTATGAATTTGAGCAAAATGGAGTTAAAAGTTTTTTCGATGAAAAAGGAAAAAGTTTAAGACGGCAATTTTTAAAAGCTCCGTTAAGATTTTCAAGAATAAGTTCAGGATACTCGAATAGTCGTTTTCACCCTATTTTAAAAATTCGTCGTCCACATCGTGGAGTTGATTATGCAGCCCCTAAAGGAACTCCAATTTACAGTATTGGAGACGGGAAAATTATAAGAAAAGGATACACTAAATCAGCGGGCTATTACATAAAAGTGCGACATAATAGCGTTTATACTTCGGGTTATAATCATTTATCTAAGTATCCAAAAGGAATAAAGGTTGGCCAACGAGTATTACAAGGACAAATTGTTGGCTATGTTGGAAGTACCGGATATGCTACAGGGCCTCATCTTGATTTTAGAGTATGGAAAAATGGACAGCCTGTTGATCCATTGAAAATTAAGGCTCCTCCGGTTGAACCAATTGCAGAAGAAAATCTTCAACGGTTTCAAACAGCAATAAGATCCCTTAAGCAGGAACTAGAATCAATCAATTAGTAATAAACCAAGTTTTATATTAGTGTAAAATTTAAACAATTATTTTAAACACTTGTTTAAAACAAATGTTTTATTTAAATTGCATTGATTTTTATACAATTGTTATGCAAAATAAATTAGATACCCAGGAAAAAATAGTTCAATCGGCAACAGAGTTATTCCTTGAAAAAGGATATGACAGGACAAGTGTAAGAGAAATTGCATCGAAGGCAAAGATTAATGTTTCGTTGATGAATTATTATTTCCGAAGTAAAGAGATACTTTTTGAAACTATCATTAATTTATTAATTGGTAAAGCATCTGGTGCTTTAAAGGACGTTTTGAATTCTGATTTAGGGCTTAATGAAAAAATTCGGCAATATATTTGTAAGTATATCGATATGCTTATAAGTAATCCATTATTAATTTCTTTTATTTTAGCTGTTTTGAATCGAAATCCGGAGAAATTAACCAAATTAAAAGTGGCTGATAATCTTTACAATACTGATAATTTTGCAAAACAACTTGAAGAAGAATACGAAAAAGGCAAAATCAGGAAAGTTAATCCCGAGCAATTTTACATAAACATGCTTTCGTTAATTGCTTTTCCTTTTGCATTTAAACACCTGATTAATAAAAAAAACAATTTTTCTCAAAAAGAATTTAATGAGTTTATTAAAGAAAGAAAAGAGATAATATACAATATGTTAATATGTTATTTAAAACCTTAAGTTATTAACCAAATATAAACTTCTTATGGAAAAAAAGAGATTAATAAAGAAAATGAAATTTCATTATTTAATATTAATGATTTCAATTATTTGGATGTTTTCTTCGTGTTCACCCGAATATATTCCAAATATGGTAAACTCTCCTATGTTAAGCAATCAGGGAGAATTTCAGGCAACTATTGCAACTGGAACCAGTAATTTTGATGCTCAAACCGCATTTGCCATTACCGATAATATCGGAATAATGGTAAACGGGAGTTACGGAAACAATACAAATGATACGACAGATGATTTTCATAAACATGCTTTTATTGAAAGTGGTATAGGTTATTACGATAAGATTGGAGAACAAGGTCGCTATGAAATTTACGGGGGGTATGGTTTTGGAAATGCAGAAGGATATTTTGAAGAAGCCACTTATGATTCACAAATAACTAACGCTCATTATAACAGGTTTTTTATACAGCCGGGTATAGGTATTTCAACAGGAATATTTGATGGAAGCTTCTCTCCAAGATTAGTTTTGTTACAAATGAATCCTGAAGGTATAGACTTTGATACAGGTGATTACAATATTTTTATAGAACCGGTTTTTACAGCCAAAATAGGATTTAAGTATGTGAAATTTGTTACGCAAATTGGATTTTCGATTCCTCTTGGTGAACAAAGTTTAAATTTCAATCATCAGCGATTTATGATGAATGTAGGTTTGAATATAAACCTTGGAAGAAGATACCATTTTTAATTGTTCAGTAAATTTTTTATGACAACAGGAAAGTGCGCGTACTCAAGTTCGTGCACTTTTTTTGCCACATCGTCAGCTGTATCATCAGGTAAAACATTGCATTTTGTTTGAAATATGATATTCCCTTTATCGTACTCTTTATTTACATAATGTATGCTTATGCCAGACTCAGTATCCCTGTTTTCTACAACTGCTTCATGAACCTTCATCCCAAACATACCTTTCCCACCATATTTTGGTAACAAAGCAGGATGAATATTGATTATTTTATTCGGATAAGCATCAATTAAATATTCAGGGATAAGCCACATAAATCCAGCAAGTACTATAAAGTCTGTTTTATTTTCTTTTAGAATATTTAGAATTTTATCACTATCATAAAAATCTGGTCGAGAAAAAATATGATATTTAATATTGTGATTAACAGCCCTTTGAATGACATGTGCATTTTTATTATTCGAAAAAATTAAGGAGATTTCAATTTTTTTGTTTTCTTTGAAAAACTTTATAATGTTTTCGGCATTCGTGCCAGAACCTGATGCAAATATTGCTATTTTGTTCATATGTATAATGTTATGAGTTTGTAAGGTCTACATATTAGGCTTAATTGTTGAAAAATTTATTGCAAAAATGGCTTTTAAAAACCAAAAAAAGCTATTTTTACATCAAAAAATAAAGAAATATTTTTGATTTATCACAGTTAATTATATTTCTTTGCACTGTTGAAAATTAAACTTAATTATTAATTAAAACTTAAAGTTATGTCTGATACTGCATCAAGAGTAAAAGCTATTATCGTTGATAAGTTAGGAGTTGAAGAAAATGAAGTTACACAAGAAGCTAGTTTTACTAACGACTTAGGTGCTGATTCTCTTGACACTGTGGAGTTAATTATGGAATTCGAAAAAGAATTCAATATTTCTATTCCGGATGATCAAGCTGAGAATATTGGTACTGTTGGCGATGCTACAAAATATATTGAAGAGCACGCTAAGTAATTTTTAATATCACTAAATCTTGTTTTAAATTTTATTTGTTATGGAATTCAAACGTGTTGTAATTACAGGCCTTGGAGCAATTACCCCTATAGGTAACAATGTTGAAGAATATTGGGATAATTTAATGAAAGGAGTAAGTGGTTCAAACTTAATTACTCATTTTGATGCATCTAAATTTAAAACAAGATTTGCTTGTGAAGTAAAAAACTTTGACCCAAATCAACATTTCGATAGAAAAGAAGCAAGAAAATTGGATCGTTTTGCTCAGTTTGCTTTGGTAGCTACTGAACAAGCTATCCAGGATTCAAAGCTTGATCTGGAAGCAATCAATCATGACAGAGCCGGTGTTATTTGGGGTTCAGGTATAGGTGGACTTAACACCTTTTTAGAAGAAATAAGGAGCTATGCTAATGGTGATGGTACACCACGATTCAGCCCTTTCTTTATTCCCAAAATGATTGCTGATATTGCTGCCGGGCATATATCTATGAAATATAATTTTCGTGGTCCAAACTATACAACTGTATCTGCATGTGCATCATCAACTAATGCAATGATTGACGCATTAACGTACATTCGATTAGGAAAAGCTGATATCTTTATTACCGGAGGCTCTGAAGCTTCAGTTAATGAGGCAGGTCTTGGTGGTTTTGGTTCAATGCAAGCAATTTCAACAAAAAATGATGAATATAAGACAGCATCACGGCCTTTCTGTAATACTCGTGATGGATTCGTTATGGCTGAAGGTGGAGCAGCATTAATTTTCGAAGAATTAGAACATGCAAAAAAACGTGGTGCAAAAATTTATGCTGAAGTTGCTGGTGGAGGAATGTCTGCTGATGCTCATCATCTTACTGCTCCGCATCCTGAAGGTTTAGGAGCAATGAATGTAATGAAAAACGCACTTGAAGATGCCAATATGAAACCCGAGGAAATTGATTATATCAATGTACATGGAACTGCTACACCAAGAGGTGATACTGCAGAACTATTTGGTATTAAGGATGTATTTGGTGATCATGCATATAAAATGAACATAAGTGCTACTAAATCAATGACTGGTCACCTTTTAGGTGCGGCTGGTGCAGTTGAAACTTTAGCAATTATTTGCGCAATTCAAAATGGAGTTATTCCTCCTACAATTAATCACCTTGAGCAAGATCCTGATATTGATAGTAAATTGAATTTAACTTTACATAAAGCTCAAAAAAGAGAAGTTAGGGCAGCATTAAGTAATACATTTGGCTTTGGTGGTCATAATGCTTCAGTTATTGTAAAAAAATATTCAGAATAGCATATTTTTGTGTTAAAAAGTATACCTCCTGCAAAATATTTTTTATCAAAAAGCAAGAAATTTTATAAACTGATTTTTCGGCTTACTGGAATTTATCCTTCAAATTTGCAGGTATTTCAAATTGCGTTTACACATAAATCGGCTTCAAGAAACATAGACAGAACAAGGTCGCTCAATAATGAGCGCTTAGAATTCTTAGGCGACGCCATACTTGCATCCGTTGTTGCCGATTTCTTATATTCTTATTTCCCAAATAAAAAAGAAGGTTTTTTAACAAAAATGCGAGCAAGGATAGTAAGTCGTGAACAACTTAATGAAATAGCATTAAATATAGGTTTACAATTTCATGTTGTTTCTCAAAATAATATAAATGGCACAAAAAATATTTACGGTAACGCATTAGAAGCACTTATTGGCGCTATTTATGTCGACAAAGGATATGAAAAAACTAAGGAATTTGTAATAAAAAGAATTATTGATAAAAACATTGATCTGAAAGAACTTGCCATAACAGATTCCGATTATAAAAGCCAGGTTATAGAATGGGCTCAGAAGAATAAAATCGAAATTATATTTGAAGATGAGGAAGTTGAAAGCACTGAACAAAATAATTTATATTTTACGTCAACAATTAAAGTAGATGATCAGATTCTGGGTAAGGGTAAAGGATTCTCAAAAAAAGAAGCTCAACAAAATGCATCCAGAGAAGCTTTGAATAACACAGGGGATTTACCTGTTTTTTCATCATAATATTTTTGATCGTCATTAGATTTAGTGGTTAAATATTCCTATTTTTATTTCAGAATATAAATCAGATGGTTGCGAAGAAAAAGATTCATAAATTAGCATTTGAGTTTGAAAGCGATTTTAGTTTAATTGGGATAGCTTCACATGAGAATGATTACAGATTGAGTTGGGCAATAAATAAATCTATTGAATTGGATTTAGTAAAAGTTGAGGATTTATCTGTAAATCATCCTAAACACAAAATTCAGATTAATTATTCAATGTATAATTATGATGATGAAAATAGTTATATTAATTATAATCTGATTTCTAATAAATCTGAAAAAGGATTTCTTATATCAGAAATGAAAAATATTGATTTTGTACTTCGTATTTCGGGTTCCCGGGATACAACTTTTTTAAATGAGTTATTATCAAGATTAAAAAAGATTGATATCATTATTACTGCCTTTTTAATTGACGACTTACCTGGCAGACTGAATAAGGTGTTCATGTTTTAATTTTCTTTTAAAATAGAAAAGAGAGACATTGTCTCTCTTCCCGTAACCCTAAAATATAAACCTATGTGACAATTTTTCTTGCATTCTTGTAATTGTCACAGCAAAAGTATTGCATACATTGGTTAAGTTATTTAAACCTTTGTTAAATAATGTTAAATAATTCATTTAGAACGAATCAAGCATTTATATTTGTACTGATATGCAAAAAAGATCACTTTGGATAATAACTATTATTTTATCATTTACTCTAATATGTCTGATATTAGTTCAGGCATACTGGATTAATAATGCAATTAATATTAAAGAAGATCAGTTTCATCAACTTGTAAATAAAGGATTAGACAATATAGTTAAGGAAATTGAGAATCGAGAAATGTTGTACCAGGTTGTAAATGAGATGGAGCCATATCAAGATGTTTCTCCTTCGGGTCATCCGTCAATAAATTATCGTTCAAATAAATTAAGTCAAAGTGCTTTTGGATTATCAGCTACAGATGAGGAAAAAGAAGTTTTTATTCTTCAAAATACCGACTCGTTAAGTATCAGTTCTCAGTTAAAATTATTGGGTAACAATATTATACAGTTTAATAATAAAACAGTATTTCAGCTCGATGATGCATCTAAACAAGAGTCGTTCGGGAATTTAAGACTGAATATCGATTTTAATGAAAAACTAAAAAATAGAACTGTATTTGTTGAGAATGTAGTAAATAAATTAATTCAGATTGATGTTGATATTGAAGATAGAATTGATAAAGAAACCATTGAGCAAATCTTAAATAATACATTCTTGGAATTAGGAATTGATATCGGATATGAATATGTTGTGACAAAAAATAAATTTAAAGCTGTTTTTAATTCTAATAATTATAGTGCCAGGGTAAAATCAAAAAAATTTTCTGCAAAACTTTTTCCTAATGATATTCAAGCTAAGAATAATTACCTATATGTTTATTTCCCCGAACAAAGAAATTATATATTGAAATCGACAGGATTTATGGCTTTATCTTCTGTTTCATTAACAATTATAATTATTCTGGGATTTTCTCTTGCAGTTCATATAATGTTCAAACAAAAAAGGCTTTCGCAAATTAAAAATGATTTTGTTAATAATATGACCCATGAATTAAAAACTCCTATTTCTACAATCTCTTTGGCTTCGCAAATGTTAAAGGACGATTCTATTCCTCTTGAGTTTAAAAATCTGGCTTATATCTCAAATATTATTGATGATGAAAGCAAACGATTAAGTTACCAGGTTGAAAAGGTTCTTAAAACAGCTCTTTTTGAGCAAGGGCAAATAAAACTTAAACGCAGGGAGATTAATATTCATAAGTTAATTGAAAATGTTATAAAGAATTTTGACATTCAGGTTAAATCAAGAAATGGCGAATTAATCAAAAATCTTAATGCATCTAACCCTGTTTTATTAATAGATGAAGTTCATTTTACAAATATTATATTTAACTTGCTTGATAATGCAGTAAAATATAGTAATGAGGAGCCTAACATTACAATTTCTACTGATCAGAATAAAAAAGGAATTTCTGTGTCTGTTGCAGATCAAGGAATTGGAATTAGAAAACAAGATCATAAAAGAATATTTGATCAATTTTATAGAGTTTCAACCGGGAATGTACATGATGTTAAAGGTTTTGGATTAGGTTTGAGTTATGTTAAGAAAATTGTTGAGGCACATAATGGAGAAATAAAATTAAAATCAGAATATAATAAAGGAACTACTTTTGAAATATTTATTCCAAATAACAATATAAACAATGGATGAAAATAATATAAAAATATTATTAGCCGAAGATGATGAGAATCTTGGAGCTTTGTTACGTGAATATCTGGTAGCTAAGGGTTTTAAAACAAGCCTGTTTGTAAATGGAGAACTTGCACTTGAAGGGTTCAAAAAAGATAAATACGATATATGTATTCTCGATGTGATGATGCCTAAAATGGACGGATTTACTTTAGCGCGTGAGATTAAAAAAATCAACAGCACTATCCCTTTTATTTTTCTTACTGCCAAATCTTTAAAAGATGATGTAATCGAAGGATTTACTCTGGGTGCTGATGATTATATGACTAAGCCTTTTAGTATGGAAGAATTGATTTTTAGAATAAAAGCAATTTTACGCAGAACGAATAAAAATAATGTTTCAGAAACTAATGAAAAATTTACTATTGGTGATTATGAGTTCGATTCTCAGAAACAGATTCTCAAATATGGAGATAAAGAGCAAAAATTAACGACTAAAGAATCTGATTTACTGAGATTGTTATGTAGTAACATGAACAACGTGTTGGAAAGAAATTTTGCGTTAAAAACAATCTGGCTGGAAGATAGCTATTTTAATGCACGAAGTATGGATGTATATATTACTAAATTAAGAAAATACCTTAAAGCAGATTCCTCAATACAAATTCTGAATATTCACGGAAAAGGATATAAATTAATAGTATAGTATTTCAATAAACCAGATAGCAAAAACAAATTGTAATTAGAAATCAAATCCTAAAATCAAAATACTCAAACTATTTTGGAATTTTAATGATTGGTATTTTGGAGTTAGCTACAATTTGAAGAAATGAAAAGAAAAATAGCCATAACAACAATCATTGTATTGTCAGGAATTATATTTTATCTTTTCCTTTATGGACGATTATTTCCGTTTTCTCCCATAATTGTTGGTTTTGAAAAGCATGAATTCGAAAAAGCAACAATTTATTTTCATGACAATGAAGATATTTCAGATTTTAAAGTAATTGACAGTTTAATTTATAAAACAGAGCAGTTTCATCAACTAACTTTTAAAAGAAAAGTAAAAATATTTATTTGTAATTCTGATAGTGAGATAAAGCGACTATCTGGTTTTTCAGCAAGATTTAACACTCAATTAATATATGGACGTATTTTCATTTCAGGAAAAGCGAACGAGGAACGTAAAGAAAGAAAAATTCATTTAGATACCTATCTTAAACATGAATTATCCCGGGTGGTTTACGGAAGGGACAGCCGTATATAGTGCTAATCAAATGGGTGTTGATGGTTATTTTTCAAAAGAAGAAACATTAAATAAAATTAAAGAAGGATTTTTTGTTGAGCCTAAAGATTGGGGTACAATATTATCAATATCATCAAAAGGAAAAACAGTTAAAGAATGCTCAATAGAAAACAAATATAAGTTTATATATTCAGAATATGGACTTATAGTTGAGTCCCTTATTCAAGTTTACGGGAAGGATAAGTTTGATATGTTTCTTGAAAAATCTTTATCTGAAAATGATTTTTATGATTTATTCGAGAGAATATATAATGAAGAATTTACGGAGTATGTAAGTAAATTTAAAAAGCAACTAACAAAGATTTAAAAAATTGTGATTTCATTAATTATGATTGATCAACAGAAAAAAGAGATACGCAAGCATATTAGAATTCTTAAAAACCAAATATCTTCTGAAGATAAAAAGGCCAGGTCTAAAATTATTTTCAAAAAATTGGAAAAACTTGAAGAATTTAAGAGGTCGAAAATTATTATGGCTTACTGGTCAATGGATGATGAAGTTTACACACATGATTTTATTTTGAAATGGCATGGAGAAAAAAAGATAATTTTACCTGTTGTAAAAGGAGATGAGCTTGAGTTGAAAAGTTTTTCCGGTCTGGATAATTTAACAAAAGGAGAATCTTTTGGAATAGAAGAACCAGACGGAGACATTTTCGACCAACCAGAAAAAATAGATTTGATTATTGTTCCCGGAATAGCTTTTGATAAGACAAATAATCGTTTAGGTAGAGGTAAGGCATATTATGACAAGCTCTTAAAATCTACAAAAGCAGATAAAATTGGTATTTGCTTTGATTTTCAGTTTTTGGATTCAGTGCCGGTTGACAAACATGATATTAAAATGGATTTAGTTATTTCAGATAATTAAAATGACTGACAGAACAATACATTCTAAAGAATTATTTAAGAGTCCCAAAATTCCTTTAGATTATAACCTTCCAATTATTATTGGTTACAATATTAAAACACCTGAGAATATTGGAAATATAATTCGGTTGGCTGATAATGCAGGATGTAAAGAGATTTTGTTTGTAACAAATAATGACAACACACGAAATTCAAGAATTAAGAAAACAGCTTCATCTAGTTATAGTTCGGTTAATTGGAGTTTTTGTAAGGAGGACGAATTAAAAACAAAAATACCATCAGATTATAAATGGATTGCTATCGAAACCTCAAGTGATTCTAAAAATATTTATCAGGTAAAACTTCCGAAAAAAGTTGCTTTAATTGTTGGAAATGAAATAACCGGAATTGACTCAAAATTACTTGATAAATGCCATGAAATAGTACACATTCCGCTGATGGGGAGTAATACTTCAATGAATGTTTCTCATGCACTTGCTGTAGTATTGTTTGAATGGCAAAGACAAACAACAAACCATTAATTTTTGGTGATTATCAATAATGTAGAGAAATTATTCCAGATTAAATAGTTGTTCCAATCGATTTTTGTATTAACTTTAAATTTCAAAGTATAAACATTAAAATTTATTAAAATGAAAACTTATTACCCTTATTTCAATTTATTTTATAAATCCGGAACCACCAAGTATTGTTTAGAAATGTTAGTTAAGATTCCAGGTAAATGCTACAAGGATGAAATTATTCAAACATTCGATGGCGAGTATTGGGAAGTGAGGCTTAAGCTAAAAGAAAAGAAAGATGTTCTTGATGCAGAAGACAAACTTGAGGAATATAATATTGAATTGACACCAGAGAATTTAAAGCAATTGGATAAAATTAAAATTATTGTAAAAAATTATGATAACCTTTTAAGAAATGGAGATCCTGACGGTGAAGGAAGCACAGGGTCCGGAAATGGAGAAATAGAACCTGAATAGAAATTATTTTAGTTTTAAGAATATAATGAAACAATTAATTGGAATAGTTGCAATAGTTTTATTCGGATGTATAAATTCGAATAAAGCTATATCTATTCCTATTGATAGTTTGCAAGTTTCTATTAGAAATCAACCAAATGATACAGTAAAAGTTATTAACCTCATTGATTTATCAAAAAAATACTTAAAATATCAAATAGATAGCTCCTTCTTTATAGTCAAAGATGCAATAAAACTTTCAAAAGAGTTGAATTATAGTTTTGGTAGTGCACGTGCACTTAATCAGTTAGGATTGGTATATAAATATATGTCAGAGTATGATTCTGCACTTATTTATTATAACGAAGCGATGGAAGCTTATAATAATTTAGGAATAAAATCAAAACAGGCCGGTATTTACAATAGAATGGCCAATATTTATAAAAGAAAAGGTCAATTTGAAAAATCATTGGAATGTTTTAAATCTGCATTGGATATTTCAATTTCATATAAAGATTCGATGTTGATTTCGGCTATATACAATAATTTAGGGATATTGTATTTTGATTTAGGCCAGTACAATAAAGCATTGGAATATCAAATGTTGAATTTATCAATAAAAAGAACATTAAAATCAAATGAAAATATTCCAATCATATTAATGAATATTGGAAATATTTACAAAGCGAAAAGTTCTTTTGAACAAGCTGTAGAGTTCTACAAACAAGCATTAGCATATTTAGAAAACACGAATTATAAATACGATCAATTATTGTTATTCCATAACATGGGAACTTTATATGAAGACAATTATAAATTTCAGGAAGCTATGGTGTACTATAATAAAGCAGTTATTCTTGAAAAGGAGATTAATGATAAAGAAATGCTAGTATTTTCTATGCAGGGTATCGGAAATGTCTTAATAAAAACGGGTAATTTTAAAGAAGGAATTAAATATCTGGAAAATTCTTATGTATTAGCAAATCAAATTGGCGATCTGAGAAAAGAACACCTACTTTCCAATAATCTTTATAAAGCATATGAAAACCACGGAGATTATAAAAAAGGACTAGCTTATTTAAAAAAGTATGTAGCTATTGAAGATAGTCTTTTTAATTTGGAGGGGAAAAAACAAATCGCTGAGCTTGAGCAAAAGTACGAAGCCGAAAAACGTGAACAACAAATTGCATTTTTAGAAAAGGAGCAATCAATTCAGAAACTCGAACTTTCAAAAAGAGAGATTGAGACAAAACAAAAAAGTTTTCAGAGGAATGTATTAATCCTTGTTTCTGTTTTAGTGATATCATTATTGGTGTATTATTTTAATGATAATATAAAGCGCAAAAAACTCAATCAAATTCTTATAAAACAAAATAACAAAATTACTGATCAAAGGATCGAAATTGCAAAGCAGAATGATGAACTAATAGAGTCTAATAAAACAAAAGACAGGTTATTCCAAATAATTGCCCACGATTTACGCAG
>JAIORB010000034.1 GCA_021108325.1 Bacteroidales bacterium | reverse complement strand
AAAATATTATTAATTTTATAATCGAATTGTTTGTTTTAGTCTTAGAATTCGGGATCAGGAATCTTTTTTTGTTTAGGAAATACTATAACTTTGCAGCCAAACAATTTTTAATGCTTAAATTTTTAAAGAAAATAATCGGCTATATATTTTTAGCTCCAATATATTTTTATAAATGGGGTATTTCTCCGTTTACACCTGCCTCATGCAGGCATACACCAACCTGTTCGGAGTATTTCGTTGAAGCAGTTAAAACTCACGGGCCTTTTAAAGGTGGATGGCTGGGTCTAAAACGATTGTCGAAATGCCATCCGTGGGGTACTCATGGATATGATCCGGTTCCAAAAATCACTATAAAAAAATACAAGCCGGGAAAAAATAAACCTGTCGGCAGACAGGCAATAAAAACCACTATTAATTGATAGTGGCCTCTATTTTTATACTTCTGTTTAAAAATGATGCGTTTCGGCATGAAGTTCCAGGCAGGATAAGTCCTGTGGAGTATTGATATTAATAAACGCTTTGCGATTTTCATCAGTATCATCTAAATTATGATATCTGACATTTAAATCCTTAATAAAATTCTCAATTGAATATTTATTTGAGCCACTTAAAAAGTTTGTCAATTTCTCTTCTATTCTCTTATGATAAATAGCATGAAGAGGCTCCTTAAAATCTTTAATCCTGGGTATCGCAGCATCGCATCTTCTGCGATTATAAAAATCAATATGTTCTCTTACCAATTTACTTGAAATACAAGGCATATCACTGGCAAAAACAAATACTACTTCGTTTTTAGCAGCTTTTAACGCAGCCTGTATTCCTCCTAACGGACCAACATTTTTAACTTCATCAGGCACCAGGTTAAAGTGTTGATATCCTTTAAACTCATCAGGTGTATTAGTCACAATAATAATGTCATCAAAAATTTCATGTAAGATTTTTACGGTACGTGTAATAATTCGCACCCCGCTAATTTGAATATTAGCTTTAGTTTTTCCGTTAAATCTTTTGTTTACTCCACCGGCAAGAATAGCTGCCGACACGTGCAATTTTTCCTTAATTGGTTCCATAACACTTGTTTTGGTTAAACAATTGTTAAAATATATTTTGCTTTATATCAAAACAAAATATGTAAGTTGATTTAATTCTTCCGATACAAACTTCGGCATCAAATATATGTAAAATATTAAAGCTAATACTAGGTATTTATTATGCTTATTAACGCATTGGTAATTTTACTAATATTCAATAACTTACTTATAAAGTATTTTGATAATTTAGAAAGAATTCAAATAAAAAAACAAAGCTCTCAATTTATAAGAGTCTCAATATCTTTTTATTACAAATGATGATTTTAGTTTTTGACACGTGAAATGGAATAAACAACTTATAATCGGAGCGTTAAAGCACAAAAATTTATTTATAAACCGATCTTTTCTGCAGTTTCTTTCATTGCATTAAGAGCAATTTCCGCAAAATCATTTAGAGGAAGTCCAATCTTTTCGCACTCCATAATATTTTCACGGCTAACTGCAGCAGCAAAAGCACTTTGTTTCATCCGTTTAGTAATAGATTTTGGTTTTACATCCTTTATCTTTTTATCTGGATAAACTAAAGCGACTGCGTAAATTAATCCTGTAATGGTTTCACCTGCGGACAATGCATGTTGAAATTCAGTTGATCTTTCCAGTCCTGTAGCTTCTTCATTGTGCATTTTAATGGCATCCAAAATATCTTCCTCAATTCCTTCATCACGTAATAACTCTTCGGCAACCAGAGCATGTTTTTTAGGATCGGCATTTGTAATTTCAGTATCAATATCATGAAGCAAACCGGCAAGACCCCACTTCTCTACATCACGGCCTAAGCTTTTAGCTAATGCCCGCATTACGGCTTCTGAAGCATAGCAATGATAAAGCATTTTTTCGCTCTTCACATATTTTTTTAATAAGCTTTCGGCCTCATTTCTGTCCATAGTTCAATAATAATTAGGTCTGGGTTTAGGTAATAAATTAGGTTGCTCAAATATAATTAATGTGCATCAATTCCATGCAACATATATAATAAATGTTGCAATGTTTTTATAATTTCAGTCATATATTCCTGAACTGCTTTTACACTTCCCGGTAATGTATAAACCAAACTTTCTCCCATTACTCCTGCCACTGCCCTACTCAAAAGCGCATTAGGCTTTTCTGCTCCGTATTTGATACGAATCATTTCCATAATTCCAGGGATTTCCTTATCCAGCAATGGCTGAACAGTTTCTACAGTTATATCACGTTTCCCAATCCCGGTTCCTCCGGTGGTTATAATAATATCATATTTATCTTCTTTTGCTTTGGAAAGAATATTTGTAAGTTTCTGGCTACTATCAGGAATAATTTCTTTATCGATTTGATATTTTACGCCAAGTTTTCTTAAATAAGAATCTAAAAGCTCTATGACTTTTGGACCACTTCTGTCTTCATATTCACCTGCACTGGCTCTATCACTTAAAGTTACGACAAGCGCTTTATAAACTTTAGGAATATATTCTATTTTATCACCAGATTTAATAACACCAACTTTTTTCACACGACAAAATATTCCAACTCGTGGCATCACATAATTTCCTAATTCACGAAACTGATCATGAAAAGGCTTTCCAACTTGTGTTACTTCCAGTATAGCATCTCCTATTTTTAACAAATCAAAAGTTTGAAAATCAATATCGTGCAAACCTTCAGATGTTATATTCTCGGCAAATTCTCCAAATTCGGTATCTCTGGCTTTAGTTAATTCTTTAAATCGATTGATATGAGAAATGTCGATAATACTAATCTGCCTGTTCCAGCTTCCTGCATGGACATCACCAATAATTCCCTTATCATTCAATTTTAATTCCTTTACGGGTTTTTTAACACCACATTCAGAAGACTGACTTACTGATAAAACTTTTCTTTCGCTCATATTTGTTATTTATTCCGTTGATGTATAAATAATTTCATCACCCGGTTTTATTTTACCGGTTTTTAAAACTTTAGCAAAAATTCCTTCCTTAGGCATAACACACTTACCAACCTGAGAAAATATTGCACATCCATCTCCATGACATTTTTTCCCAATTTGAGTAATTTCCAGCTTAACATCAGCAATATTAAGTATATCACCGGGTTTCATAGTATAAAGAGTAATGCCTTCTGTTGTTATATTTTCTGCAAATTCTCCAAATTCCAATTTTCTGCCAAGCACCTCTTCAAACTTATCAATACTTTCTTTTGCCAATAAACTTACCTGTTGATGCCAGTCACCTGCATGAGCATCATTCTCAACTCCCTTCTCAGTGATAATAATCTCATTCACAGACTCCTTAATTACACCCTTCTTTTCCGAGATATTTACTGAAAGTACTTTTATTTTATCCATTTTATTTTAGTTTTCTATGGTAACAAAAATAATAAAATATCACATCTTAACCTATTATTATTAGACTTCCGAAGTTTCAAAAACTTCAGAAGTCTTTTTAATACTTAATATAAAAAAGTATTTTTGCAATGGATTATGGCAAGTAATAAAAATCAATATAAGTTTACTGAAGGTGAAATACACCAGTTTAAAGTTACCAGGTACACAGAAATTCCGGGTACCGATGAATCCTTTTATATTCTTAAAAACAAATTTGGTGGCAAACACTTGTTAAAGGCGTTCAACTACAAACATTATAATCTTAAAACCTACCAGGAAATAACGTGTAAGATTGATAAAATTAATTGTAGCGGTAAAATTTTTCTCGAACCGGAAAATCCGGTTTACAAAGAAGGTAAAATCTATGAGTTTGATTTATTAAAAATTATTGATCAAATAAATTCTGTTGGCGAAAAAGAAAAAGCAGCAATTGTAAAAGATCAGTTTGGGATTGAAATTACCTGTTCCTTACCTGACGATCTGATTTTAGATTATAATCTCAAAAAAATTAAATGTAAAGTATTAAGAATAAAAAAAGGTCAATTGTTTTTATCTTATCCTGAATCTGAATCAAAAAGAAATCTTCTAAATATTGGTGAAAAATATTGGTTCACACTTACACAAATAAAAGAATTAGAGCATAAAACGGATTATTACATTTTAAAGGATCAGCATGATAATTCGTATTCGTTAAAAAAAGATATGTACGAACACTATGCTTATGAGATTGGACAAAAAGTGGAATGTATCGTAACAAAATATAATACTGATACCCATTTAAAAATTGAACCTGTTCATCCTCACTACGAACTAGGAAAAACATATTCATTTAAATATCTACGAATAATAAAAGATTTTAATCCTTTAGGTGAAGAAGAAAATGTAATTATTGTACAAGATGTTTATGGAGTGGAGACCAAAGTAAGGTCGCAAAACATATCAAATTTAAAAAATCTTTATCCTGAATATCTTAATTGCAAGGTTGATGGAATAAGAAAGGGGAAAGCAATTTTAAGCCTGATTTAGATTCCGGCTCTTAGGCCGGAATGACATTAGCACAAGCGTTTTTTTCATTGTCATTCCGCACTTGATGCGGAATCTATTCAACTTAATAATACATATTTGTAATTAATTTAAGTCTTCCTTTGTTTTTTCTACTAATATTACTTCATCAATATTCATTTCCTTATCGACAGCTTTGCACATATCGTAAACAGTAAGTAATGCCACCGAAACAGCAGTTAATGCCTCCATTTCGATTCCGGTTTTTCCAATACATCTCGCCTCAGAGTTAACACGAACGCCTGTTTCATCTACGGTAGCTTTTACATCTAATTTTGTAATTTGCAAAGGATGACATAAAGGAATTAATTCGTTGGTTCGTTTTCCACCCTGAATTCCGGCAACTTCAGAAATAGTTAGCACATCACCTTTTTTCATCGAATTATCCTGAATCAACTGAATAGTTTCAGGTTTTAATGTAATATGCCCTGTGGCTTTAGCAATGCGTTTTTGATCTGCTTTACTACCAATATCAACCATATTAGCTTTTCCGGCATCATCAACATGACTAAATTTTTTCATGATTTTAAACTTTAATACATATCGTAAAGACGCAATGCATTGCGTCTCTATTTAAATCATCCTCCAATATTATAAAACTTACCTGTATTGTTCACATGTCCGGAACGTGGTTTGTTTTCAACAGCCATTTCAATTGCTTTCTCTGCTCCAAGTTCTCTTACACTATACTGAATATCACTAAACAAACAAGGTTTAATCATTCCGTTTGCCGTTAAGCGAAGTCGATTACAAATGGCACAATCGCCTCCGGAACCACCCTGCACAACCGAGAACTCACCCTTTTCAAGATCCATTTCTTTTATATACCGAATTTGTAAATCATTTTCTTCGCAATATTTTGCTACAGCAACAGCATGTGGCTCGAGACTATTGTTTGTAATTACACAGTTAATTTTTATAGGATTAAGACCTGCTTTTTTTGCTGCTTTTATACCATCAAATACCTTTTGTACATTACCTACTCTGGTAATTTGTCTGAATTTTTCAGGGTCAACCGTATCTAAGCTAATATTAACTCTTTGCAATCCGGCTTTAACTAAATCGTCGGCATATTTATCCAGAAAAACTCCGTTTGTAGTCATTGATAAATCCTTAATTCCTTTTATGCCAGAAATCATAGAGATTAAATCAACGATTCCATTTCTAACTAAGGGTTCTCCACCAGTAATCCGAACTTTGTCAATACCTTTACTAACGGCTATTCTTGTAAATTCAACTATTTCATCAAAGTTCAGAATATCCTCATGTTTTAACAATGGAACACCATTCTCAGGCATACAATACACACAACGCAAATTACAGCGATCGGTAACAGATATTCTTAAATAATTTATATTGCGATTAAATCTGTCGAACATGCACAAGCTCTCCTTTTTTAATTAATTCTTTACCTATATCCATTGAAATAACTCCGTGTGCCAAAGTTAAAGCATGTAAATGAGCCGAGCCATGATAATCAACAGGAAAAACCTGGCTATTTTCTACATAAACAGGAAGATAAGCTTTTCGACCTGTCGTTTGCCGGCTATACTCAACTCCCATTGGTAACTGGAATTCTATAGGATTGGTAACACGATGCATTAATTTATTAATTAATGGTTTAACCAATAATTCAAATTGAATAAATGATGAAACCGGATTTCCTGGTAATCCATAGCAGAATCTTTTGCCTGCAATACCAAAAGTTGTTGGTTTACCGGGTTTAACTGCTACTGAATCGAACAGTATTTCCACTCCTGCTTTTTTCATAACATCGGGCACAAAATCAAAAGCTCCCACTGATACTCCACCGGTTAATAAAACAATATCACTTTCACTTAAAGCGCTACTAAGTTTATCGTAAGTGTCTTCAGGTGTATCATCTGCAATACCATAATAATAAGGAATTGCTCCACATGATTTTACTTGAGCAATTAACTGGTAAGCATTACTATTTCGTATTTGCGAAACTGATGGTCTCTTGTTTGGCTCAACTAATTCATTGCCTGTTGAAATTATTCCTATTTTAGGTCGTTTCCCTACTAAAACATCGGTATAACCTACTGAAGCAAAAACGGCAATATGTTCCGGTTTTATTTCTATACCTTTATTTAAAACCAGTTGCCCGGTTTTTACATCTTCACCTTTATAACTAATATTATCTTTACCAACTTTGGCTATTACCTTAACAAATTTATTATCAATTTCTTCGGTTGATTCAACTTTTACGACAAAATCGGCACCTTTTGGGATTGGTGCTCCGGTCATTATTTTAGCACACTGATTTGTACCAATTTCCTTTTCCGGAATTTTACCTGCCGGAATTACTTCAATAATTTCCAGGGTATTATTTACATCCTGTTTTCTACATGCATAACCATCCATTGCAGATTTATCGAAGGGTGGCATTTCAATATCTGATTTTACATCTTCAGCTAAAATACGCCTCAAGGAATTAGTAAAAATAACTTTTTCAGTTTCTAACTGATATGCATTTTGCAATACAATTTTATATGCTTCTTCTATTCTAATCATTGTTAAAATTTTGAGTAAAATTAATACTTCTACTTCAAAATATACTTGTTAATATATAAATGTTTCGATATGATTTCTAAAATACTCATTTACAATTTCTTTTACCTGATTTACTTTGTAATTTTCAGGTAAAGTATTGAAAATCTTATCAAGATATTTCTTTTCGTAAAGACGTTTTATTGAATAATCAAAATTCAGATCGAATATCCAGCCAATTTGTAATAATTTAAAATCATTTAGCGTTTTCATCGATTCTTTTAAAACAAGCTTCCTATTTAATAGTGATTCTAAAACATCATTACTTATTTCATCATTATTGGGTAATTCAAGCTCAAGAGCTTTATTTTCCTTTTGCTCTTTTACCATATAATATTCGGTAATCAATCGCCAAATATCCAATTTATCGGCATCGCGAATAAGCTTTGAAAAGAAAACTATGCGTTCATTTTTTTCAAAGGGAATCTTTGCTGTGCTATGATTTAAAATCGAATTATAAATAATTTCCTGATTCTCCGTTGACATATCGTTCAGAATATTATTTTCCTTTAAAACTTCAACTCCCAATTCAGCATGGTTCTGTGATTTTGAATCCGAAAAGGTTTGATATTTTGCAAATTGCCGAAATCTGCCAATATCATGAAAAAGCCCAATGATTTCAGACAACAATATTTCTTCATTACTTAAATTCAGGTTTTGAGCAAGTGTAACAATCTCAGAACTAACTTTTTTACAATGATCTGCCTTAATATCAATATTCTCAATCAGCTCAGGATATTTGTCCCTGAAATGATTAATGTAATTATCAAACCAAACTTTATATGAATTAACAAGTTTTTGTGTAATCATTTTTAAATTTAATATTTTTTTAAACACTAACTTCTTCAAACTTACTCATACCTCAAAGCCTCCACCGGATTTCTCCGTGCCGCTCTCCAGGTCTGCCAACTAACGGTAAGTAATGCAATTATCAAAGCTATTATACCGGCTAATACAAAAACCCACCAACTAAGTGTTGTTTTATATGCAAAGTTTTGTAACCATTTTTGCATGGCATAATAAGCTATTGGCGATGCTACTATAAAGGCTGTAACTACCAATTTAACAAAGTCTTTGTTAAGTTTGAATAATATCTCTGATATGTTGGCTCCATTAACTTTACGAATACCTATTTCTTTTACTTTCATTTTTAAGGTAAACGAAACCATGGCAAATAAGCCCATAGCAGAAAGCAGAATTGAAATTAAGGCAAATATCATTATAAGCCTCATCTGCTCGTATTCCTTTTTATAAACTTTTTGATAGCTGTCAGTTATAAATTCGTATTGGAATGGTACATCAGGATTTAGTTTTTTCCATTCGGTTTTTAAGGCATCAATTGCTCCACTCTTGTTATTTTCATTAATCCGAAAAAGGAAACAATGACTAAATATTTTCCGGGCAATCATAACCAATGGTTTCTCTTTTACATACATGTTTGTATAGTGAAAATCGTTAACTACACCAATTATTTCACCCTGCGGAAACATTTCTCCCATAAAATCTAACTGGAAACTTTTACCGATTGCATCTTGGGAGTTTTTAATTCCCATATGCTCTAAAGCCATTTTATTAACAATATATTTTCCTCTAACGGGTGTAAATTCCTCTTTTAATTCTAAAGGTATTTCTTGATTATTATTTTTCATTTGCCACAGTTGAATGGCTTTTTGCTCCCACTCAATTGTTGTGGTTGTTCCTAAATTTATAGTACCTGCAATTGGCTTAATGTCAAAAAAAGAAAAGAAATTAGAGTCAATAGCCATAATGTTAATGGTTTTCCTATCTTTAGAATTATCGCCTTCTAAAATATAAGGGAAATTATCGCATACTATACCGGCAGGCTCCTCCATTACGGCACTCACTTGCAATATTTCCGGATGTTTTAATACTTGTTCTTTTAATGTTTCATATTTAGCAACAACATGCTCAGGATTGTTTGGTATTACAATAATATCAGCATTTTTCGCATTGGGATGCAACTTGTTTATATGATTAATCTGTTTTTGCAGAAAAAGCGTTGAAATTATGGCTATTATGGCTAACGCAAATTGAAGTACTAAAAAAGTTTTAAATAATCCTTTTTTAAAAGAATATGAAACTAGAAATGTAGTATTTGTTTTTCGGTACAAAAAGGGTAGTACGGCAAATACAATTGCTATTAATAAAAATACAAATGTTATTGTAACAATCTCATTTCTTAATGCTAATATTATTGTATTAAATCCAAATATATTTGATAAATAATAAATCAAAATATATCCAATAACTATAACAACAATTATTAATACAAATATTTCACGTAAAAACTCTTTTGCAAGTTTAAAACGGTTTGCACCATACACAGTTTTTACAATATAGTTTTTTTGTTCCGATAAAAATTGCACATAATTTAGGTTGGCAAAATTAATCAGGGCAATAATTAATATTATTAAAGTAGCACTTATCAATAAATACAAGTTATTTACATTACCATTATGTTCCAATTCCCGCGATTTATGACTGTGCAAATGAATATCGGTAAGTGCTTGCAAATTGGCTATAGGACTATAATCGTACTCTGCATATTGTTTATCCCAATATGATTGTATAGAATCTTGTACCTCTTGGCGTTTAATATTAGGCGGCAGTAACAAATAAGAATATGACCAGGTATCTCGATTTTTCAAATTAAATGAACAAAGAAAATCAGCTTTAAAATGTGAATTACCGGGAAAATCTTTAATTACGCCTTTTATAGTGTAATCATCAGCAAGTTCTTCTTTTTGATGCAATAATTTTATCTGTTTCCCAATAACATTAGTTGTACCAAAATATTTTTCAGCGATACTTTGCGTAACAGCTACTTGTTGTGGGTGCTTAAACAAAGTCTTCTCATCTCCGCTAATTAACTCAAAATCAAAAACATTAAAAAATGTACTATCAACACTAAATACTTTTTTTGAATAAAACGAATGCTCATCAATGGTAACTATTGCATTACGGAATGATGATAATCTGACATAATCTTGAATTTGCGGAAAAGTTTCTGTTAAATTTGGTAACCACCCTTCCCAAATTCGTGCATCAATCATTGAGCTTTTACCGGTATTTGTATTTATTGTAAGGCGAGAAATCCTATCTGCTTTTGAATGAAATTTATCGTAACTCAGTTCATTTCTCACATAAGAATAAACCATTAATGTACACGCAAAAGCAACAGACAAACCCAATACATTTAATCCAAACCATTTACGATTTTTATTTATCCTTCGTATTAGTATATTGATATTCATAAAAATAAATCATCTATTCATTCACTTTGTTAAAAAACTTCTTTGTTATCTGATAAATCGCATCATCAAATTCAACTAACAATTCCTTATATGCTTCAATTAATTTCTTTCCCTCCGGAGTAAGAACAGAACTTCCACCATGCTGTCCGCCACGATGCTTTTCAACCAGCAAAAAACCTAATTTTTCTTCAGCATCCTTAACATTACCCCAGGCCTTTCTGTAACTAATACCCATTTTATCGGCAGCTGCTTTGAGCGATCCTAACTGATCAATACAATCGATTAATTCAAATTTACCATCTCCCAAAATACTTTCTCCATTAGTATTTTCCAACCACACTTTAAATTTCAGGAAAATATCGTAATATTTTGATCCTTTGGGTCCTGCCATAGTATATTAATTTTCTATATGCACAAAGATACATATCGAAATTTAACAAAAAAAATACAACGAGCAATTTTACACTCGTTGTATATATTTTATTGACAATCTATCTTTTACACGCTTAAATTATTTATATAAGCAACGATAAGAAGTATCACTATCAACTTTTACTTTGAATTTTACGTCTTTATCAACAATAAAAGTTTCAAATTCTTTATAACCTTTCCATTCTGTTTCGCCCGGTAGCTGAACTGTCATTACACCGGAAGTAACAGTCATATATTCAACTGTAGATGTTCCGAATTCGTACTCACCTTTTGCCATAACACCAATTGTAGCATCACATTCAGCAGTTTCAAAAGCGATTGATTTTACTTTTCCGTCGAAATATTCATTTGTTTTAAACATAGTACATTATTTTTTGTTATTAAAAGACAAAAATAAGGATTTTAGTTATCGTTTTAACATGATTAAAATCTTGTGCGAAATATTTCTTTATAGTTTATCTCCAATTTAACCCAGACCTTGCAGGTTTTGAAAACCTACAAGGTCTTTTTTGTATAAAAAAGTTTTATTAACTTTAATATTTATATTTTAAACAATTTGCGTACATATCTCTATACTATTTGATTAAATATTCAAATAGAAGATATAGAAACAAGTTAGCCACAAGTTCTAATAAAAACTTAAAAAGGTTTATGAATTATGATAGCAAGAAAATCTTTTTATTCTAACTCTTCTTTTTTAGTATCTAAAATAATATTTTTTACCTGTGCAATTTATTTTTTCTTGATGGGAGCCGGACTGATTTTTCTTCCACATGTACTATTAAAAGGTTTCTCAGAAGTTGATGTAAATCCAACAATAATAGGGATGCTTCGTGGGGCAGGTGGATCTATTATTCCTTATTCTTTACTTTATATCCTGATAGCTTGTAATCCAATAAAGCGAATGTGGGCTTTATATATTATTTTCACCGCAAATGTAATCGCAATAATTCTAGACCTTAAATCAGTAATTATAGGAGAATATCAATTATCATATGCTATGATGGATATTCCTATTGAAATGTTGAGTATTATAGGAATAGTTGTAATTTGGTGGAATTATAAAAATTATCAAATAAAAAATAAGATTCTATAATAGCTTTGTTTTAAAGAGACAGAGAAATAGGGAATTGCAAATTGACAATAAAGTAAGTAAAACTAATTATGACTAATAACGACATACTCCGCCGTATCCGTTACACATTCGATTTCAACGATGAGAAAATGATTGAGATATTTGGCTTAGCCGATTTGGAGGTAACAAGGGCACAGATAAGCAATTGGTTAAAGAAAGATGATGATCCCTATTTTAAAGGAATTTTAGACTATGAATTGGCTACTTTCCTTAATGGATTTATTAATGAAAAACGAGGCAAAAAAGAAGGTCCACAAGCTATAGCGGAGAAAAAGTTGAATAATAATATCATTCTCAAAAAATTAAAAATAGCTTTAAACTTTAAAGATGAAGATATATTGGAGATTTTCAAGCTGGTAGATCTTCGAATAAGTAAAACTGAATTAAGCGCCTTTTTTCGAAATCCTAAACAGAATCAATACCGCCCATGCAAAGATCAGTTCTTGCGTAATTTTCTTCAGGGAATACAGTTAAAATACCATGATATTAAGAAATGAAACGACAAACTACACATAAAAAGAAAAGTCATCCAAAAATAAAATTGAGATTACACCCACGTAACAAACATCGTGAACGCTACGATTTTAAATTACTAATTGGTACTTGTCCTGAATTAGAGCAATTTGTTAAGTTGAATTTGTATAATGACGAATCAATTGATTTTTCGAATCCGGAAGCAGTAAAAATGCTGAACAAAGCTTTATTGAAGCACTATTACAACATCGAAAATTGGGATATACCTCAGGGTTATTTATGCCCTCCTATTCCGGGGAGAGCAGATTACATTCATCATATAGCAGATTTGTTACGCAATAATAACTATGGAAAAATCCCAACAGGTAATAAGATAAAATGCCTGGACATTGGGGTAGGTGCAAATTGCGTTTATCCAATTATTGGAAACAAAGAATATGGTTGGTCGTTTATAGGTGCCGACATTGATTCCGTTGCCATTGAAAACGGAACCAAAATTATTGAACAGAATCCTTTGTTGAAAGGAAAAATTGAGTTGAGATTGCAAAACAACCCCAAAGACTTTTTTTACGGGATTATTAAAAAAGACGAACTCATTGATTTGACTATTTGCAATCCTCCTTTTCATGTTTCTTTAGCAGAAGCCCAATCGGGAACTCTTCGGAAATTAAGTAATTTAAATCATACAAAAATTACCAAACCAATCTTGAACTTTGGAGGGCAAAATAATGAATTGTGGTGTGAAGGAGGAGAAGAAAGATTCGTACGTGAGATGATTCGCGAAAGTAAGAAATTCGCTACTTCCTGTTTTTGGTTTTCTACCTTAATTTCAAAACAATCCAATCTCAAATCTGCTTATAAAGCACTGGAAAAAACGGAAGCTGTTGAAGTAAAAACCATTCCTATGGGACAGGGGAATAAAACAAGTCGGATTGTTGCCTGGACATTTCTCACCAAAGAACAACAGAATAAATGGAGGAATACAAGGTGGAAAGAGACCTTATAAATCGTGTCTTATGAGTGACAAAAACATAAAAACAGTTGTCATTCAGACCATTCCGATAATCTATTGAGACCAGAACCTAGAAAGAAGAGTGTCATTCCGGGCATCCCGATTGATAAATATCGGGATTCGGGATGCAGGAACGTATATCTTTATGAACCGAAGAGGAATAATGACTTAAATTTTTATACAGCACGGACATTCGGTTCGTGCTTTTTGCTATTCTTTCTTGGCAAACTTTACCACTTTGTGTTCAATCATATCTTGCAATTCAGCCAATAATGCCCTTTCTTGTGAATCAATATAGCCATCTTCGGTAGTAATATGAATAATCTCCTCATATTCTTCAGGTGTAATTATATGATCTTCAATTGCTTTATCTATCATTTTACGAAGACGTTCAGCGCTTTCACTTAATACCATTATATTAGGGTTTTAAATTTGTTGGAAAGTTAGTGAAAAAACATAAATACTTTACACTGTTTCTATTCTATTAAAAATATTTTTTTGTAACTTGATTCAGATTTATTTTTTACTAAAATCTTATGTTATGATATCCTTTAAAACTAAAAAACTAATTGGATTTGCGACTCTTTTT
The DNA here is from genome assembly GCA_021108325.1 of Bacteroidales bacterium. Lineage (GTDB taxonomy): Bacteria > Bacteroidota > Bacteroidia > Bacteroidales > UBA12077 > UBA12077. The sequence continues at coordinate 2,897 of JAIORB010000034.1, read as the reverse complement.
TTGTTTTTCAATGTTCTCATGTTTGCTCAAAAACCCAATATGAAAAATATTAAGGTCAGCTACACGCAATTGCCCTTACAAGCTCTCGATGCAAATATAAAAACATACAATTCTGTTTTAAGTATGGATATTACTTTGGAAAACACAGATCTTGATAAGTTAAGTAATCAGTATTTGAAATTATACGGGTATAAAAAAGTTGAAGATCAAAATGATGTATTAATCAATGCTAAATTTGGTGAATTTCAAATCAATAAGGAACTAATTACAAAAGATGTATTTAACGTTAATCAGGGTAAAAATGTAACCGGTTATTATTATAAGATATCTTGTGTATATCCGGTAAGCCTCAGCTTAATAAGCAACGACGGCCAAACTATTTTCGAGCAAACAATCGAGCATAACGAAAAGCTTTTGAATTTTGATTTTGAAAAATGGACTTATTCAACAGCTGAATTGAACACAAAGTTGAATGCCGAAAAAGAGGAACTTTTCACCGATTTGAAAAATAAATGTGATAAAAAGGCCCTTTCAGAAATTAAAAACATACTGGCAAGTAATTTCTCTTTCCTCCCGGTAACTAAAAAAATAAAGATCGCTTCTGGAAAAGGAAAAAATGTGGATTATTCCGATTTAGAGTCTGCCATTCAGAATATGGAAAAAGCATTTGAAATGATCTCTTCTGAATCAGCTTTGGAAAGTATAAATGCAGAATTAAATAAAGCAATTGCAATTTGGGAGAATGCTCTTAAAGAATCATCCGGTAGTAAGAAAGCAAGGATCAATGAACCGATCACCACCATGCTGTATTACAATATAGGCATAGCCTATTGGTGGATGTTAGACTTTGCAAAAGCACATGAGTATTCCAATAAAGCCTTGAAATACAATTTGGCATGCAGCAAGCCGTCATCTTCTAATGAAAAACTGATTAATGAAGTGATAGAAGATATTAGTGATTATGAGAACCGATTAAAAGTGAACGGAAAATTATAATCAATAAGACACTATTTTCTTTTTCCCTTTCCTTTATATCTCGGTTTTTTGTATTTGCGAACCGGTTGTGGATTCCAGGCAGGACTTTCACCAATTTCGGGTGGTGTGGGTATTTTAATAATTTCGCGGTCAATTAAATCTTCAATGCGTTTAAATTTGTACATATCGTCCTCGTTAATCAGGGTAAGCGCCACACCTGTAGTTTTTGCGCGGGCAGTCCGTCCAACACGATGTACATAATCTTCGGCATCTTGCGGTACATCATAATTAATTATCAGATTTATATCTTTAATATCAATACCTCTGCTTATTACATCGGTGGCAACTAAAACCCGTGTTCTTTTTGAACGAAAGCGCGAAAGAACCTCTTCGCGGTCCTTTTGTTCCAGATCCGAAGATATTCCTTCAATTGAATAATCTTTAGCTCTCAGTCCTTTCACAATTTCAAACACTTTACTTTTGGTTGATGTAAAAATAAGTATGCTGTCGTAGTCGGGTTTATTCAATATAAGGTATTTAATTAATGCTGTTTTTTGCTTTTCAAAAACTAAATAGGATGCCTGTAAAACACCTTCGGCGGGTTTTGAAAGTTCTATGCTTATTTCTTTGGGATTTTTTAGTATCTGACTAGCCAAGGTGCGTATTTTCGGAGGCATTGTTGCACTAAACATCAATGTCTGCCTTTCTTTTGGAATATAGGATATTATCTTTTGAATATCCTCATAAAATCCCATATCGAGCATTTTGTCAGCCTCATCAAGAATTAGATGTTTAATTTCTTCAAATTTTACATATCCCATTTGTAAATGAGAAATCAATTTACCGGGTGTTGCAACAATTATTTCGGCATTACCTAAAAGGGCTTTTCTCTCCATTTCAAAGTCGCTACCATCTCCGCCGCCATAAACAGGGCAAGAGCTAACCGGCACAAAATAAGAAAATCCTTGAATCTGCTGATCTATTTGCAATGCTAATTCGCGAGTAGGAACAATAATTAATGTATTAATTGATGTTCCTTTTATTCCACTTAACTTATTTAAAATTGGTAAAATAAAAGCAGCCGTTTTGCCTGTTCCGGTTTGAGCACAAGCGATAAGATCATTTTCTTGTATTATTTCAGGTATGGCCATTTCCTGTATCGGAGTAGCCTCATCAAAATCCATGTATGATATGGCCTCCAGCAATCGATCATTCAAATTAAACTCGGTAAATTTCATCAATAATTCTTATATAATATAAAACGTGCAAAGATACCAATTTTTTGGGGATAAAAACTTAGCTACGCGGTCTCACAAATAAAGTGAATCATCCCAGACTGAAGTTTTAAATAGAAGCAATTTGCAGAAAATTAAAAAAAGAATATGATTATCGGATTGATTTCCTGTAATTTAAAAGAAAAAGAAGGTGCTAAGCGGCTATGTCTTATAGATTTTTCATCAATTTTTATCAAGATATTCAATTTATATATAAATTCCTGCCTGTGGCAGGCAGGCGCTAAGCACCTAATATTCAAGGATAATAACAATTTATAAAATATGGATTAGATATATAATCCGATAGTCATATAAAAAAATCTCTGAAATACAGCCAGATAATAATATATAATATTAACTTTGCAGTTCAAATAATTTTTAAAATATTAAGTAATGGCTAAAGGCACAGTAAAATTCTTCAACGAATCTAAAGGATTTGGATTCATAAGTGAAGACGACACAAACAAAGAACATTTTGTACACGTTTCTGGATTAATTGATGAAATTAATGAAGGTGACCAAGTAGAATTTGAATTACAAGAAGGTAAAAAAGGATTAAACGCAGTAAATGTTAAATTAATTTAATATTTACTCTTTAACTTTATACTAATAAAAAAGCCTGTCAATTTTGACAGGTTTTTTTATTAT
>JAIORB010000053.1 GCA_021108325.1 Bacteroidales bacterium | reverse complement strand
ATTCGAATAAAAATCAATTGGGTTAAACGTCCGTCCGGGAATATAAGTTTGTGCATATTCACTTATACCTGATAGGATTAATGCTCCTATTAAGAAGTAAGCCAGGTGTTTCGATTTTACTTTGAAATAATTATCTGCTTTCCATAATAAATAAAGAATAGCCAGGCTGAAATATACCAGAAAATGCAGAATATAATCCAATCGAAAACTTTGATTTTTTATATCCACTTTTAATTTTGGGCTATTTGGGATTAATGTGAAGTAAAGTATAGCAGCTATCCAAATCCAAAAGGCCAAAGCAAATAGTTTTTTATTTTTTAATACGAAATCCATACAATATTATTGAAGAGCAATAATACAATTATTTTATTTCGAAATAAGAAATTTAAGAAGAAAGTGTTTTTGATTTATTTTGAAAATTAAAAATCGGCCCCGGAAGCGTTCAAGAAAATGATTATGAGAAAAATTACCTTGTTATTAACCCTTGCTTCCGAAACCGATTTGTTATAAGTAAACAACTAAGTATATAAAATTGTTTACTGTATCTATAATTTTTTTAATTTTTTCGTTAAAAGATGTATTTATATTTAACTATACAAATGTAAGAATTTAATTGTTTGATCCGAGGTTATTTTTGACGAAAAAAACAGAACCGATGATAGACGGAATTGCTAAATTGATAAACCATAAAAATGTGGTGGATAAAATGATTCCTAAAATATTATCAGAAAACATTCCGATAAAGAATATGGCAAGAGAACCACGAATTCCTAATTCAACAAGGGTTGTTGTTGGAATTAAAGTTGCAAATAAATATATAAGGCTAATGGAAATATATGCCTGTATTAATGTCAGATGAATATCGAAAAAAATCAGTAAAAGAAAAAATTGGGTAATAAAAATAAAATAACGGACAAAACTTAATAAAAAAACTTTAAATAATGAGTCAAATTTTGTTTCCGATAAATATTCAAGTTGATCTGTGCGGGTTTTAAAAAAAGAAATTTTTAATAATATTGTTTTAATTCTTTTAATATTAAAATAAATCCAAATCAGGATTAATAACATAAGTAAGAGTCCGATTGCCGGGATTTTATTAAATACTGAGTTGATTGTATTATTATCTGGGAATAATAATAAAAATAGAATAAAACCAAAAATTCCTGTGGTTATTGTTGTAATGAATTGTGCAAAACTTCCAATTCCCGTAGCTAAAACTCCAAAAGTTCGTTTCCCTTTATCCAGGAATAATATTCGCCCACCTATTTCGCCAACTCTGTTTGGTGTAAAAATACCAATGGTTATACCTGCAAAAACAGCTTTAAATGCGTTGAAAAAAGAAAATAGCTGTATTTTATCAATTAAAATTTTCCATTTAATCGTTTCTATACCCCAGTTTAGAAACATTAATAGTATAACAACTAAAAATATTAATAAATAAAAAGATGAAAAATGAAGTGAATAAAAATCCACTTCCTTTAATTCTTTGAAATTTAGTATTTTGAATGTAATAAAACCATACGACAGCAATATTAAAACGATGCTTGCTATGATTTTTTTTGTTTTGCTTTTCATTAAAATAGTCATTCAACTATGTCAAAGATATAAGAAGAATCTGTATTGTTTGAAATTGATTTAAGTTTTTCGATCTTTACAGCAATTTTATATCAGAACCATTATTCATTATTAATTTATAAATCATCATTATATATATGAGTTACGTTCGCCCCAAAAAGAGTTTAGGTCAGCATTTTTTAAAAGATCAAAATATTGCTCAAAAGATTGTTGATGCCATTGATGGTTTCCCACAAAAAACTGTTCTCGAGATTGGCCCGGGAACCGGAGTTTTGACATCTCTTCTGCTTAAAAAAGAAGATATTGATTTTTATGCTATTGAAATTGACTCTGAAGCTTATGAATATATACAGGCGACTTATCCTTTGCTGGGCGAAAAACTTATTTTCAGGAATTTTTTAAAATTTGATCTTAAAGAGATTTTTAGTAATCCAATGACCATTATCGGGAATTTTCCCTATAATATCGGGAGCCAAATATTTTTTAAAGTACTCGCAAATCGCGATATGGTTATGAATGTTGTTTGTATGCTCCAGAAAGAAGTTGCTGAAAGAATTAAGGCATCGCATGGAAATAAAACCTATGGGATATTAAGTGTTTTGTTGCAGACTTTTTATGATATTGATTATTTATTTACGGTTGGGCCAAAGGTTTTTGATCCACCACCCAAAGTAAATTCTGCTGTTATACATTTAAAAAGAAATAAAAGAGACAAACTTGGATGTAACGAAGAATTGTTTTTTAAGGTTGTGAAATTAGGTTTTAACCAAAGAAGAAAAACATTACGTAACTCTTTAAAAAGTATTTTGGTAAATTTACCAACCGATAATGAAATTTTTGGAAAGAGACCAGAGCAATTAAATGTTGAAGATTTTATTTATCTTACAAACCTTATTGATACAGAATTGAAATAATTAATAACTCAAATATAACCGGCTTATGCAATTCGAATTAACCAAAGAATTCATTGATCAGATTCGTGATCATATTGAAAAGAGTAATGAGGTTGGAGCTTTTAAAATGGTGAAAGATCTTCACCCTGCCGATATTGCTGAAATTTACGATGAGCTTAATATTAATGAAGCACGCTTTATTCATGTTATGCTTGATGCTGAGGATGCTGCTGATGTATTGATTGAGTTAGAAGAAGATGATCGTGAAAGGTTTCTTAAAGTTTTGCCAAGTGAAGATATTGCTGATTTTATTGAAAAACTCGATTCTGATGATGCTGCTGATGTTATTGGTGAGTTTCCTGAAGAAAAACAAGAGGAAGTATTATCGCATATAGATGACCTTGAACAAGCAGGCGATATTGTTGATCTTTTAAATTATGATGAAGATTCTGCTGGTGGTTTAATGGCAAAAGAGTTAATTACGGTTAATGAGAACTGGAATATAATGACTTGCCTTAAAGAAATGCGTAAACAGGCCGAAGATGTTGATGAGATCTATTATGTATACGTTATAGATGATAATGAAGTATTAAAAGGAATCTTATCACTAAAAAAATTACTGCTTACTGCCTCAAACCGAAAAATTGCTAATATAATTAACACTGATGTAATTTCAGTTAAAACAGACACTCCTTCTGAAGAGGTAGCTAACATAATGGATAAATATGATCTGGTTGCGCTGCCTGTAATTGATACTTTAAATAGATTGGTTGGTCTGATTACCATTGATGATGTTGTAGATGTTATTCGTGAAGAAGCAGAACGTGATTATCAGTTGGTTTCGGGTATTACTCAGGATGTTGAATCTTCAGATAGTGCATGGATACATACACGAGCACGTATTCCATGGTTATTCATTGGTTTGTTTGGAGGAATTATAGCAGCTTTGGTAATGGGTGTTTACGAAGTTGATTTAGGTATTAATCCGAAGATGGTATTTTTTATTCCGCTGATCGCGGCGATGGGAGGAAATGTAGGAGTGCAATCATCTTCCATAATTGTTCAGGCTTTAGCAAGTAATTCAATGGGATTTGAAGGTATGGGAAGGAAATTATTTAAAGAGCTTGGTGTTGCAACAATAAACGGGATTATTCTGTCTACGGTGATTTTTGCCTATAATTACTTTTTTAGCGACTCGTTTGCATTAACAATAACAGTTAGTACAGCATTATTTTCGGTTATTGTATTTGCATCTATGTTTGGCACATATGTTCCAATAATTTTAGATAGATTAAAAATAGACCCTGCTTTAGCAACAGGCCCGTTTATTACTACAGTTAACGATATTATGGGATTATTTATTTATTTGATGATTGGACGAACCTTTTTTGCATTCTTTTAAAAAACTTTCCAATAATATAATAAAAGATAAATAATAGGAATAATTATTCCCAGTCCGGTTAACCAGGCACCACGTCCTGTGATTCCATTCTTTCCTCTAAGTATAAATAATCCTGTAATGGCTAAAAGCATTAGCGAAACTGCATAAATATCAGAAATAATTGTCCACCATTTGCGTGGATTATAATGTAAATAATTAAATTGGTGAAATACCGGTCGGCGTTTCGAAGTTTCAATATTTCCCTGCCCTGTTTCTAAATTAACATTGATGTTTCCATCTTTAATAAACACTTTAAGCGTGTTATCATTTGGGAAATAATGATTTTTATATTTTTCTCCGGGAGCAATATCTTCAAGTAGTGAAATTACACTTGTACGGTTTAAGTTATCTTTTTTTAGTGGAGCAGCTTTAATATTTACTTCAGTATTTTTAATTACGTAACTTGGATTCCAGTCATCAATATGATTTAATGCAATACCCGACAGACCATAAATTATGCTTATAAAAAAAAATATATAACCTAAATCACGATGTGTGTTTCTATTTAATTTTCTTAAATTCATTATTTCTTGTAATTAAAAATGTCCGAAAATTGTTAAAACTTTCGGACAAACTTAATAAATCTATATTAGAAAAATAATTGTTTTCTAGTGAGAATGTTCTTCACCTTCTGCATGGTCATGATGATCATCGCCTTCAACATCCTCGTGATCATGGTCACGTTCCTTAACTTCAAATTTGCTGGCTTCAACCCAAAACTGTGAATAATAACCATTTTCAGATTCTGCAATTTGAGTTTTCATGTGTTCAATTTGCTTAATTTTTGAACTGTCAACTTCTGTTTCGGCATGGTCTTCTTCATCTTCTTCTCCTGAATGATCGTGTATTGCTTCGTTATCAGCACCTTCTGAAAGTTCTTTTTCTAGGTTAGCAACATAGGCTTCATCAATGCGTAATTCTTTTACAATTCCTGTTATAATAACACTGCTGCCTTCTAATTCTTTTTCAAATATGCCGATCTCATCATTTGGAGTAATCTTAATCGCTATATCAGGATCCTCACCCATAATAAACATTCTTTTTCCTCCATGCTCACAAACATGATTTACTGTTCCAACAACTACTATATCTTTATCGATATAATTTGTAATCTCTGCCAATAAATTATCGACAGTTATTGCAGTTTTTTCTTTTTCAGTACATTCCTTTTCCTTTTTTTGCTGTGTTCCGCAAGAAACTAATAAGCTTGCAATTGCAAGTATCCCCAATACTTTTTTAATCATAATCTTGGTTTTTAGGTATTAATAATTGATTTTTTAAAATGTAAATATAATAATCATATTAAAAAAACAGATCACTGAGTTATAATTTAACATGGATTTAACTTAAGGCAACCTCTAATAATTCGTTTATTGTCTTTATTCCCGTAAGGTTTCCATAGCTTTCCAAATTCTTTGTCAAAGCTTTTCGTATTATCCCGATAGTCCTTCAAAGCTTTTCCTTGTCTTTGAAAAGCTATGGAAATTTTGATGCGAACGAGTTATTTAGAGGTTACCTTTAACGATTAAAAAGTGGTGTTAATTGCCTCAACGGGATTTAGTTTAGCTGCTTTATATGATGGAAAAATGCCGGATATTATTCCAATGCAAATAGAAATTAAAAGGCCAAGGATAATATTTCCTAATGTCAAAGTTATTTCTAGTTCAATTTTATTTGATGCAATTATACTTCCAATAAAAATTAGCAATAAGCCAATTATGCCACCAATTAACGACAATATTACCGCCTCAAATAAAAATTGCCATAAAATGAATTTTCGTTTTGCTCCTAAGGATTTTTGAATACCGATTAGATTTGTCCTTTCTTTTACTGACACAAACATAATATTTGCAATTCCAAAACCTCCAACAAGTATCGAAAACCCACCAATTAACCAACCTGCAACATTAATTACAGCAAAAATGCTGTTTAAAACAGAATTTAGAATACTGGATTGATTCAAAGCAAAATTATCTTTTTGTTTTGGATTTAAAGTTCGTGTTGATCTTAAAATACTTCTTAACTCATCTTTTAATTCAGCTATTGATACATCAGGTTTCGCTTTTACCATAATCATTGGATTAGTGTTTTCACTTTTGATATCCATTAATGATTTGGCATAAATTATTGGAAGAATAATCATTTCGTCAAGACTGCCACCACTATTTAGAATATCTTTTCCTTCTTTAGCAATTAATCCAATTACCATGATTTTTCGTCCTTGAATCTTTATCTCTTTTCCTATTGGATTTATTCCTTGAAAAAGATCTTTTGCTACCTGATGGCCAATTAAACAAATGTTTTTACCGGCTACCGATTCAAATGGAGAGAAATAACGGCCATCTTCTAATTCAAATGCTCTTATTCTTTCAAATTCATGTGAATTTGCCCAGATAATAACATCTTCCCGAGTATTATTTTTGTATTTAACATTTCGAAGAGTTGATGCAGCAAAATTTATTATTTCTGCTCTATCTGATCTTTTCTTAAATTGCTCATACTCTTTAATTGTTGGAACCGGTCTGTTCCAGTATTCCCACCAGGCATACTCTTCTCCCGGAGGTGGAGCCCAAGGCCATTTCTGAACATAAATAATATCATCGCCCAATGATGATAAACTATTTCGGATGGTGTTTTCCAAAGAATCCAGTACAGTAAAAACAGAAATAATAGCAAAAATTCCAATTGTAATTCCAAGCAAAGTCAGCAAAGTTCTTAATCTATTTACTTTCAGGGCGTTAATTGCAAACAGGAAGCTTTCTTTTATGAGATTTAAAAATAGCATATCAACCGCAATAATAATTTTAAAAAGATTTTAACAAATATACGATATGTGATTTTTTTTTTGACGTATTATTTATATTTTCGAACAATTATTAGAATAGTTCATTTAGCAGGGTATTTGCAAATATTAAAACTTATCTAATTACCATTTTACAGTTTTTTTTGATTATTTTTGTCGGAATTTAACAAGAATATGTAAATGAGCGATTTAAAGCGTATCAAATCAGCATTAATTTCGGTTTTTGATAAAGCTAATTTAGAAGCGATTATTGAAAAACTTAGTAAATTAAACATACAAATATATTCAACCGGAGGAACTAAGCAGTTTATCGAAAAGCTTGGAGTTCCTGTAATTGCGGTGGAAAATCTTACTGATTACCCCTCGATTTTGGGAGGCAGGGTAAAAACTTTGCATCCAAAGGTATTCGGTGGAATTCTGGCTCGAAGAGATAATAATTCCGACATTGAACAACTTGAACAATACCAAATTCCGGAAATTGATTTAGTGATTGTTGATTTATATCCTTTTGAAGATACGGTAGCTTCAGGGGCAGGCGAACAAGAGATTATTGAGAAAATTGATATAGGAGGTATTTCGTTAATACGTGCTACAGCAAAAAATTTTAAAGATACACTGATTGTTCCTTCAAAAAATCAGTATCAGGATTTGTTAGACTTGCTTGAAGCAAAAAATGGAGAGACTTCAATTGAAGATCGTAAAAAGTTTGCATTAGAAGCATTTAGTATTTCATCGCATTACGATACTGCAATTTTTAATTACTTTAACAGAGATATACAAAAAACTGTGTTTAAGCAGAGTTCCATTTCAGGAACAGAATTGCGTTATGGAGAAAATCCACATCAGAAAGGATTTTATTTTGGGAAATTAGATGATGTATTTGATCAGTTGCATGGTAAGCAAATATCGTATAATAATTTATTGGATATTGAGGCTGCTGTTCAATTAATTGCTGAATTTGACGACACAACTTTTGCTATATTAAAACACAACAATGCTTGTGGTATTGCATCAAGAGATAATCTGGTTGATGCATGGAACGATGCTTTAGCTGGTGATCCGATTTCCGCATTTGGAGGTATTTTAATTTCTAATAAAGAAGTAAGCAAAGATGCTGCAATCGAGATCGATAAAATTTTCTTTGAAGTAATTATTGCACCATCCTATGCTAATGATGCCTTGGAGGTGTTAAAGAAAAAGAAAAATAGGATTATATTGATTCAGAAAATGTTTGGTTTTCCTGAAAAACAATATCGATCAATGTTAGATGGAGCACTTGTTCAAGACAAAGATTTAAAAATGGAAATTGCTGATGATTTAAAAACAGCAACCAGAAAAGCTCCAACGAAAGAAGAAGTAGAAGACTTATTATTTGCAAATAAATTAGTAAAACATTCAAAATCGAATACAATTGTTTTAGCTAAAAACAAACAACTTTGTGCAAGCGGAGTAGGACAAACATCAAGAGTTGATGCGCTTAAACAAGCTATCACAAAAGCAAATAATTTTAAGTTTGATTTAAATGGTGCTGTGATGGCATCGGATGCTTTTTTCCCCTTTGCTGATTCTGTGCAAATAGCAAATGAAGCAGGAATAACTTCGGTTATTCAGCCGGGAGGATCGGTAAGAGATCAGGAATCGATCGATTATTGCAACGAGCACGAAATGACAATGGTATTTACAGGAACACGGCATTTTAAACATTAATATAAACAAGGGATTTAATTTAATATATAACGCGTAATGGGATTGTTTTCGTTTTTTACTCAGGAATTAGCTATTGATTTGGGAACGGCTAATACTATTATTATTTATAACGATAAAATTGTTGTTGACGAACCATCAATTGTTGCTGTAGAGCAAGCTACCGGTAAGCTTATTGCTATTGGTAAAAAAGCTCGTTTGATGCATGGTAAAACACACACAAATATTAGGACTATCAGACCATTAAGAGATGGTGTAATAGCAGATTTCAATGCTGCCGAACTAATGATTCGGGGAATGATTAAAATGATTAATCAAAAATCGCAATTATTTGCGCCCTCGTTAAGAATAGTTGTTTGTATTCCTTCAGGTAGTACTGAAGTTGAAATGCGAGCTGTTCGGGATTCTTCGGAGCATGCGGGTGGACGTGATGTTTATATGATTTACGAACCAATGGCTGCTGCTATAGGTATGGGTATTGATGTTGAAGAACCTAAGGGAAGCATGGTAGTTGACATTGGAGGTGGTACAACTGAAGTTGCTGTAATTGCTCTTGGAGGAATTGTAAGTAACAAATCAATACGTATTGCAGGCGATGCTTTTACATCTGACATTCAGGCGTATATGCGACATCAGCATAATATTAAAATTGGAGAAAGAACTGCGGAAGAAATAAAAATTAATGTTGGATCATGTTTGGCTGAATTAGAAAATCCACCTGAAGATTTTCTTGTTAGAGGACCTAATTTAATGACTGCAATGCCAGTCGAAATCCCTGTTTCGTATCAGGAGATTGCTCATTGTTTGGATAAATCAATGTCAAAAGTTGAAACAGCTATTCTTAGTGTGCTGGAACAAACTCCACCTGAATTATATGCCGATATAGTTGATGATGGAATTTATTTAGCGGGAGGTGGTGCATTAATGCGTGGATTAGCTAAACGATTAACAGATAAAATTGGAATACAGTTTCGCGTAGCAGAAGATCCTTTACATGCTGTTGCACGAGGCACAGGAATTTCACTTAAAAACGTTGATAAATTTCCATTCTTAATGAGATAAGAAAATCCTATAATGTGAATAGAATATGAGAAGTTTAATTAATTTTTTATTGAGAATACATTTTTTACTTCTATTCATTTTTATCGAGGTGTTTTCTATTTATCTTCTTATAAATAATAATAATTTTCATAAAGCCAGATTTGTAAATCTTACAAGGCAGGTTACCGGGAATTTTTATACAAAAACTACAAAATTAAAACAGTATTTGTCATTAGCTGAAGAAAATCATCGATTGGCTGAAGAGAATAACCGTTTATTAAATATTATCGAATCAACATATAAATCGGATGAAATATTTTTTCGTTCTGTTAACGATACAATCTTTAATCAACGTTATATGTATACATCAGCTCGTATAATTAATAATTCGATAAATAAAAAACATAATTTTCTTACTCTTAATAAAGGAAATCAACAAGGACTCAGACCAGAAATGGCAGTAGTTTCAGATGGAAGCATTGTTGGTATTGTAAAAGGAGTTTCAAAGAATTATGCAACAGTTATATCTTTATTAAACCTTGATTTAAGGATTAGTTCAAAGGTTAAGAAAAATGGATATTTTGGCTCTCTAAACTGGGATGGAAAAGGTTATCAGACTGCTATTTTAAATGAAATCCCATTACATGCAGACATTCAGGTTGGTGATACAATTATAACCAGTGGTTTTTCTTCAATTTTCCCGGAAGGAATTCTTATTGGTTTTATTAGTGATTTTGAAGAAAAAAAGGGCAGTTTTTATGAAATAGAAGTAAAGTTATCTACTGATTTTAAGAGTCTTGGCAATGTAAATGTAATTGGTAATTTACTTCAAATCGAAAAGTTAGAATTAGAAAATCAAGCTGTGAAAAATGATTAAGTTATTTCCGAGATACCTGGTAAGTTTTATTTTACTTGTTTTTTTACAAGTATTTATTCTGAATAATATTCAGTTTAGTGGGTATATTAATCCTTATATTTATGTTTTACTTATTTTAGCTTTACCTTTTGAAACTCCTAAATGGTTATTGTTAATAACAGCTTTTACTTTAGGATTAACTATCGATTTATTTTCAGGTACGGCTGGAATGCATAGCTCTGCAACAGTCTTTATGGCTTTTTTACGGCCTTATATTTTAAAGGTAATTTCGCCTAGAGACGGGTATGAATCAGAAACTTTACCACAACTTAGATATTATGGTGCTAATTGGTTTCTCAGATATGCTGTCATTTTAATCCTTGCACATCATCTCTTTTTATTTTTTATAGAAGTATTACGGTTTTCAGACTTTTTTGCCACATTTGCAAGAGTCATTTTAAGCTCAATATTTACGATTATATTAGTATTAATAAGCCAGTATTTTTATCGGAAAGACACCAGACGGTAAAATGCTTGTTACATAGTTTTATTGTGGATTCTTTTGCTAACAGAAGACATATTATTCGCTTTATTATCATCCTGATAGGATTGGTATATATCGTAAAACTTTTCGTTATTCAGGTTGTCGACAGCACTTACAAATTAACTGCCAGCAGTAATGTTCTTCGTTATGTTACACAATTCCCGGCTCGTGGTTTAATTTACGACAGAGAAGGGAAATTGCTTGTTTATAATGAGGCTGCTTATGATTTAATGGTGATTCCACGGCAACTTGAACCTTTCGATACCACGGAGTTTTGTCAGATATTGGATATCACAAAAGAGTATGTTGATGAAGCTTTAAGGAGAGCTAAGGAATTTTCAGTTTATAATTCATCGATTTTTTTAAAACAAGTTTCCTCGAAAACATATGCTAACTTACAGGAAAAACTTTATAAATATCCCGGGTTTTTTGTTCAGGCCAGAACATTGAGAAAATATACATTAGAAAATGGGGCTCATTTATTGGGTTATGTGGGAGAGGTTAATAATAAAATTATCGAAAGTAACGAATATTATAAATCTGGTGATTATATTGGAGTTAGTGGTATTGAACAATCGTATGAAGAATATTTGCGTGGGCAAAAAGGTGTTAATGTGTACTTGGTAGATGTACATAATAGGATACAAGGATCTTATGCAAATGGCAGATTAGACAGAAAAGCTAAAGTTGGTTCAAATATTATATCTACAATTGATAGCGATTTGCAGGCTTATGGCGAAAAGTTAATGAGAAATAAAATTGGAAGTATTGTTGCCATAGAACCATCGACAGGTGAAATATTGGCACTGGTTTCTTCGCCAACATATAATCCTGAATTACTGGTAGGACGTATAAGAACAAAGAATTATGTGACTTTAATGTCAGATACTTTAAAACCATTGTTTAACAGAGCCTTAATGGCACAATATCCTCCGGGATCAACATTTAAAGTTGTGAATGCTTTGATTGGAATGCAAGAAAAAACATTATTCCCATACACAAAATACGAATGTGTTGGAGCTTATTATTCAAGAGGACTTAGAGTTGGATGTCATTTTCATAGATCTCCATTAAATTTAATTGAATCCATTCAGATGTCATGTAATACATACTATTGCAATGTTTTCAGAAGTATTTTGGATAATAAGAAATATCCGTCTATTAGGGAATCATTTGATAAATGGAGAGAATACATTATGTCTTTTGGTTTTGGACAATATTTGAATAGTGATTTTGGTAATGAGTTAAAGGGTTTGGTTCCAACTAAACAAACTTATGATCGTATTTATGGAGAAAATGGCTGGCGATCATTAACACTTATATCTATGGCAATTGGTCAGGGTGAGCTGGGTACAACTCCGTTGCAAATGGCAAATATGACAGCAGCAATTGCAAACAGAGGTTATTATTATACACCACATGTTGTTGAGGAAATAGAAGGTGATTTTGACTTAGATGAAAGGTTTTATCAAAAAAATTATACTAAAATAGATTCAAATTATTTTGAAATAGTGATTGAAGGTATGGACCTTGCAGTTAATGGAGAACCCGGAAGTGGTAGTACGGCCCGTAGTGCACAAATACCGGAAATTACTGTTTGCGGGAAAACAGGAACTGCCGAAAATCCTCACGGTAAAGATCATTCTATTTTTATAGCTTTCGCCCCTAAGAAAAATCCCAAAATAGCAATTGCTGTTTATATTGAAAATGGAGGATTTGGTAGTACATGGGCTGCACCAACTGCAAAATTGATGATAGAGGAATACTTAAATGATTCAATTTCTGTTCCTTGGTGGGAAGAATATGTTTTAAATGCAGAAATAAATTATAATGCAGAGACGAGTAAACATATGGAGTAATATAGATTGGCTAACAGTTGCAATGTATTTAGTCTTAGTATTTTTAGGCTGGATAAATATTTATGCAGCTGTTTACAACGAAGATCATCATAGTATCTTTGATTTTTCTCAGCGTTATGGTAAACAATTAATATGGATCGCTGCGGCATTAGTAATTGCATTCATTGTTTTTATCATTGATATTAATTTTTATTCTTATTTTGCCTATATTGTTTATGGACTAATGATTTTCTTGTTAATAGCTGTATTGATATTTGGCAAGGAAGTTCATGGTGCTAAATCATGGTTTGAGATTGGTCGTTTTCGTATCCAGCCTGCAGAATTTGCTAAAATAGCTACTGCATTGGTGCTGGCTAGATACTTGAGTTCATATAATGTTCAAATAAATACATTAAAATCATATTTGCGTGTTGCTGCAATTATTTTAATTCCTTCGCTATTAATTTTATTACAAAATGATACTGGTTCTGCATTAGTTTATTTTGTTTTTATACTTGTTCTTTATCGTGAGGGTATTTCCGAAAGCATCTTGCTCTTAGGTTTATTTGTTGTTATCCTATTTATTCTTGCACTCGTACTTGAAAAGTTGATAATAATTTTCTTATCCATTGCAATTGTATTTATTATATTTTGGTTTTTGAACAGACGACTTAAAAATGTTGGTATTGGTATTGGTATATTGTTTTTAACTTCGGCGGTATTGTATGGTATTAACGAAGTGTTAAGTATGGGATTGTCATACTATTATATTATTCTCGCAGCATTAGGTATTTCCGGATTAGTATATACTATTCTTGCGATAAGGTATAAAATAAAGAATGTTGCTTTACTTCTTGTATTTTTAATTGGTTCGGTCCTGTTAACTTATTCTGTTGATCATGTGTTTAATAATTTTCTTGAGCCGCATCAGCAGAAAAGAATCAATGTTGTTTTAGGCTTAGAGTCAGACCCCTATGGTGTTGAATATAATGTAAATCAATCTAAGATTGCAATTGGTTCAGGAGGATTGTATGGAAAAGGATTTTTAAGAGGAACTCAAACAAAATTTGATTTTGTGCCTGAGCAAAGTACCGATTTTATTTTTTGTACCATTGGTGAAGAATGGGGCTTTATGGGAACATTCTTTGTGGTTTCTCTTTTTGTTTTCTTTTTGTATAGGCTAATTGGAATAGCAGAAAGACAAAGATCTCCTTTTAGTAGAATTTATGGATATGGTGTTGTATCTGTACTTTTTTTCCATATAGTTATTAATATAGGGATGACCATTGGTTTAGTTCCTGTAATCGGAATCCCATTACCATTCTTTAGTTACGGAGGATCGTCTCTCTGGGCATTTACCATTCTGCTTTTTATCTTTCTAAGATTAGATGCCAGCAGGTTAGAACTTCTAAAATAATAAAAGTTACAGTTTTAAATTTGAAAATTCTTTTGTTATTTCAAAATTGTATTTAGGATATTCAAAAACAGGAAATCTTTTTTCTGTTTCACCTATTGAATAGCCCCATATTGTATTGTAATCCTCACTGTTTTCTCCCATTCGTTCTAACTGTCTTAGGTATTCGCCAATAGGCTTTGATTCAACGATAATAATATCACCCATTTTATTAATAATTGGACTGTGATTACGTGTTGAATCATGATCAAATTTTAATATTCTTCGCCCTCGACGTGTAATGCCTACAGTTCTAAAAGTAAGGCTTTTCCCAACTCCTGGAAGGTTTAGCACATTTCTGTCGGTCGCCAAAAAAGGCAGGTCTTCTTGCTCGCGTAAGTAATTAATATTTTCTATTATATTGCTTGCATTAAGCTGGTAGGTTTTTAGAAGCTCTATATACTTCTGAGGGATTTTTCCTATCCTTTTTTCTTCCAGTTGTTCTTGAACAGCACGAGCATTAGTGGCAAAATTATTATAATTCTCCATATAGCCTTTTACAGAAAAAGTATAATAAGTAATAACTCCAATATCATTTAAAACTTTACGTAACTTGTTTGTATGGCCTCTACGTGAAGATGCTGCAGTAAAAACAAGCTGATTTGTAACTGTCCAACCGGCTTTTGTAAATTTTTGTATTCCTTCTTTAACTTCAGGAGTAATCTCCATTGCCGATTCAAAATGTGTTTGAATTACAAATTGATGAATACCTATTTTAGAAGCTTTGTCTTTAAAATCAGTTAATATTTTTATTAATTCAGGTGTTATTCGCTGAGGTAAATAAACCGGCAATCTTGTTCCTAACCTTACCCGTAACATTTCAGCATATTTCTTGCCATTTTCAAGAGATTTATTTTTCTCTTTTTTCTTGTAAGCCATTTCATAAACAGCATCAAGTATTTTTTGTAATGACTTATCAGAACTCATTAAGGCATCACCTCCTGTAATTAATATATCCCGTAATTGAGTATCTTCTTCGAAATATTTTAATAAACGTTCAAGTTTGGCAGGCCATTTTTCATTTGGTTCAAGTTTTTTTAAGTCAAAATTTAAGTTGCCTCTTTGGAAATCATACATTCGTTGACAAGAAGCACATAATCCTCCACAAGCTCTTCCCATAGAATCCGGTATAAGAATAGCAACTTCAGGATATCTTCGATGAACACTATATGTTGATGGAAGCATCCAGCCAGCAGCATTAGGTTTTCCTGGTTCAACAATATCTTCTTTTTCCCAAGCAACAATATGCCCGAATTCGTTAACTAATTCTTTACTGTAAATAATGTAATCACGTATAGCTGCATCAGCATAATTTTTCTTTCTTTTGTCAATATTTAATAAAGAAAGATAATATGGATTAACGAAGAAAGGGATCTCCTGAGCTTGGGCTTCTTTTAATAATGATATTGTTTCGGAATCCAATGAATAATCAAGCATCCTGTTTAGTAACTCAGGATTTCTTACCGCAAATTTCAGATGAAATAATTTGCTATTCCACCATTCATTTACTTTGTCAATTTTTTCATCTAATGATAAACCCGGTTCGAAAGAAAATCTGGCACTTTTTATTTTACCCGAATCAATTAAATCAATAATAATATTAATGATTCGTTTTTTATTTTTTTGTCTTTTTTCTATAATATCCTGATCCAATCCCGATGGATTTTTACTCATCCATTGTTCATTTTGTTCTCTTGAAGGTATCTTATATTTCTTTCGACCCGAAAATTGCCTAAACAATTCCAGCATATCTAGAAAAAAACAGTATTTACCTCCACCGGTTCCATCTTTAGCAGCAAACCATAAAATTTTAAATGGGGTATTTATTCGCTTTTGCCCACGAACATTTAAATCCGTATATACCTGATCGGTATGATCGATGTAATCCAGAATTCGAATTGCAGCAACCTCCTGCCATTTTATTTTCTCAAAAACTTTTCGGCCCGAAACTTCTTTTTTGTAGTATTTGAAAGCTAATTCGTTATTTTTTAGTTCCGATTCAGCCCATTCTTTTATAGATTGATTTACCTCAAGTTCATTTTCTGAATTAAATAATATTTCTTTAAGTCTTGGGTTTTCATCAAGTAACTGATCTAATTTAATTTGTGACTTGTGACATATTTGAACTTTTTCTTCTGCTGAATAATTGGCCATCTCTCTTATCAATTTAGATAATTCAAAAATCTAGTCTGCAATATTGGTTTAAATAGAACTTAAAATGCAGATTATGTAAATCCTTTTACATTAGGAATCAAAATCAAAAAAGGATCTTTTAGAAATTGCAAAATTATTGAAAAATGAGCAGAAATCAAAGTTGTAATATGCTAAATAAGCATTAAATTCCTTTAATATCGATATTATGCACTGTTTTTATGTAATATGTAATATCAGAAAAAAACAAGAAAAAATATCGTTTTAGCAATTCATAGTTGTTCTTTAATACTTCAATTGCAAAATCTGAATGGTCAGGTAATGAAGTATATTTTGACATTGTACTTAATACCGATCGAATACCTTCAATATCTTTATATGAATATATCCTTTTATTCTGAATTAGTTTAGGAACAAAATTTTGCACTTCGGTAGGCAACATATCATTGTGTTTAATTAGCAACTCATGAAAATCATCAATAAAATCTTTTAGAGTTACATAAGAATATCTACTCCAGTTAGCAGCAAGAAAATGATCATAAATAATATCAATAACTACTCCTGCATACTTTCTGTATTTTGGGGCAAACAATAATTTAGCATCAAGTGTATGCGTATTTTTATCTGTGAAAGAATCTATAAATCTGTGTAATAATATTCCTTCTTTTATCTTTTCAGGATAAATATGATATGCACTCCCTTTCACATAATCTCCAAT
>JAIORB010000102.1 GCA_021108325.1 Bacteroidales bacterium | reverse complement strand
TATTTTCTACGAACCAGTTCTTTTAATCGCTCAAAATTTGGATCATCAGAGTTCCAATCAAAGTTTTCATTTAGGAAATTTACTGCATTTTCGTATATATCAAAATTATTAAGAACCTGAATGGTTTCATGATAATGTTCTTTGTCATTACCGAACAATTCCCGGATAAAAATAAATTTGTCGTTTAAACCAATGGCCGAATTAATATCATTAATTGGTTTTGTTTGCATTTTTGCAGAAACATCCTTCTTAACATTCTTCTTTGAAATATCATCGTGAATAAACTTCTTCGATTGAAATTTATCTGCTATAATTTCATGAGAATTACCATTTTGAGATGATTCAACAGTCTCCTCTTGGGGCTTTTCAACTATAATAGCTGCTTGGTCTGAAGGTTTTTCAATAATAAATTCAGGTTCGGGAACTGTTTCTTCAATTTCAGTTACTTCTGTTTTAGGTATATCAATTTTTTCTTGTGTGGTTTTTTTAATTTCCGGTTCAAGCTGTTTGGGTTTTGTTAATAACTCTTTTTCTTGATCATGAGGAATATATACAGCACCTGAATTAATATTTAACAATAAATCATAAAGATTTCTTACTTTTGAAAGAGCAAGATCAATATCTATTTGGTGTATCTCTTTTGAGGCTTCAAATTTACCGGCAATAGAATTGATATCTTGAATATTTTTTAAAATGGTTTTAACCAATTCGTTTTTGTTCATAGCGTTAAGGTTATTAATTATGCAAAAATAACGATAATAGTTTAGAATTTAGTATAAGATGTTTAATGAAGGTACAAATAAAAAAAGCAAAAACAGGGGCTGGATTGAAGTTATTTGCGGGTCGATGTTTTCCGGTAAAACAGAAGAATTAATCAGGAGATTAAGAAGAGCCGAATACGCAAAATTAAAAGTTGAAATTTTCAAACCCCTGATTGATAACAGGTATTCTGAAGAAGAAGTAGTTTCTCATGATGAAAATACAATTCGTTCCACTCCGGTTGAATCATCAGGAAATATTCTTTTACTAACCGGTAATGTTGATGTTGTAGGTATTGATGAAGCACAGTTTTTTGATAATAATTTGGTTGATGTATGTAACCAGTTGGCAAATAGTGGAATTCGTGTTATTGTTGCCGGTTTGGATATGGACTATTTAGGTAAACCTTTTGGGCCGATTCCTGCCTTAATGGCCGAAGCCGAATATGTAACTAAAGTGAATGCTATATGTATGCACTGTGGAAATTTGGCTCAGTACTCGCATCGTATTGCAAAAAGTGATAAATTAGTTCTCTTAGGTGAAACAAATGAATATGAGCCACTTTGCAGGGTTTGTTATAATAAAGTTATGAACAAAAATAATTCATGATTTACACAGTTTCGAAAATATCAGATATTATTAATGCACAATTAGTTGGTAAAGAAAATTGTGATATTTCACATTTGCTAATTGATAGCCGAAATATTATTTCATCGTCAAATACATTATTTTTTGCAATTCGAGGTGATAGGCATGATGGCCATGATTTTATTGGCGATCTTTATATTCAGGGAATTCGAAATTTTGTAGTTGAATTCTTACCTAAAAATCATTTTAGTTTCCCAAAAGCTAATTTTTTAGTGGTAAAAAATTCCTTAGAAGCATTACAAATACTGGTTTCTTATCATCGTGAAAATTTTAAGTATCCTGTAGTTGGAATAACAGGAAGCAACGGGAAAACAATTGTTAAGGAATGGATTTATCATATTCTTCAGGGTAAAAAACAAATAATTCGAAATCCTAAAAGCTATAATTCACAGGTAGGAGTGCCATTATCGGTTTGGTTAATGGATAAGGTTTTTGATTTAGCAGTTTTTGAAGCAGGAATTTCTCTCCCGGGCGAAATGGAAAAACTTGAAAAAATAATCCAACCTAATATTGGGTTAATAACAAATATCGGGGAGCCACACCAGGAAAACTTTTCTGATTATAAGCAAAAAGCAATAGAGAAATTAAAACTATTCTCAAATGCTGAAATTATAGTTTATTCAAAGGACCATGAGTTAATTGATAAAATCATTCAGAATGATAAGGTTTTATCAAAAAAGAAAAAATTTACCTGGTCGGAAAAACATGATGCGAACTTAACAGTCAAAACAAAGCAAATAGAAAATAGTTACACTCAAATTGATTTTAAATTTAATGATCAAAAAGATCATATAACTATTCCTTTTTCTGATGAAGCTTCTGTTGAAGATGCTATTCATGTTTTGGCTTTATTGTGTGCCTTGAATTTTAATCCTGTTGATTTTAAAAATAAATTCGAAACATTACCTCCTGTTGCAATGCGAATGGAATTAAAACAAGGTATAAATAATTGCACAATTATTAACGATAGTTATAATTCAGATTTAAATTCATTGGCTATAGCCTTAAACTATCTTGATCAGCAAAATCAACATCAGACAAAAACATTGATTTTATCTGACATTCTGCAAAGTGGGAAAAATGATAAGGATTTGTATAAAGAAGTAGCCTCGCTTTTAAATAAATTTAACATTAAGCAGATTATTGGAATTGGTGAATCAATTTCTTTACAGGCTAATCAGTTCAATCTTGAAAAGACTTTTTATAAATCAACCGAAGAATTTTTAAAAGATTTTACAAAAGAAAACTTTAGTGATCAAGCCATCTTACTTAAAGGATCACGAAGTTTTCATTTCGAAAAAATATCATCAGTATTAGAAGATAAAGCACACAGAACTGTTCTGGAAATTAATTTAAATGCTTTAGTTCATAATTTAAATTACTTCAGATCAAAGCTTAAACCTGAAACCAAAATTATGGTCATGGTAAAAGCTTTATCGTATGGAAGTGGAACTTTCGAGATAGCTAATATTTTACAATATCAACGTGTCGATTTTCTTGGTGTTGCTTTTGCCGATGAAGGAGTTGCTTTACGTGAGGCAGGAATAAAAACTCCTATAATAGTTATGAACCCCGAGCAATACAGCTTTGATTTAATGTTAAAGTATAATTTAGAACCTGAGATTTACAGTTTTAAGATTCTAAATCAGTTTTGTCAGGTTGTTAAAAAAGCTAAACTGGAGAACTTTCCTATTCATATAAAGCTGGATACAGGGATGAACCGTTTGGGATTTGTAAAAAATGAAATTCCTAAGCTTATTGCTGAACTAAAAGAATCTGTAAACCTAAAGGTGTCATCGATATTTTCACATTTGGCTGCAAGTGAAGAAAATGCTCATGATAAATTTACCCGTAAACAAATAACTTTATTTGATGAGTTAAGTAAGCAGATAATTAAAAATTTAAAATATCATATAATACGTCATATATCAAATTCTGCTGGTATTGAAAGGTTCCCTAAAGCTCAATTTGAGATGGTTCGCTTAGGAATCGGTTTATACGGTATTTCTGCAACAAATCAGGATCAACTTGCCACGGTTAGTACTTTAAAAAGTACCGTGATTCAAATAAAGCAAGTTCCAAAAGATGAAACAATTGGTTATAGCCGAAAAGGAAAAGCTGAAAAGGATATAACTATTGCTGTTGTACCTGTCGGTTATGCCGATGGGTTAAATCGAAAACTGAGTAACGGCATTGGGAAATTATATATAAACGGATTTTCTGTTCCGATTGTCGGAAATGTATGTATGGATATGTGTATGGTTGATATTACCAACTGCAATATTCATGAGGGTGACGAAGTGATTGTTTTTGGTAAAGAGCAATCGGTTATTGATTTGGCAAATGTGTTAGAAACAATACCTTACGAAATATTTACCAGTGTATCTTCACGTGTAAAACGGGTGTACTACCAGGAGTAAGTTAGTTGCTAAGCATCTTAAGTATAACGCACATTCCTGTGCGTTATTTACTTTTCAAAGATACCTGACATAGAAGAATCATTTTTTTCTCGTTTTTGAATTGGACAAGAATGTCCGATGTACTTTATTGCGAGTTATTTTTATTCACAATTATTGATTTTAATGTTATTTAGAATGTTTTTGTGTTGAAAACTATGCAATCTCTTATTTAATAAGATTTTGTAAGCATTTTTTAATAATTAATTTAAACTGTTTTTTGACTAAAAACATTAATAAATAAGGGCTTTAATAGATTTTGACTTTGATTCGAGTTAAAATTTGTCTTATTTTGGCGCTTGATTTAAAAGAACTTTAAAGTTCTGGTAAGATATTATGGACTACAAATACTTAAAAATATTTTCATTATTATCTTTGTTATTCATAGTTGTTGTAATATCAGCAAGTATTCGCCTTGATTTATTTGGTGCAATAAAAAATAAGAAAGAGATTGTATCTAATTCGGCAAAAAAGGAAATTGAAAAAATATTTTATCAGGAAAAAGCCCTGAAAATTGATTCCATAATGCAGGTGAAGGCGAAAAAGTATTACTTTAATGGTAATGTACTTGTGGCCTATAAAGGCAGTTGTATTTACAACGAGTCGTTTGGATATGCTGATATGCTAAGAAGAAGAGAGCTTGAAAAAGATGATATTTTTCAATTAGCTTCGGTAAGTAAGCAGTTTACAGCAATGGCTATTATGATTTTGAATGAACAGAATAAACTGAACTACGACGATACTGTAAGCAAATATATTCCTGAATTTCCATATCCGCGAATTACTATAAGAATGCTTTTAAATCATACTTCAGGCTTACCCAATTATATGTGGCTGGTTGAACATCATTGGAAAGGTAATAAAGCACCCTATAATGAGGATATTGTTAAAATGATGGCTGAACATAAACTACCGTTATACTTTACGCCTGGCCGTCGTTGGGATTATTCAAATACAGGTTACATTACTTTGGCTAGTATTGTTGAAAGGATTACTAACGAGAAGTTTGCAGACTTTATGTATGAAAATATTTTTGAACCTTTAAAAATGGACAATTCTTTCGTTTATAGTAGTTCATTAAGTAATGTTAAAAAAGATCGATTAATAGGATATTATTATCGTGGACGTAGATATAGGATGATTCCTGAAACAGTTAATGATGGCGCTGTTGGTGATAAGGGAATTTATTCTACTACTGAAGATCTTTTTAAATGGGATCAAGCGCTTTA
Source organism: Bacteroidales bacterium (assembly GCA_021108325.1). Classification (GTDB taxonomy): domain Bacteria; phylum Bacteroidota; class Bacteroidia; order Bacteroidales; family UBA12077; genus UBA12077. The sequence continues at coordinate 12,183 of JAIORB010000102.1, read as the reverse complement.
TAATAATTCGCTGGTATCATATGAAACCTTTAACGAAGCAATTTCAACGTTTAAGCTCAGAAATAAATATGAAATTCCTTATGGATTTGGGTTTAGAATAAGAACTAGAAACGATAAAAAAATTGCATACCATCATGGTAAATGGAATGGTTTCAGAACAAGTTTACTTCGTTATGTTGAAGATACAAATACAGTAATTGTTTTAAATCATACATCATCTTCACTTAACAATTCTATAATTCGTGATATACAGCAAGTTTTAGACGACTCATCGAGTGTAAATATGACTCATCAGGTTGTTACTTCTATTTTGGACGATGGTCTTGAGAGTGCCGTTGAGTATTACTTTGAGCATACTTACGGTAAAAGTATAAAGTTGGATATAATAAAAATTTCAAAAGCAAGTCAGGTTCTTTATGATACGAATAATCCTGTAACTGCGGAACAATTGCTATTATTTAAAGATATGTATGTTAGGGGAGAGCTGGATACAAATTTTATGAACGACAGAAACTTCCTGGAAGCCTTATCAATAAAACGTTAACTTTTAATTAAGTTGATTTTACCCTAATTCGCTAACTCTTTCTAGTGCTTTCACATCAAGCATTTTTATTTTTCTTCCATCCAATGCGATTATCTTCTCACTTGCAAATGTAGAAAGTGTTCTGATTGCATTTGAGGTTGTCATGTTGGAAAGATTAGCCATATCTTCACGTGAAAGATAAACTTTTATGGTTGCTTTATCTTCTTCAAGGCCGTAAGTATCTTTAAGAAATAAAAGTGATTCGGCTAATCGGCCACGAATATGTTTCTGTGTAAGTGTAACGGTCCTGTTATTAGAAAATCCCAACTCAGAAGCTAAAGATCGAATAATACTTAAAGAAAGGTCATAATTCGTTCTAAGAATCTTAAATAATGTTTCTTTTTCAATAGTACAAATAACACTATCTTCAATAGCTTCAGCAGATGCAAGGTAGTTTTGTTCAGCAAAAAGTGCTCTATAACCGATAAATCCAACAGGTTTTGCCATACGTACAATTTGTTCCCGACCGCCAACACCTTCTTTATAAATTTTCACTTTACCCTTCGAAAGGCAAATTAATCCGCTGGGTTTATCACCTTCTTTATAAATAATATCGTTTTTTTTGTAATAAGTGCAGGTGCTGTTTCTTTTTAGTAATTCTTTTTCATCAGTACTAAGAACACTAAAAACAGACATTTGGTTATCGATAATATTATGGCATTCAACGTTCATTGATTAATTTTTTATAAAAATATGTTAGAAAACATACAAATGTATCATTTTAGTCTAAAACTATAAAATATTTTTATGAAAATCGGATTTTAATTTTAATATCTGATTAAAATATTAGGAGAATGTTTAAACGGAGAAATTCCTTCAATACTTTTAATTATACTTCGCTACCAGAGGCATTCTTCTTCCGGCACCAAATGCTTTTGACGATATCCTTAATATTGGAGGTGCCTGATATCGCTTATATTCATTACTGTCAACAAGTTTAACTATTCTTTCAATCAGTGTTTTATCCCAACCTTCTTCAATAATATCTTCTAAAGGTTTTTGTAATTCAATGTATGCAAAAAGTATTTTATCAAGAGTATCATAATCTGGTAAGGAATCCGAATCTTTCTGATCGGGACGAAGTTCTGCCGATGGTGGTTTAATGATTGTATTCTCTGGAATTATTTCAGAATCGTTATTAATATATCGTGCTAATTTATATACATCGGCTTTGTATACATCGCCTAAAACTGAAAGTCCACCATTCATATCGCCATAAAGTGTTCCGTAACCCACAGCTGCTTCACTTTTATTTGAAGTATTTAATAGAATATGTCCAAACTTATTAGATAAAGCCATTAAAATTGTTCCTCTGGCTCTGGCTTGAATATTTTCTTCGGTAATGTCTTCTTGTAATCCTTTAAACACTGTTTTTAGCGATTCGTCAAAACTGTCAACTACATTCTGAATGTTAACAATATCGTATTTTACGTTAAGATTTTTTGCTAAAATCTCAGCATCGGTAATAGAGTGTTCTGATGAATATTTAGATGGTAAAAGAAGTACTCTGATATTTTCAGCTCCTAATGCACGTACTGCAATAACAAGCGATACTGCAGAATCAATTCCTCCTGATAATCCAAGAGTTGCATTTGTAAAATTCATTTTTTTAAAATAGTCGCGAATACCTAAAACCAGAGCATCATGAATTTTTGCAATAACATCAGGATCTTCATCAATTGTCTTCTTAATAGTACACTTATTTATTTCGTCTAGATTATATATTTTATAATCTTCTGTAAACAACTTCATTTCATCTGCAATTGTTCCATCCGGATTAACTACAAGTGATCCTCCATCGAAAATTAATTCTGTTTGGGCACCAACCTGGTTAACGCTGAATAAAGGGAGATTGTATTTCTTGGCATTACGAATAAAAACATTTTTTCGACCCCAGATTTTTGTGTAAGAAAATGGAGATGCTGCGATATTAATAATAAAATCGGGCTTATATTCAATAAGCTTATCCATTGGAGTGACATTATACAGCTGATTTTTTGAAAAAGTGTTCTCGATAGGTTGAAGATCCCACAAATCTTCGCAAATAGTTATTGCTATTTTTTTGCCTTTGTATTCTACAACGTTAAATTTATCATTAGACTCAAAATATCTGTATTCATCAAATATATCGTAAGTTGGTAACAATGTTTTATTTTGTACAAATTTCACTTTACCATCTGCAATAAAAATGGCTGAATTATATAACCTTTTCCCTTTTTGATGATGATTTAATGTTGGTGATCCAATTATTACTGCTATATCAGTACAGTGTGGTGCAATTTCTTCTACGGCAATTTCACATTGCTCAATAAATGATTTCTTCTCCAGTAAATCCTGAGGAGGATAACCACAAACAGATAATTCCGAAAAGATAATCAAATCAACATGATCATTTTTTGCTTTTTCAATCTGATCCAGGATTTTTGAAGTGTTTTTCTCAAAATTACCTATATGATAATTTAGTTGAGCCAGAGCAATTTTCATACAAGTTAAAGTTTTAATTAATAAATTTCAGAACATATTAAAATGTTGAAATATTTATATCGAATTGTTGGAATAATGGATAGTTGGATTAATGGGGAAGCATTCAAATACAGGTTGGTTTCAGTAAAATCACTTTCCTGTTGCCCGTTTTCCGGACAAGGCAGGCTTCACTAAGTTTCAATAATCCAATATTCCAATATTCCATTTCTCCGAATTCATGAACTGAAAATATAATTTACGATTTCATTTAATCAAAAATAATGAGTTCTGACTTAAAATAATATTCCAATACGAATAGCGAAATTGCCTAATGTTACTTTATCAGAGTCATCTGTTATATCAATAAATCCATTTGTATAAGTAAGGCCTAAAATTATTGCACTATTTCCTCCAATTGAATATTCTGCACCTGCGCCAATATAATATCCCAGATTAAAAAGTTTTATTTCTTCAGAAATATTCTCGCTATCCAGTTCAAAATCATCAACCTCTCCGGTAGCTTTAATATTGATTCCTCCATTTATTCCCAAATGAGTAAAAAAAGTTAAATAACCAATTTCATTGGTTTTTAATTTTAAACCTAATGGAATATTAATGTATTGCAATTTGTAGTGGACTGTACTTCCTGGATTTAATGTTGTATCAGTACCACTAATCTTTATTTTTTTGTCATCTTCAAAAGTTAAATTGCCGCCTGTATTATCAATAGAAATACCTGTCATAAGAGCATAATTTGGTGCAAAAAACTTGTCAAGATTGAGTCCGATGTTAACTCCAAACTTAGATCCATCACTTTCAACAGTTTTTATATCTGATGACATCCACGAAAATTGGGGATCAACAAAAACAGTGAAACGTGTACTTTGCGAAAATGCTTTTACACTGATAAGGGCTAATATTGCAATAAATAAATACTTTTTCATACTTTTAGGCTTTGTTTTTAGTTAATACAAAAATATACAAAAATTGTATCAATTTAAGTGATTTTTGTTGATAGTATTCAAAAATCAGACCTTAATTTAATTAATTAGAATTATTCAACAGAAAATATTTGAAAAAATGATTAAAAAAGGATTTGTACTTTTCATTATAGTTATTTCAATTTTAACATCATGTAATAAAAAAGATAAGTTTGATGTTGATATAAATAGTGTAGAGCTGGATATTAAAATAAATCGACTGGATAAAGACATCTTTGAGATAGATCCTGGAAATATAGATGAAGAAATTTCAGACATTATTGATAAATATGGTGAGTTCTTTGAGTTGTACAGCACAAGAGTTATTAATTTGGGAAACCCTTATAATAAGGAGTATCCAGATTACATAACAGGATTTATTACCGATTATACTATGAATAAAGTTTATGAAAAGGTAATGGAGGTTTTTCCTAATGTTAACTTTGTTGAAAATGATATAAATAGTGCTTTTAAGAGATATAAATATTTTTTTCCCGAACAAAAGATCCCTGCTATTTATACCTTTATTGGGGGATTTAATCAGTCTGTTGTTGTGGCAGATAGTATTTTAGGTATAGGTACAGATAAATATTTAGGTGAGGATTGCGAATTTTATGATCGACTGGGTATTGCAAATTATTTGCAGAAGAATATGAATCCTGAAAATATTTCTACAGATGCATTAAGAGCTTGGGCACTGACAGAGTTTATTTATAATGATTCGATTAACAACCTTGTAAATAATATAGTTTATCATGGTAAAATACAGTATTTTTTAGATGCAATGTTCCCAAATTATTCAGATTCATTAAAAATGGGTTTTACTTCGGATCAAATGCGATGGTGTATTAAGAACGAAAAACAAATGTGGAATCATCTTATCGAGAAAAAGCTGTTGTTCTCAACTGATTATATGACAATTAATAAGCATATTAATCCTGCTCCTTTTACTTCAGGTTATCCTAAAGAGTCACCGGGGAGAGCTTCGATTTGGTTAGGCTGGAAAATTGTTGATGCATATATGGAAAGAAATTCGGATCTTACTTTAAAAAATTTAATGCTCAACGATGATTACCAAAATATTCTTTCAGAGTCAAGGTATGAACCGTAAATCGATTACAAATTTCAAATTTCAGGTTTCAAGTCTGGTATCTAGATTTTCGTATTTTGTTTACTTATTAAGTTGCTGAATAATATTCCTACGGAAAAACGTTGAACAAAAGTTTTTGTTAAGCGTTCCTATATAAAATATTAACAAATCGAATCATATATTTATGTACATTTGTTAATTTTAAAATTATAATTCAACAAAATAATTAATCATCATAAAATACTTTACTATGAAACCTGATATTGAAATTGCTCAAAGTGCCAGCATTCAGCCAATCGTAAACATTGCAAAACAACTAAATATTCCAGAAGATGATCTTGAATTATATGGAAAATATAAAGCTAAGCTTCCTTTGAAATTAATTGATGAAAAGAAAGTAAAAAAAGCGAACTTGATACTAGTTACAGCTATAACGCCAACTCCTGCCGGAGAGGGAAAAACTACAACATCAATTGGATTAGCTCAAGCATTAAATAAAATTGGTAAAAAAACTACTGTTGTTCTAAGAGAACCATCTTTGGGTCCAGTTTTCGGAATAAAAGGTGGAGCTGCTGGTGGAGGAAATGCACAAGTAATTCCAATGGAAGATATAAACCTGCATTTTACTGGAGATCTTTCAGCAATTGAAAAAGCTCATAACTTATTGTCGGCTCTTATCGATAATAATATGCAATTAAAAGAAGGTAATCTTGGTCTTGATCCACGAACTGTTGAGTGGAAGCGTGTTATGGATATGAACGAGCGTGCCTTGCGTGATATTGTTATTGGTTTAGGTGGTCCAAAACAAGGAGTTCCGAGAGAAACAGGATTTAATATTACAGCTGCATCTGAAGTAATGGCTACTTTATGTATGGCTAAAGATTTAAAAGATCTTAAGAAAAGATTAGGCAATATATTTGTTGGTTATACTTATGATGACAAACCTATTTTTGCCCGTGATTTAAAGGCTGAAGGAGCAATGACAGTGTTGCTTCGAGATGCAATAAAACCTAATTTAGTACAAACTTTAGAAGGTAATCCTGCAATTATTCACGGAGGACCGTTTGCAAACATTGCGCAAGGTACTAATACAATTATTGCAACTAAAATGGGAATGTCGCTTAGCGATTATGTTGTTACTGAAGCTGGTTTTGCAAGTGAGTTGGGTGCTGAAAAGTTTTTTAATATTAAATCTCAGAATGGGGATTTAAAACCTAATGCAGTTGTGATTGTTGCAACAATCAGAGCATTAAAATATCATGGTGGTGCAAAGTTAGCAGATTTACAAAATGAAGATTTAGCTGCATTAGAGAAAGGGTTTGAAAATCTGGATAAACATATTGAAAATATGAGCTTTTATGGATTTAAACCGGTTGTAGCAATAAATAAATTTTCATCAGATACTGATGTTGAAATTGAATTGTTAAAAAAACATTGTGATGCTTTAAGTACTACTGTTGTATTAAATGATTCATGGGCAAAAGGTGGTGATGGAGCAATTGAATTAGCAGAAAGAGTAGTTGAAGCAGTTTCCGATTGCCCAACATGTTTTAAAACTTTATATAAATTAGATTGGAGTTTCGAAGATAAAATAGAAGCTATTGCTACTAAAATGTATGGAGCGAAAAATGTTGAATATTCTATCAAAGCAAAAAACAAACTCAAGAAAATAACTGAACTTGGTTTTGGAAATATGGCAGTTTGTATTGCAAAAACACAGAAATCCTTATCAGATGATGCAAAAAAGAAGGGACGTCCAAGAGATTTTACTGTAAAAATCAGAGATGTTGAGGTTTCTTCAGGGGCGGGGTTTATTGTTCCTATTGCCGGAACTATAATGCGTATGCCCGGTTTGCCAAGCAAACCTTCTGCTGAAAAAATCGACATTGATGAAAATGGAAATATAACTGGCTTGTTCTAAAGACAAACTCTAATTAGATAATTGATTTTAATAATTGGTCCATGCTCTTTGAGTGTGGACTTTTTTTATATTTGTATTTCCACTATTAATTTTTTGATATGAAAAGCATGAAGTTTGTTTAATTATTTTAGTTTTAATTGCTTTTGAAGGTTGCATATATAATAGTCAAAACGAAGTTTTGAAAATTCGGAGTATTGTAGATACCATCGGATTTGTTCACCTGGATTGGCAAATGGATAGGATTTGCAACGATTAAATTATAATAACAACTCTGGCAAATGATCACCATTGGGTTGGGCATGCTGCAGTTGGATACGAATAAGTGAATATGAAGATAAATACATCTATAGTAAAAAAATTAGTAATCTATTTTCTACTGTTAAATATTTTCACAGTAATTGTTGTTGGGTCTTATTCTTACTATAGGGCTAAAGACGCCTTGGTTGAACGAACCTTTGATCAATTAACATCTTTAAGAATTGAAAAAAAATATAGAATTGAACGATTTTTTGAAGATCGTATTTTAGATATTAATATGGTTTCAAAATTAGAAGATGTCAAAAACATTTTTAATCTTCTTGATAGTAAAAATTTGCAAAACAAAGAATATGACCAATTGATCTATAAGGAATACGATAAATTTTTGCGAAAGCATTTTTTCTCGAGCAAATATTATAAAAGATTTTTTATTGTAAATCAAAACGGGTTGACTGCAGTATTTAATGCATCTGAAGTTGACCCAATATTATCTGGTTATAATACAATCTATAATTTACCTATTTATAATTTGTGGGAGAGAATAGTAAAAATACCTGGCATTTTAATTGAAGATTATAAATTAGATGAAAATACAAATCAACCTGCGATATTTATTGGTGCTCCAGTAATAAATAATTCAGGAAATAATTTAGGCATTATTGCTATTGAAATTGATATTGATGCGATTAATTCGATCATGTTTGAAAATAATCCACATAATGGATTAGGAAAGTCTGGAGAATCATATTTAGTAGGTAATGACTTTTTGATGCGAAGTACTTCTCGTTTTCAGGATAATTCCGTGTTTAAAACTTTAGTTAATACATCAGGAGTTAGCCAAGCGCTAAATGGAGAAACAGGAACTGATCTTATACTGGACTATCGTAATGTTACTGTATTAAGTTCATATAGTAAAGTTGATATTTCTGGTTTAAATTGGGCTATTTTGGCCGAGATTGATGAAAAGGAAGCTATGATTCCTATTGATTCTATTAGGAATAACATTTTGTACCTTAGTATTTTAATGTCGTTGTTGTTATTTGCATTTATATACATTATTGCTAAAAGAATTAGTTTGCCGATAGTTAAATTGAAACATGCTGCTCAAAACATTACGAGTGGTAATTATGATGTTTTTGTTGAAGACATTGTTAGCAACGATGAAATAGGAAGCTTGGTTAATGCTTTCAACGAAATGTCAACAAGAATTAAGGAACAAACTGAAAACTTGAAATTAGAGAGATCTATACGTTTAAGCTCTATGATTGATGGACAAGAACTTGAAAGGCAAAGATTGTCAAGGGAATTACATGACGGATTAGGACAGTCAATCCTGGCTATTAAGATGCGATTAGAGCGCACAGCAAATGCTTCTCCTGAAAAAACAAAAAAAATTATGGAAGAAGTTCAGGAGCTTTTTACTAATACCATTAATGAAGTTCGAAGCATTTCAAATAACTTGATGCCTGCTGTATTAAATGAGTTTGGCTTGGTCAATGCTTTAAATAATTTATGCAGGGAGATAACTAAAAGCACGGGAATTGAAATTAAATTTAAGTATGAGAATTTTTCGGTTGAGATTGAAGATAAAATAAACACTTACTTGTATAGAATTTCACAAGAGGCTTTAAATAATATTATTAAGCATTCAAAAGCGAAGTCTGCAATTGTTGAATTAACATCTAACGAAAAAAATGTTTATTTGAAAATTTCTGATAATGGAAATGGTTTTAGTTATATTGAAGACAGAAAGATGTGTGGTAACGGGATATCAAATATGAAAGAAAGAGTTCTCTTGTTAAATGGTAAAATAGAAATAGATTCTCAAAAAGGAATTGGAACTAAAATAATTGTTATAATTCCATTAAAAATTAGATACGATGGATAAAATAAAGATAGTTTTGGTTGATGATCATCAGATGTTTAGAGATGGAGTTAAGTCGGTTTTATCTGATGAAGATAATATTGAAGTTATTGGTGAGATTGGAAATGGTAATGATTTATACGAAGTATTAAAATCAATAAAACCTGATGTGATTATAACTGATATTTCAATGCCGGAGATCTCAGGAATAGATATTGCAAAATATGTTTCTGAAAATTATCCTGAGATAAAGATTTTGATACTATCAATGCATTCAAACGAAGAATTCATTACAAAAGCTTTAAGTGCTGGAGCAAATGGTTATTTACCCAAAGATACAAGCATGAATGAACTACTAGAAGCAATTAATACTATTTATACTGGCGATAATTATTTTAATAAAGAAATTTCTGATACTATTCTGAAATCTATTATAAATAAATCAAAGTCTGCAAAAGAAAATGCGAAAAATGAAACGCTAACCAAAAGAGAAAAGGAAATAGTAAACCTTGTGGTTGATGGTCTTGCAAATAAAGAAATTGCCGATAAATTATTTATTAGTGTTAGAACGGTTGACTCGCATAAAAATAATATTATGCAAAAGCTTAATCTTAAATCTTCAGTTGAGTTGGTTAAATATGCTATAAAAAATAATCTGGCCAAGCTGGATTAGAAATGGTTAATTAATCAAGATTTATTGTTGCCATCTAGGTAAATTACTTAGATTACTTGCCAGATTTTCTTAGATGATTTTCAGGTTTTTACCGATTGTATAAGTGTTTTGCTAATGATAATTTTGTTGCATGTTCAATGATTCTATCATTATAGATCATACAATTTTTATTCTATTTAAAGCTTATGGCTTTAAAACTCATCTTTTATTACAATTAATCATAAAACTATAATTACTATGAATTCAAAAGTTAAACTTTTTAGCCTGTTTTTTGCTATTCTCCTGAGTACAGGTAATTTATTTGCACAAGAAGAAACAATAACTGAAGAATCACCTTGGAGTGTTGGTGCTGATTTTGTTAGCCGATATATCTGGCGTGGTGTTAACTTGGGAGGCTCGTCGCCAAGTGTACAGCCTTATGTTGAATTTGGATTTGGATCAGATGATCACTCATTTGCAATTGGAGCATGGGGAGCATATTCTCTAAGTGGAACTCAAACGGGTCAGGAAGCAGATCTTTATTTAACGTATACATTAAGAGAACTTTTTTCTTTAACAGTAACAGATTATTTTTTCCCGGATGAAACTACTGGAAGAAACAAGTACTTCAATTACAACATGGATTGGGATAAAATCAATAGTGGTGAAGAAGATCAAACTGGTCATGTTGTTGAAGCTGCTATCAGTTTTAATGGAACTGAAAAAATTCCTGTAAGCTTAATGTTTGCTATGAATATTTGGGGAGCGGATTCTCGAAAATATAAAGACGAATCAGGAGTAATGATCCCTGAAGATAAGATTGTAATGTCTAAATATTTAGAGTTAGGCTATTCTACAGATGTTAAAGGTGTTGCTTTAGATGTTTTCGCCGGTATGGCATTAAATAATCCTGAAATTGCAAAAGGCGAACCAACAGGTTTCTATGGACAGGAAGCTGCAGGAGTAATAAATCTTGGATTTACTCTTTCAAAAGAAATTCAAATCACAGAAAATTATTCATTACCAGTTTTCGGATCATTAATTACAAATCCAGAAGCTGAAAATATTTTCATGGTATTCGGAATATCATTCTAAAATAAATTATAAACTAAAAATCTTATTACTATGTTCGACAGTGGTTCAACAACTTTTATGATTTTATGTACAAGTTTGGTTATGTTAATGACGCCGGGCTTGGCATTCTTTTATGGCGGTTTAGCCTGTAAAAGAAATATTCTTGGAATTATGGTACAAACTTTTGTATCGTTAGGTGTAACAACAATAATGTGGGTAACAATAGGTTATTCCTTGTGTTTTAGTGGCGGTGAAGGTGGAATTATTGGTAACCTTGATTGGGCTTTTTTGAAAGGAATTGCTTTTGATCAGGCTTTCGATAATGGAAAATACCCGGTGTATATTTTTGTTGCTTACCAAATGATGTTTGCGATTATTACGCCTGCACTTATAACCGGAGCCTTCATTAATCGTGTTACATTTAAAGCATATCTTATTTTCTTAGTAGTGTGGCAAATATTCGTTTATTATCCATTTGTACATATGGTATGGGGTGGTGGAATACTTGCAGAATGGGGTGTTTTAGATTTTGCTGGTGGTATTGTAGTACATGCAACAGCAGGTTTTGCAGCTTTAGCTTCTGTAATTTATGTAGGTAAACGTCGTGATACAAATTCTCCTCCTAATAGTATTCCATTAGTTGCTATTGGTACAGGTTTATTGTGGTTCGGTTGGTATGGATTTAATGCCGGAAGTCAATTGGATGTTGATGCTATATCAACACTGGCATTTTTAAATACAGATGTAGCTGCATCTTTTGCTGCAATAACATGGTTAATTATCGAGTGGATTAAAGAAGGTCAACCCAAATTTGTTGGTTTATTAACAGGAGCAGTTGCGGGTTTAGCAACTATTACTCCTGCCGCCGGATTTGTTCCATTATGGGCTGCTATGATTATAGGTATTTCTTCTGGAGCCGTATGTTACCTTGCAGTACAAATGAAAAATAAACTTGGCTGGGATGATGCTCTTGATGTATGGGGTGTTCACGGAATTGGTGGTGCTTTGGGTACTATTTTATTAGGTGTTTTTGCATTTTCATATATCAACGGACAAAGTGGTTTATTAGAAGGAAATGTAAGTTTCTTTGTTAAAGAAGTTGTTGCAGTTGCTATCGCTGCTGTATATGCATTTGGGTTTACCTATTTAATGCTTGTTCTCATTAATTTAATATCGCCTGTAAAAACTTCAGAACAAGAAGAAGAAATTGGTATCGACCAAGCTTTACATGGTGAAAAAGCTTATGATGAAGGTGCATTATAATTTTTCCCTAAGGGTTTAGTTTTAATCTAAACCAT
>JAIORB010000040.1 GCA_021108325.1 Bacteroidales bacterium | reverse complement strand
GGGTCATGGTTCTTCCATTCGCATCGATTACATGTGCTCCCTGGGGTGCTTTAATACTTTTGGCAATTTGTGCTATTTTATTGCCCTCAATTAAAACACTCATGCCTTCGTTCAATGTTTCACTTTTACCATCGAAGATGTTAACGTTAGTAATCAGAATCATTGCTTCGTTTTTTTGCTTCTGTGTCATTTCTTGCGCTTGACTTGTAACTGCAATTAGCACAAATACAAGCAATAAATAAAAATGTTTTTTCATGATATTCTCTTTTTTAATAGTTTAAATAATGTATTTCTTTGATTTTTGTTTCATTCTATTTAAATAAAACAACTGCTAGCTCTTGCTGATAAAAGATAATTTAATAAACTTATTTCTTTAGAAAAATAAAGGTAAAGCTCGCTCTAATTCCCAAATCTCCGGGTGTCTCACTACCAATTGGTATCCGTGGGCCAATAGACAACCCCACATTCTGATTTCCTAAGGAAGTAACGCCTGATAGTACAGGTGTTAAGTAAATCGAGGAGGTATTTGCTTCCCAGTTTTCTGTCCACTCAAAAGTTAATCCGACTCCCCCCCCGGATTTCCAATTATAAGTAATAAATGGATTAAAATAGGCCTGATTAACATCCGAACGTTCATCATCTCCGGTAAACGACCATATCTGGTTAACTAATAAACCATAGGTAAGAGCATTTTTTTGCATTAAAACAACTACGGATGGTCCTACACCCCATTTCTTGGTAGTTAAATAGTCATCTGTACCCACAGGTAACATCACAACAGGTCCTGCACCCCAAATAACTTTTGATGATTTGGGTGACAAAAAACCACTTATTACAACATCGCTAATGCCATACTCGTTATTGCCAGGGGCACTAATGTTATATTGCGATACAATAGGTACAATGGTTCGTGTAATCAATATCCATTTTTCCGACAGGTTTAAAGGAATTACAGGTTGTACATTGCTAATTAACCGGCTCCCTTTATATTCTCCAATACCCATATCCAAATTATTTTGAATCGGTAAACTAATTATATTTGCAACGGGGTTTGCAAGTTGTTTTGCCAAACCTTCATCAGGAGACTGTGCTTTCGTCTGCATGCAAAAGCTTACTACCATTAAAATAATAACAGTTAATCTTAATAATTTCATTTCTATCTCTTTTATATGTTTCATTTCTATCTCTTTATTACAAACCTACAATTCAAAATGGTTTTAAATAGAAAACAGTATGGGACAAAATGCGGACAAGGAAAAAATTCCTAAAATTTTGAGATGTATTGTTCTAATGATTTTTTTGGATCCAAACCTATTTTTTTCCTTATCCGGTACCTGGCTTTTCTGATGCCCTCCTTAGATATATTCAATGCAGCAGCAATTTGATAGCTGGATAAATCTACACGCAAATAAGCGCAAAACTTTAATTCCGATTTAGAAAGGCTGGGATATTTTGTTCCAAGTTTTATAAAAAATTTTGGATGAACTTGCTGAAAGCGTATTTTAAACAGTTCCCAAATGTCCTGTTTTTTGAGTTGGTATTCCAGCTCTTTTTTAACGTTTAACAAATCTTCACAAATCTTTTTAGCTGAATGTTTTTCAAGTATTTTGTTTATTGTTTTCAGCGAATTGATAATAACTTCAGAAGTGGTACTTAGCTCTATTGCCGTTGAAACCAAATCTCGTTTCGACCGGGCCAATTCTTCATTAAGTTTTTGCTTTGCAATTACGAGTTCTTCTTCAATCTTCTTTTGCTGAGTTATATTAAGAATAATTCCATAAACTTTAAATGGTTTTGTTTTAAAGTATTTTACAATTGAATTAACTTGAATATACCCGATTGTTTGATCAGAAGTTTTGATACGAAATGTAATATTAATAGTCTTTTCTTGATTTTTAAAACCCTCAGAAAATTGAGCATTTATTCTATTTTTGTCACCCGCAAGAACAATAGCTTCCCATTCATCAAAAAGCAATTTCGATTTATTTAATCCAAGCAGGTTTTTCCCAATTTTATCAAGAATAATTACTTCATTTGGAATATCATAAATAAATGTGCCTGAGTCAGTACCTTTTAGAGTTTGTACTATTCTCTTTTTATATTTTTGTAGTTTTTTTTCGCTTTCTTTTAGTGCCTGTTCTGTTTGTTTTCGTTCGGTTATATCAATAGACCTGCCTTGAAAACCTATAATTTCACCTATTTTGTTTAGCAACAAGTTAGCTCTGATTTCAACGTCAATAACGCTTCCGTCTTTTTTTATCTGTTGTAATTCAGATTTATGCTGAATAATTTTTCCTGCTTTATATTTGTCTGTCAATTGTTTTGCCATGTCTGTCAGCTTACTCATACCCTCTGTGGTAGTAAAAGTTGATGGGTGTAAGCTTAAAAGCTCTTCCGGCTTGTAACCGAGAAAGTCGTAAATAGCATTATTTACATAGGTCAGGTTAAAATCAATATCTGTTGTCCAGATTGTATCTAATGTATTTATTGATAGAAGTTTATATAAAGTTTCGTTTTTTTCGGCTTTTTCTATGGCATTTAACAGTTCTTTGTTTTGTACTTTCAACTTGTTTTTTGCTTCAATCTGTTTTGTGATGTCAATAACTATTCCTTCGTAGTAATTGATATTTCCGTTTTCGTCTCTTCTTATGTATGTTTCATCTTTAATCCATTTGATTTCACCCGTTTTGCTGATAATTCTATATGGTTCGTGCGAAAATGACTTGGAATTATAATTGCTGTTTATACTTACTTCTTCGACTACTTTTTGTAAGTCATTTGGATGAATTATTTCACTGTAAACAATTTTTTTTGATAAAAATTCTTCTGCTGTGTAGCCAAAAATCTTAGTTACATTTTTTGAAACAAATTCAACAGGCCAGTTTTCTTGGTTTTCCCATAGAAATGTCACTACCGGACTTCTTTCAATAATATTAATATTTTCTTTTAGAATTTCTAATACTCGGTTTGTAGATTTGTTTGTCATATTATTGTTCTGTTGAGTTGGTGCTCGCTACGTAACTTTGTTTCTGTAAAATTAGATTTATAAGCTAATATAAAAAAACTAACAACCATGACTTTCAAAGAACAGGAAACAAAAAACAAATTCTGAAGCACATTAAAAAATGGACTATGACTTATAAGCTTCATCTATGAGTCCGTTGTCCATTGTTTTATTTTATTTCACTGCCCTTAAAACGCAAAACATTCATCAAGTCCGCTCGTTGCTATACAAAAAAACAGAAAACCTATCAGATAAAAAAATCTTCACGTTCCCTGTCATCTCAAAGCTTTTCTTTTAAGCTCATTTAAAAGCTAAGAGGCAGTTCTTCTTTCTTTCCAATATTTGGAGAATTTTGAATTTGAATAGTTGATTTAACCAAGTCCCTTTACAAGTTTCCTTGCAATCTGCTCAGAAGCTTTATGCTTGTAATATTCAAAAATATCTTCAAGATTATTTAGTGCTGTTTCAGTCCAAAAGACTTTTATTTCCATGTATCGATATCCTTTAAGATTTCACCAGCATTGTATATTCTATCATTTTCCGAATCACTTTCAGCTCTATCTATCAAAGAATTAAATTCTTCAATTGTCATTGGACTTAATTCTTCATCAATTACTTTTTTCCTTTCCTGATGAAGTATCTTTTCAAGTTTCTCGATAATATTTTCATTCTTTACTCTTAAAATCTCTTGAATGAAATGTATTTTCCTAGTCTGTAAGTCCATATTCTTCTTTTTTTATAAAGGTAATAAAAATTGCAACTAAATGCCATGCGCTAACGTCGCCTTACCCATAACTGGTTATTATGCATAACAAGAAACCAAGTAACCAGCAACTTTTTTTTACTGTAAAAACAGCTACAAATAAAAATTGTTAAAAACTTTTTAGGAAAAATCTCTCATTAATAACAACCATAACAGCCCAGGTATATTCAATATTACTTCCTAAAATGTCATAAAATGTTTCAAACCGAACACCAAGATTAATACCATTAAACACATCTTTTTGATAATTTAGTTTGCCAATTACTAGCTGTCGAACAGGTTCTTCCACAAAAAATTTTGTTCGGGAGTAAGTTTCGTAAATTGGATTTCCGATAGGGGCTATATATTGTTTGCCATACCAGTATCCAACAAGGAAATCAAAATTAGAGTTTGTAAATTCAAGGGTAGTATAACTTGCAGTACCATCAATGTACATTTGTCTTTTGTTAGGTGATAAGTCCTGGTAATTAACAATATATGATGAAAAATCAAATTTGTGAATGAGCTTACGATTAATTGGTTTAGAAAAATGTAAACCTGTAGCATTATTAAATATTGTTGTTAAAAGTTCTTCATTATTACTGTTAATTTGCCCACCTTCATGACGAACTAAATTCTGAAAAGGAATAGATAATGTGTAATGATTATCTTTTTTAATAATTATAAATTCAGATGATAAGCCTACATTAAATATTTCCTGAAACGGATCATCCTGAAATATTTGTTGCTCCCAGTCTAACCAGAGGTCTGTAAAAACCCGGTCGCTGTTCCATATAAACTGTATTCCGTTTTCAATGTTTTTATTTAAAAACCTTTCAAAACCGAAAAGAGGGTCAATTAATTTATGATTCAGCGTTCCGTAAATATTCCCCAAAACAAAATCTAAATTAGGATGGATTTTATATTGAAATGATAGTAATAACGAAGCTTCAATTTCATTTTCTCTGCCATAATACGATAAGAAATTTCCTCCGGCACTTAACTTAATTTTTGAACTTGGGTAGTATATAAATTTTGGTGTAAGACTAAATCCCAAAAGTGTGTAACCTTCTGCAATTGCTCCAAAATATTCATTGTTTTTTATGAAATTGACATTATCAATCTGCAAAAATAATTTATTTGTATCTGATGAATAAATTTGATAATCCTGCAAATAATATGAATCCTTAGTTTGAGAAATGCCCGAAGTCAAGCTAATTAGAAACAAACAGAAAAGAATATAGCATTTTCTAAAATACATATTAATTATTTATGAGTTCGAAAATAAGAAAAAACCCTTAAAAACATGTTTTTATGGAGTATTAAATTTTGAGTCCACTCCGAAAAGTGTTTTTTAGCCACTAAAGCACAAAAACCATCGGCCGCCAAAGGCTTGTCGACGGCGCTGCACGAAATTTCACTAAAATTAATTTATTGATAGTAACTCTTTTGTGTCCCGATTGTCATCGGGATTGTGTCTTGGTGTTTTCGTGGCATTTTTTATTTTTTTGCTTTTAAGAGTGGCCTCAATTATGTATTTGTTATAATTTACAATATGTTTTAGCGTTATTTGTTTAATTTTAAACATTATTTTGTCAAATCAATTTTACTATATAAAATGAAGAATTTCCGCTTGTATAACAACATATTTGGTTGGATTACTTTTTTAATTGCAGCAATTGTATATTTATTAACCATAGAACCTACGACAAGTTTTTGGGATTGTGGCGAATTTATTGCTTCGGCATATAGATTAGAAGTTGGTCATCCTCCGGGAGCACCATTTTTCATGATATTAGGAAGGTTTTTTACTTTGTTTGCAGGAGGCCCGGCAAATGCAGCAAAAATGGTTAATATTCTTTCAGCTCTGGCAAGTGCATTTACAATCTTGTTTTTATTCTGGACTATTACTCATTTCGTTCGTAAAATTGTTATAAAAGACAAAGATTTTTCAGTTGGAAATATAATAACTATTCTTGGAAGTGGATTAGTTGGTGCTTTAGCTTATGCTTTCTCAGACACATTTTGGTTTTCGGCAGTTGAAGCTGAAGTTTATGCAACATCATCATTCTTTACAGCAGTAGTTTTCTGGGCAATTTTAAAATGGGAAAATGAATCTGAGACAAAATATGCTAATCGCTGGATTATTCTTATTGCCTATTTAATAGGATTATCTATTGGAGTTCACTTATTAAATTTATTAGCAATACCTGCAATTGTTTTTGTTTACTATTTTAAAAAACATACAGTTACCAGAAAAGGAGTTTTTTATGCCTTTATTATTTCGGGCATTTTACTGGGAGCAATAATGTATGTTATTATTCCCGGCGTGATAAAGATTGCTTCATGGTTTGATTTATTATTTGTTAATGGTTTTGGATTACCATATAATTCGGGAGTGATATTCTATGCCGCTGTTTTAATTTCATTAATTATCTGGGGAATTAAATATACTCAACGAAAAGGGAAGGTTGTTTACAATACTATTATTTTAGGCATAACTGTTATTCTTATCGGGTATTCCTCTTTCACTATGATTGTTATTCGATCATCTGCCGATCCCCCAATGGATCAGAATAATCCTGACAATGTTTTTGATTTACTGTATTATATAAATAGAGAGCAATATGGTGACAGGCCGCTGTTTTATGGTCAGACTTTCGATGCACCAATGATTGATAACAAACGTACAAAAGCTGTTTATATAAAAAAAGATGGCAAATATGTTATTGCTGATTATAAGATAAAAGTGGAATTTGACCCTCGATTTACAACACTTTTGCCAAGAATGTATAGTTCGGACAAAAAGCATGTGAATGAATATAAAAAATGGGTTAACCTTTCTAATAAGGAAATTTCTGTTACCAATGGGAGAGGACAAGTTGAAAAAAGAGTAAAACCGTCTTTTGCTGATAATCTGGCATTTTTATTTAAATACCAGATAGGCCACATGTATTTAAGGTATTTTATGTGGAATTTTTCTGGTCGACAAAACGATATTCAAGGGCACGGTAATGTATTAAAAGGCAACTGGATAAGTGGAATCCCATTTGTCGATGATGCCAGACTTGGTGATCAGAATAAGGTGCCCGAACACTTGAAAAATAGTCCGGCTAGAAATAAATATTATATGTTACCGCTAATATTAGGCTTGGTTGGATTATTGTTTCACTACAAGAAAAATAAATACGATTTTACAATTGTATTAATGCTGTTTATATTAACAGGAGCGGCAATTGTGGTATACTTAAATCAATATCCCTTACAACCGCGCGAAAGAGATTATGCTTTTGCCGGATCTTTTTATGCTTTTTCGATTTGGTTAGGATTAGGTGTGGCAGGATTGATTAATTTATTGAGCAAAAAGGTTCCTAAATCAATTTCGGCAATTTTAATAACCCTTATTACTCTAGTTTTGGTTCCAGGAATAATGGCTTCAGAGAATTGGGATGATCATGACAGATCGGGCAGATATACAGCTCGTGATTTGGCGTATAACTACCTGAATTCTTGTAACAAAAATGCCATATTGTTTACCAATGGCGATAATGATACTTTCCCTCTCTGGTATGCTCAGGAAGTTGAAGGTATCAGAACTGACATAAAAGTATGTAATTTAAGTTACTTACGTGCTGCATGGTATATCGATCAAATGAGCCGAAAATCATATGAATCTGAACGATTGCCATTTTCACTTACTCACGACAAGTATCACAAAGGAAACAGGGATATATTACCAATATATGATCGTGTTGGCCAGGCTGTTGACGTTAAGGATGTTGTTGATTTTATTGCAAGTGATGATTCTAAAACTAAAATTAAATCTCCTTTTGTTGCAAATGAAACTATCAATTATATCCCAACGAAAAAATTCAAATTAAAGATAGATTCTGATGATATATTGAATAAAGGTATTGTTAGCGAAAAATATAAAGATCGAATTATAGATGAGATGAAATGGAGTTTTGGTCAAAGTTATTTGTATAAAGATGGTTTAATGTTATTGGATATGTTGGCTACAAATAACTGGGAACGTCCAATTTATTGGGCAATGACAGTTACCAGTACGAAATATTTTAATCTGCAAAAATATTTTAAAGTTGATGGTCTGACTTATCAATTGGTTCCGGTGCAAGCTAAAACAGAAAGATTTTTCAATGGAGAAGTTGACTCAGATGTGATGTACGATAATATAATGAACAAATTTCGTTGGGGAGGCATTGAAGAAAACGACATTTACTTTGATGAAAATAATATTCGTATGTTCTCAAATCTTCGCAGTAGCTTTGGTCGTTTAGCAGAAAAACTCATTGAAGAAGATAAAAATGATTCAGCTTTATTAGTGCTTGATCGATGTATGGAATTATTCCCCGATCATAAAATACCTTTTAACAATACACTGCTTTCGGTAATTTCGGCATATTATCATGCCGGGGCAATTGATAAAGCGAACAGTTTAGTTGACAATCTTGTAAATAAAATGTATATTGAACTGGAATATTATTTTGACCTGGATGCTAAATATACAATTGGAACAAAAGATATATCAAACGAAAAACAGTTGGATTTATATATTTTACAAGAGCTTTATAAAATAACAACAGATAATAATCAGATTGAAATAGCAAAAGAAATCGAACTTAAGTTCATGCAATATATGCAACTTTATAGTAGCTAAAGTTTAATGATAAAAAAAGAACATATAGCAGCAAAAATCTTTAGAGATTTAACCTGGCACTTTACGGGCAAGGATAATGAGTTGTTTTTAACATTCGACGATGGACCAACACTGGAAATTACGCCGTGGGTACTTGCTGCTTTAAAAGAATTTAATGCTAAGGCAACTTTTTTTTGTATTGGTAAAAATGTAAAAAAATATCCTGACTTGTATAATCAAATTCTTAATGAAGGACATTCAGTCGGGAATCATTCTTATAGTCATATTAAAGGTTGGAAAACCAGCAACCAAAAATATGTTGAAAGTGTGCAAAAAGCAGCACAGGTAATTGATTCTAATTTATTTAGGCCTCCTTTTGGAAAAATTCGTCCACAACAAATAGGACAGTTAAAACAAGATTTTAAAATTATTATGTGGGATGTGTTCAGCAGAGATTATGATAGCAAGTTAGATAAGGAGAAATGTTTAAAGAATGTTTTAGATTTTTCAGAATCAGGATCAATTATTGTTTTTCATGATACTTTAAAAGCAGAAAGAAATCTTAAGTATGTTTTACCAAAAGTTTTAAAACATTTTTCTGAGCAGGGATTTGTATTTAATCCGATAGAATTTAAATCAAAATAAGAATTTTCCATTAATTAGTTACGAATTTTTCAGGTAGATTCAGGACATGTCCTGTGAATCTACTGTGACACTTTATTCCCTAAACAAAAACTTGAAAATCAATAGAAATGGCCTGAGAGGATAATAAAGGAAAAACAAGTACTTTGGAAGTTTTAGTAATTCCCAATCCGACAAATGAGTTCTTAGTCGGTATATTAATTCGAAATAATACTTAAAATCGGGCTTCATCTGCAACCTGTAAAAAACGAATTTAATTTTCCCCTTTAATCCTTGCTGGCTTAAGTCATTTATATAAATAGATTTTAATGGAATTATTATCAAATTTTTATTGATATTAGAATTTAAAAAATCAGGCAAATCGATCTTATATATTAAATGCGACAGAATACATGCCTGCAAAAAACATTTTTCCAACTTTAATTTTTTAGATAATTCCCAGGCATTTTTAATTTCATCATTTGAATATTTTAAAAGAAGTTCAGAAAAATCCTTTAACCAGAATAATCGATACCATTGGTGAATTGAACCATGCGCTGCTTGATAAACCAAATTCTCTGTTGTTGAAATATATGGTACATCATGATTAGAGATATCAATTGATTTAGAATGAGATAGAATATCTCTTGTAATTACACCAAAAAAAGATTGTGGATTGGTTATATTCCAATGTAACTCAATTTCTATTGGCTTTTTATTATGTGTAAAATGATAATGGTGACTAATGCTATAATTTACTTTTATTTGTTGATTTGAGAGAGGAATCCTCGGGTAAATATTTTTAAAGTTTAAATCTTCCATTATTTTTCTGGCTTCTTCAATATTTTCTTTTTCAACCAGTATATCTAAATCTCTAAAATTTCTAAATCCGATATCATCATATAATTCCAGCGAAAGCAACGGGCCTTTAAACGAGATGTATTTAATATTATTACTTTGGAAAAGATCATTTAATTTAATCAGGATACTTGTATATTCCAGGGAAGTTTTAGATTGATTAAGTTTTATTTCTTTTAAGCTGTTAATTATTTCATCAGGAATATGATTTTCGATTTTATGAATATGTTTTAATATATGCGAAACCAATCGGTGTTTTAACACAAGCTGAACAAATAAGTCCCAATTAATTTCCGGTAAAATTCCGATAATAGAATCAACATCAATTTCATGTTGAGATAAACTTATTAATAGCTTTAACTCATTCGAAAACCGATCTTCTACATACTTTATATACTGTTTCATGTGTTTATAATCATTCTCCTGTGTGAACTAACGGGTTAACCCGTTAATTTCAGGAAATTAGCCGTTGCACGTGCAATTTCTTCCGTGGAACCGCTTCAAGCGGTGCAACGGGTAAAACTCAGGGTTTCTTAAATAATTTCGGATTCTTTTCAATAAAAAGTATCAGTTTAAGGTAATTATAAAAAGCCCCGGGATTAATAAATTTCTGAGTTTCCTCCGATCTTTTACATAATTTACGAAACCATTGTTCATACTTGTCTAAATCAATGTATTTTTTAATAATTTCATTTGATTTAGCATTATTTATTATTTCTGAAATTCTGTTTTGATCATTTGTTGTTCTCATAAAAACAGTCGGAATTGTAGCTCCGCTTTTATCATTTCTCCACTGGATTTTCTCAGGCACCAAACCCTCAATTGCCTTTCGAATTGCATATCTCCCAATTCCATTTCGTGCTTTTAATCTTGCCGGTATAGCCAGATAATATTCTATTAATCTTTTATCAAGTAAAGGATAACGATATTCGATTCCGTATTTTCGTGCAATTAATGAGCAATATTCAAGTCGCTGCGAAACATGAGGATGAGTTATTCTTTCAATGTTTTTTTCTTGTAACGACAGGTTTCCGGCCTTTTCATAATTTGAAAAATATCGTTCTTTAATATGCAGTCTTTCAGAAAAGTTTCTGTTTATAGCCAGATTTTCGAATTTCCCAAACCACCAGGGCCTTCCGTTTTTTATTAAAATCAC
Source organism: Bacteroidales bacterium (assembly GCA_021108325.1). GTDB lineage: Bacteria > Bacteroidota > Bacteroidia > Bacteroidales > UBA12077 > UBA12077. The sequence continues at coordinate 7,111 of JAIORB010000040.1, read as the reverse complement.
AGCCTTGGCAACAAAAGGCAAGCTCGATTTCAGTTTGTATTTTGTGATTGTTTTTAAATATTGAAATTTGCTACGACTCTGATTTTTCAAATCATCACTTAATTCTTTCCACTGTTTATTTGCAGCAAGTTCAGTAATATATCCTAATGATTTGGAAGTTACCACTTCATCTCCACCAAATCCGGATAATAATACAGAAACATTTTCCTGCATCGCCGTTTGATACAAATGATCCGAAAAAACTCCAAATCCCTGTTGTGTCAGGCCTTTAAAGTTAAGCACATTTTGGTCTATTACCTCAACCAGTGTTTTGTTTTCTGATGTAATAAAATGCTTTTCTGGTATTTTACAGTAATTGGCTAAAAGATTAATAAATTCACGTTCATCCTTAAAAGGGTGAATTTTACCCAAAAGATGATCAGGTAAAACATGCGAAAATGTTTTTAATTGAGTAAATTGAGAAGCTATTGCTGTAACAGTTGACGAGTCAAGCCCTCCGCTTAATTCCGTTCCGACAGAATTTTTACCTGTTGCTCTGCATTTTACAGATTCAATAAGTAAAGATTTAAATTCCTCAATAATTTCTACATTGTTTTTAGAAATTGTCTTTTGAGGTTTTAGATCCCAATATTGATTAATTTCTAATTTGCCTTTCTTTAAAAACAAATAATGTGCCGGAGGAAGTTTTTGGATTTCATTATAAGTGGTTCTGAACTTTTCAGATTTTATAATTGAAATGGAATCGGCAATATATTGCTCATCAACACTGAAGCTTAAATCGGTTTGTGCTAATATTCCCGGCACATCTGATGAAAAAACAAAACTTTCATCATCAAAATAATAATTAAAAGGTTTTACCCCAAAATGATCTCTTGCACAAAAAAGTTCTTCTTTTTCGGTGTCCCAGATAGCAAATGAAAAATCTCCCAACAAATGGTTTAAGCAATCTTTACTCCATTTCTCAAATGCTTTAAAAATAATTATATCATCATTTATGATTTTATCCGAAATTTCTAATTTGTTTAAAATTTCTGTTTTATTATATATCGTGGAGTCTGAAACAATGATAGATTTGGAATTTATATCAGAGCTTTTATCAATATTGTTTTTGAATGGAGCAAAAAGAACCTGACCAAATCCCCAATGATTCTCAGTTATCAATTCCTTTTTTACATTAGAAAAAACGCATAGCTCATCAATACTTTTGTTAAAAAGAGATTCATCAATAGGGCTTCGATTAATATTGATTCTTCCAAAAATAGAATTCATGCAAAAACAGTTTTAACAAAGATAAACAATTGAAGAATAATCAGTCGTCTTATTAAGTCTGAATAAGAAAATCATTTTAAGAAAGGTGTTTAGTTTATATGAATGTCCGTTCACACACCTATTTACAAGAGATATATGTTGAAAATCAATTTGTTTACCCCGAATCCGCCAAGTGGCGGAAGCAAATTGATTTTCTTCACTCCCTTTAGGGATGGGGCAAATGAAGAAAATCAATCTCTGAATTAGGTACACGGATAATCATATTAGCTTATGTTGCTTGTTACAAGTTGCTTGTACTCATTTAACACGTAACCAGCAACCATTAACCAGCAACATGTATGTTAAAGAGTGAAAAACCATTAAAATTTGTTATGGAGTTTTAAAAATCAAACAATACTTAGTTTTAAAGGATTTTCATGTAAATTTGTGACAGCAAAATAAATATGGTGGAAGCATTCACATATAAAGCATTTGGATTAATCATTAAATCAGAATTTGAGATTCCTGAATTATTGGTATTTGAAGGGTCGCCTGATGTTGAGATTAAACTTGGAGAAGTTCCCAAACAGCTTAAAGATATAACCAAACAAGGAGTAAAATATCAGGCTGCTAAAAATGAATTTTTACTCGAAGTAGATCATATTGCAAAGTATTATGTAAATAACGGAAGACAGATAATTGTTGATACTGTAAAAACCACAGTAGATAAAGAAGTGCGGCTTTTTTTATTAGGTTCGGCATTTGGAGCATTATTTTTGCAAAGAGGTTTATTGCCTGTGCATGGAAGTACCATAAAGTTTGGCGATTCAGCAACGATTTTTACCGGTTTAAGTGGAGTGGGAAAATCTTCCATTGCTGCTTATTTTGTCAGTCGGGGCTATAATGCTTTGGCAGATGATATCAGTGTTGTGAACCACAACCTGAAAGTTGTCCCCGGATTTCCTAATATAAAAATATGGAATGATGTTTTACAAAAACTGGATTTTAATAAAGAATCTTTGGCGGAAATCAGACCAAATGTAAAAAAGTTTCAAGTGCCAATTAATGATAATTATTTTAACGAACCGCTTCCTTTAAAAAACATTATTATTATCAATACAAAAAATTCTCCCGGTTTTGAACACGAGGAGTTAACTGGTATTAAAAAATTTAATGCAATAAAAAATAATACTTATAGATATAGATTTGTCCAGGGACTTGAAAAGCAACTTGATCATTTCCAGATATTAAATAAACTTTTACCTGAAATTAAGGTTTATAGAGTTACCAGGCCACAATCGCCTTTATTGTTGAACGAATTTGCTGATTTTATATTAAATAACATAATAACATAAGAAAATTAAAATTTGGATTTTCAATGTGTAGGTTAAATTTCGAATTTCAAGTTTCAAGTTTCAAACTTAGTATATATTAAGATTTTTAGAATGCAAATAGCTTAAGAAATGTCAATTGCAAAAAAGGAACAAATAAAAAACATCATATGGCTTGCAAGTTATCCTAAATCGGGGAATACCTGGTTTCGGGTATTTCTCACTAATTTGTTGAGTGATTCTGATGTTCCTTCCAATATTAACGATCTCACGGAGACCTCCATATCAAGCTCCCGAAAAATATTTGATGAATACACAGGACTCTCATCATCGGATTTAACATTTGAAGAAATTGATCGTATGCGTCCTGATGTTTATCGCATGCAGTCGCTTGAGTCAGAGGAGCTCTTATTTAAAAAAGTACATGATAAATTTTATTATGTGGATGATAATCAGGTACTCTTTCCTGATGAAATTTCGAAAGGCGTAATTTACTTTATCCGAAATCCTTTGGATGTGTTGGTCTCATTTGCTTACCATAGCGCGAGGCCTACTGAGAAAATGATATCTGTTTTAAATAATCCTGAATATGCATTTTGTGATAAAAATGACAAGTTACAAAACCAGTTAAGGCAGATTTTAGGTAGCTGGTCAGATCACGTAAAAAGCTGGACTAAGCAAACAATGATTCCTGTTCATATTATTCGATACGAAGATATGGTGAACAATACTTTCGAAAGTTTTAGCAAAGCAGTAAAATTTATTGGAATAGAAAAAACAGAAGCGCAAATTAAAGATGCCATAGGAAAGAGTGATTTTTCCGTATTATCGGCCCAGGAAAAAGAAGATGGTTTTAAAGAAAAAATGATCAAATCGAAATCATTCTTTAGAAAAGGTAAAATTGGCGACTGGCAAAATCACTTGGATGAAAAAATGAAAAACGAAATTATTACAAATCATAAAGATGTTATGATGAAATATGGATATTTAGATGATCATAATCCTGTATTTTAATATTGTATCTCAACATTGAAAACGGAACAAACGATATTCAAAAAATTAAATGACTAATCGTATATTTACCTAAATACTGATGCTGTAAAAAAGAATGAAATATCCTGAAATCAAAGAAATAACCAGAAAACTAAGAAGTAATTCAACCCCGACTGAAATTAAACTTTGGAAGTATTTGCGTAGGCGGCAACTGGAAGGAAGAAAATTCTTACGGCAATACGCTATAATATATGATTCTATTGGAAATGAACATTTTTTTTACGTGCCAGATTTTTATTGTTCAAAGGAAAAACTGGCTATAGAATTGGATGGGAAGATACATGATTTTACAAAAGTAAGAGATTCTAAACGTGATGAGATTTTAAATAATTTAGGAATTACGGTGCTAAGAATTAAAAATGAAGATTTAAAAGATATTGATAGTATATTAATTAAAATAAGAAAAGAATTTAGTATGTAGAATATATTTACCCTTTTCCCTACCTGTCCGTCCGGTAGACGGGTCGGGACTTTCCCTAAAATAGGGAAAGATGTATTGAACAAACTATATTGCTAAACTTTAAAGTTTAATCATAGTATTCTCCCCTCGTGAGGGGAAATGCCGATAGGCAGAGGGGTTAAAAAGGGAAAAATAACCCTTTCGGCTGTAGCCACTTTCCCTTAACAAGGGAAAGAAGCACTGAAAAAGAACTACTAAACTTAAAGATTTAGTAAAAATTTAATTAATGCTCTTTCCCCTTTTCAAGGGGAAATGCCAACAGGCAAAGGGGTAAAAAAATAAAAATAAACTATGAAAATTACATTAAATATAATTATCCAGCGAAATAAAGAAATTCTTGCCAGCGATTTAGATGGCGAAAAAGTAATGATGAGTATTAAACGTGGCGAATATTATGGTTTGGGTAAAACAGGGACATTTATTTGGGATAATATTGACGAACCAATTAAAATAAACGATTTGGTAGCTATGATTACAGAAAAATATAATGTAGATAAGAACCAATGTTTTGAGGATATCTCACCTTTTATTACAGATTTAATTGAAAAAGAGCTGATTATTGCAACTTAAAGTAGTTAATCTCGTTAAAATTAAATGAACATATATGATGTTCAAATTGTTAAGAAAATATTATAGCATAGATAAAACTGAACGTAAAATTCTGAATCGAACATTTCTCTGGTTGATTTATGCTTGTGTACTGGCAAGGCTGGTTCCCCTAAGATGGTTTAGTGGCTTGTTGGGTGAGTTTAATCCTGCCCGCCTGTCTGCCGACAGGGCAGGTCCGGCAGGCGGGAAGGAAGTGGCTATTGAAATAAATTCCGGGCAAAAGGAATTAATTCAAATGCTAAGAAAGAATATAAGAAGATGGAAACGATATTTACTCTGGAGGGTAAAATGTTTCGAGGAAGCAATAGCAGCTAAAAAGGTTCTTGAAAAATATAAAATAAATTCTACACTTTATATGGGTGTAGATAAAAATGCAGAAAAAGAGTTAATAGCTCATGCATGGCTGAAAGTTGGGAATGAAATTATTATTGGTAAAAAGGGTTTTGATAAATTTGTGGTTGTTGGATTTTATACTTAGAAACGAATATTTAATCTAATTTAAAGTTCTGTTAATCAATTTTTTTGTTAAAAACTTGCAGAATCCCTAAAACCATAATAAATTTACTTGAATATTAATATTTTTGCATAATTTTTGAAAGAAAAATATAATGGAAGAAAAGTTTAAGAAATCAGATGATAAAACACTAAATGTTAATGATAAGTTAACATGGGAAGCTCCGAAACTTTATTGTTTGGACAAGGGGAAAACTGAAGGGGGTACTACGATACAAACTCATGAGGAATTTGATGAATCTTTCTCGTAAAAATGTCATTATGAATAGGTTAAATATGTTTTATAAACTTGTTTTTTTTCTTTTATTGATAATTCCGTTTATTGGTTTTAATAAAAGTCTAAATGCACAGGAATTTGTGGCTTCAACAATACTTGAGAGTTCCATTAATATAACCATAACAAATTCAGAAAAAGTTAATGATGGAATTATTGTATTTGGTTATTATAGAGGTACCTTAAATACATCGCCTCCATATACAGCAGATTTGTTTGATATGTTTTTAGCAAAATATGATAACGATTTTCAACTTTTGTGGATCAAATCTATTGGAGGTTCTTCAATAGATCTTTCATATGATTTAAATATTTCAAGTGATGGGTCAATTTATATTGCAGGATCTTTTAAAGAGAAGTGTGGATTTTCTGATACTGACACCTTGGTTTCAGATGGTTTATATGATTCTTTTTTAGCGAAATATAGTAGTTTAGGAACACTTAATTGGGCAAAAAAGATAGCAAGTAATCCTGCTAACCAATATGGAACTAGTATAGATATTGAGGAGAATGGAGATATAATTTATGGAGGTTATTATAAAGATTCTGTAGATATCATAACGGATAAATATAAAAATACAAATGGTATTTATCTTGTTAAATTAGATAATAATGGAGATTTAATTTGGAGCAAGGATATTAAAACAAAAGATTCATTTTCTAGAATAACTACTATTAGAGCTTATACAGACGGATATTATATAAATGGGGATTTTCAAGATACAGTCTTTTTCGATACAGGGAATGAGATAAGTGAAAACCTTTCAAATACAGATGTTTTTTTATATAAAATTAATTCTGATAATGGTAATGGTATATGGCTACGACGTTCAGTAGCAGCAGATGAAATGAAAACAGGAGCAATTACAAGCGATAATTATGGGAATATTTACTATACCGGATATTTTGAAGGAACAAGTATGGTTGTAGACTCTACAATAAGTGAAGTGTCGCATACATTAATAAATAAAGGGAGTAGAGATGTTTTTGTTTTTAAATATCAAAAAGGAGGAGATTTAATATGGGCAAAAAGTTACGGAGGGACTGGAGAAGAAAGAGCTCGTGGAATTGACTATAACGATGGATTTATATATTTTACCGGGTATTTTACAGATCAAATTATTTTTGATCAAGATACTTTAAACTCCAGTGGACCTAGTATAGAAGATATTTTTATAGGCGTTATAAATAGAGATGGAATAACGATTCGAGCTAAATCAGTAGAAGGTTCGGATTATAATGATTCTGGAACCTCAATATCAATTGACAATCAGAATTTTGCATATTTAGGAGGGTTTTTTAAATCAACAACAGTACAAGTTGGAGATAGTACATATAATAATCCTACTCCTGGGAGTAGTGTTTTATTATTAGCAAAATACAAACCTGAATTTACAATTGCTTTTACTTCAACTGATCATATAACATGTAACGGGTCAAGTGATGGGCAATTAATAGTAACTCCATATTTTGGAGCAGCGCCATATAGTTATACCTGGAGTCATAATGGAACATTAAATGATTCAACTGCTACAGGATTATCAGCGGGGTTATATTCAGTTACGGTTACAGATTTTCTGGATTCAACGGCTATTGCTCAAACTACACTTTTTGAACCGGGAG